>DAINQP010000071.1:0-23560 GCA_036742665.1 Vicinamibacterales bacterium | reverse complement strand
GGCGATGAGTGGAAGCGTGCGTTCGAGGCGATGATGCCGATGAAGAAAATCGACGTCGCCACCATCGAAGCCGCGCGGCGCGGAGTCGCTGCCGCTACTCGATCGACTTGACGATGTCCTCGACGACTTTCTTGGCGTCGCCGAACACCATCATCGTCTTGTCCATGTAGAACAGTGGATTGTCGATGCCAGCGTAGCCCGAGGCCATCGAGCGCTTGTTGACGACGACGGTGCGCGCCTTGTGGGCCTCGAGGATCGGCATGCCGTAGATCGGGCTGCCTTTCTGCTCGGCGAGCGGATTGACGACGTCGTTCGCACCGAGGACGAACGCGATGTCTGCTGCGCCGAAATCGCCGTTGATGTCTTCCATCTCGGCGACCTGATCGTAGGGTACTTCCGCTTCGGCGAGCAGCACGTTCATGTGACCGGGCATGCGGCCGGCGACTGGATGGATCGCGTAGCGGACGTTGATGCCCTTGGCGATCAGCTTCTGCGCCATCTCCTTGACTGCGTGCTGCGCGCGGGCGACCGCAAGGCCGTAGCCCGGAATGATGATCACGCTCTCGGCGTTGCCGAGCAGGAACGCGACGTCCTCGGCCGAGCCGGACCTCACCGACTTCTGCTCGGCGGTGCTCGTCGTCCCTTCGGCTGTACCGAAGCCGCCGAGGATCACGCTGATAAACGAGCGGTTCATCGCCTTGCACATGATGTAGGACAGGATCGCGCCGGACGATCCGACCAGCGATCCGGCGACGATGAGCAGCGGATTGTTCAACGAAAAGCCGATGCCGGAGGCCGCCCAGCCGGAGTAGCTGTTCAACATCGAGATGACGACAGGCATGTCGGCGCCGCCGATCGGGATGATGATCAGCACGCCGAGGACGAAGGCAACCACCGTCATGATGATGAACGGTGGCCAGTGCGTCCCCGGCTCGGCGACGACGAAGAGTAAACCGAACGCGATCATGACGATCGCCATGATCAGGTTCAGGATGTGCTGACCCTTGAACACCACCGGCGCGCTCGAGAACAGCCGCAACATCTTGCCGAGTCCGGCCAGCTTGCCGAACGCAATCACCGATCCGGAGAACGTCATGGCGCCGACGAACGTGCCGATGAACAGCTCGACGCGGTTGCCGACCTGCACAGGATCCTGAATCCCGAATGCGCCCGGATTGTTGACGACCGCGATCGCGATGAGCACCGCCGCGAGACCGACCAGCGAGTGCATGGCCGCGACGAGCTCGGGCATCTGCGTCATCTCGACGCGCTTGGCGACCAGCCAGCCGACGAGACCGCCGACGGCCAGCGCCGCCAGTGTCAGATCGATGCGGCGAGTAATGAGCAGGGTGGTAGCGACTGCAATGGTCATCCCGGCGATGCCAAAACGGTTGCCACGGCGTGCTGAGAGCGGACTCGAGAGACCCTTCAGGGCGAGGATGAACAGCACGCTCGCCAGGAGATAGACGAGCGCGATGACGTTGGGGGACAGCGTGTCCGTCACTTCTTGCTGCCCCTCGAATCCTTCTTCTTGAACATTTCCAGCATCCGCTCGGTCACCAGAAACCCGCCGAACGTGTTGATGGCGACGAGCGCGACTGCCAGCGCGCCGAGGATGCTGCCGCGATCGATCACGCCGGATCCGGCGGCGAGGATCGCGCCGACGATGATCACCGAGCTGATCGCGTTGGTGACGCTCATCAGCGGCGTGTGCAGCGCCGGCGTCACGTGCCACACGACGTGATAGCCGACGAAGATGGCCAGCACGAAGACCATCAGATTCGTGATGAGAGGATCGACCGTGATTCCGTGCACGTCAGCTAGCTCCTGACCACTGCGCCGTCAATGCAGACGAGCGTGGCCGCAACAATCTCGTCCGATCGGTCCATCGTCAAGGCACCGGTCTTGGGATCGGCCAGCAGCGCCATGAAATTCAGCAGATTGCGCGCATAGAGCGCGCTGGCATCGGCGGCCAGAGTGGCCGGAAGATTCGATGGTGCGACGATCTTCACGTTGTGGCGGACGACCGTCTCGTCCTTGACGCTCAGCGGGCAATTGCCGCCTTGGCGCACCGCGAGATCAACGATGACCGAGCCCGGCTTCATGCCCGTGACTGTGTCTTCTGGCAGCAGCACGGGTGCCGGCCGCCCCGGAATCAGTGCCGTCGTGATGACGATGTCCGCGGCCTTGGCGCGTTCGGCGATGAGCGCCGACTGGCGGCGTTTGTAGTCGTCGCTCATCTCACGCGCATACCCGCCGGCGCTGGCCTGTGCCTGACGCTCTTCGTCGGAGAGCGCGACCGCGACGAACTTCGCGCCAAGCGATTCGACCTGCTCCTTCACGTCGGGCCGTACGTCGAAGGCTTCGATGACGGCGCCGAGCCGTTTCGCCGTGGCGATCGCCTGCAGTCCGGCGACGCCGGCGCCGAGCACGAGGACGCGTGCGGCCTTCACCGTGCCGGCCGCGGTCATCAGCATCGGCATGAAGCGGCCGTACTCATGGGCGGCGACGATGACCGCTTTGTAGCCGGCAATATTGGCCTGGGACGACAGCACGTCCATGTTCTGCGCGCGTGTGATGCGCGGCAGCCGTTCCATCGCAAACGCGGTCACGCCGGTCGCGGCGAGATCCGACAGGTCCTCGTGCGGCGAGAGCAGGCCGATAAGGAGGCTGCCGCGACGCAACTGCGGCAGTTCCGGCGCTTCAGGCCGCGCGACCTTCAGCACGATGTCGGACTGGCCGTAGACGTCGGCGGCGCAGCCGAGCGTCGCGCCGGCGGCGGTGAATTCGGAATCAGGAATGCTGGCGCCGGAACCGGCGCCGCTTTGAACCAGTACCGAGTGGCGGCCACCGGCGGTGAACTTCTTCACCGTTTCCGGGGTGGCTGCCACACGTGTCTCGCCCGGACTGATTTCGGCCGGGATGCCGATGCGCATCGAGTTGAACCCCTCGGGTCGCGCCTGGATTCAACTGCAATGGCGCCCTCGGTGATTTTATATGATGCGAGCCAATGGATCTCGGATTGAAGGACAAAGTCGCCATTGTCACCGGATCGAGTCGCGGCCTCGGCCTGGCCAGCGCGAAAGCATTGGCTGCGGAAGGCTGTCGCGTCACACTCTGTGGGCGCACCGAGCGGACACTTCACGCGGCTGCACGCGAGCTGGCGAGCGTGGCCGGTGGTGACGATCGCGTGCTCGCCGTGTCCGCCGATCTCACCCAGACAGACGGTGTGCAGCGGGTCATCGATGACACGGTCCAACGCTTCGGAGGTCTGGACGTGCTCGTCAACAACGTGGCACTCGCCCGTGGCGCCGGTCTGCTCGATACGCCCGACGCCGAATGGCAGGCGGCGTTCGATCACACGCTGTTTCCCGCTGTTCGTGCATCGCGTCTGGCGGTGCCGCACATGACGCGGCGCGGCGGCGGCTCGATCATCATCATCGCGTCTATATTTGGCCGCGAAGCTGGCGGCCGCATGACCTACAACGCCGTCAAAGCCGCGGAGATCAGCCTGGCCAAATCACTCGCGCAGCAGCTCGCCTCGTCCAACATTCGCGTCAACAGCGTGTCGCCGGGGTCGTTTCTGTTCGAAGGCGGATCGTGGTGGAAGCGGCAGCAGGAAAACCCGGCGGCGATTGCCGAGTACGTCAAGTGCGAGCTGCCGTTCGGCCGTTTCGGGAGAGCCGACGAACTGGGCGACGTCGTCGCGTTCCTCGCCTCATCGCGTGCCAGCTGGATCAGCGGCACGTCGATCGTGGTGGATGGCTGTCAGAGCCGGGCGTTCTAGCTGCGGTCCGGGAAGTCCATTCGCCGGACCAAATCGACGTATCGAGAATCTCCACGCAGCCGGTCGTAGCGAGGATTCTCTCTGATGTGAATGAGCCAGCCATTTCGCTGCTGGAAGGCCTGGTCCAGCCACGCGAATGCGTCATCCACGTTCCCAAGAGCGATATGGATCTCGGCGATACCCCTTGCCGCGACATAGCGTCGCGACGACAGCTCTTTCAACTCTTCGAGCACGTTCACCGCATCGTGGCGTCTGCTGGCGATGGCGAACCCGTGGCCCAATTCCGCCAAATATGGCGCATGTCGCCGCGACAAATCCACGCAGCGCTCGAATGCAGCAATGGCGTCTGGGAACGCACCGAGCTGCTCCAGCGCCTGGCCAAGGAACATCTGCGCGGGAATGAATGTCGGATCGAGCTCCAGCGTTTTCTGGCATTGCTCGACGGCTTTCTCGTGCTGGCGTGAATAGTGAAGATGCCACCCCATGTGCATGTTCAGCACGAGACCGAGCGGGTCGCACTCGAGGGCGCGGCGCGCCTCAGCAAGCGACTCCTCAGTGCGATCCATCGCCCGCAGAAAGTGTGAGTACCAGATGTGAACGGGCCCGTACTGTGGCTTGAGATCGATCGCGTGGCGGAACTCGCGCTCGGCGGTTGCCCAGTCCCAATCGAACCCGACGGCTGTCCAGCCCAATGCCGCATGCGCTTCGGCGCAGTTCGGGTCGATCTCGAGCGCCTTCTGGGCCGCCTGCCTGGCTTTGGGAAAACTCTCTGACGGCGCCGACAATCCAAACAGGTCCCAGCCCACCGTGGCGTAGGCATCGGCAAGGCCGGCATGCGCCAGCGCATGGCTGTGATCGAGCGTAATCGCCTGCTGCAGGAACTCGAGCGCTCGCACCAGCGCATCGGGGCTTCGCCGATACCAGAGATGACGGCCTTTCAGGAATGCCTCGTAGGCGGCCGGATCGACCGGACGACTTCGCGCGAGCCGTGTTCGTTCCTGAGGTGACAGCTTCACCTGGATCTCGTCGGCGATGGCCCGCGCGACGTCGCTCTGGAGCGCCAGGACATCTCGCAGATCGCTCTCGTACTGCTTGGCCCACAGGTGTGTGTCCGTCGCCGCATGAATCAGCTGGGCGGCGATTCTGACGCGTCCCTGGGACCGTAGGACGGTTCCTTCGACGATGGCATCGACATTGAGCGCCTGCGCGATCTCGGGCAGCGGTTGTCGAGCAGCTTTGTAGCGCATGATCGACGTGCGCGAGATCACGCGCAACGCGCGTATCTGGGCGAGGGTCGTGATCAGCGCGTCGGTCATGCCGTCAGCGAAAAAGTCATCGTCGCCTGGCGAGAGATTCTCGAGCGGGAGCACGGCGAGCGAGCGAACACGCGTCTGCGATGATGTCCGCCGCGACGGGCGGCTGACCGGCGCGGGGCGCTCTGCGACGTCGAGTGCTTCGAGCGCCGCATGCACCTGACCGCCATCCTGGTACCGCTCATTCGGGTCGCTGGTCAGGCAGCGGAGCACGACTTTCTTCAGGCCGGGAGCGACTCGCGCCGGCAGTGGCCGTGCCGCGCCTGAAAGGATGGACGAACTCAGCGTGAACGTTGTCTCACCGGCGTAGGGACGTCGTCCGGTGGCGAGTTCAAAGAGCAGGACGCCCAGTGACCATACGTCGCTGCGGGCCGTTGCGCGTTCGCCACGCAGGCGCTCTGGAGCCATGTAGGCGAGCGTTCCCGCCATCGTGCCGGGCGCGGACTCGGGCGTATCGAATGACTCCGTCGTCCGTTCCGAGAACTGCGGACCGACCTGTTTGGCGAGACCGAAGTCGAGGACCTTGATGCGTCCCTGATTGGTCACGAGGATATTCGCCGGCTTGATATCGCGGTGAATGATCCCTTTTGCATGAGCGTGCGCCAGCGCTCCGGCGATTTGCAGTCCGTGCTGTTGCACCATGGCGACGGAAAACCCGTCAGCGGGAATGAGATCGCTGAGCGCGTGCCCTTCGATCAGTTCCATCACGATGAACGACTGATCACCGTGGTCCTCGACCTCGTACACCGTGCAGATGCCGGGATGGTTCAAGCCCGATGAGGTTCGCGCTTCGTGCAGGATGCGTTCGCGGCCTGAATCATCCGGTCCGCTATGGAGCAGCTTGATGGCCACATCCCGGTGCAGCTTCTCGTCGTACGCGCGATACACGACGCCCATGCCACCAGCACCCAACTTGGCGGCAACGCGGTATCGGCCAATCTGTTGCAACACCTGAGCAGTCACGGGAGTCCAACGAACGAACGACGCATTGTACTCAGGCTTGCGGGGGCTTCGTCCGACGGCACCGGCGAACGTGCGTTAGAAGAAGAACTGGATCCGATTGAGTCCTTCGACGAGATCCTCGCCGGACACTGAGCCAAACGAGAGTCTCAGGCACCCTTCGCCGCTGCGGCCGAATGCGGCCCCAGGAATTGTGACGACATGCGCCTCGTCCAGGAGACGGTTCGCCAGCGCCGTCGAATCGATACAGCCCTCGACGCGCGTGAAGGCGAAAAAGCCTCCATTGGTCGGTGACCACGACAACGCCGGGATCGTGGCGATGCGTTCGGCGACGAGCTGACGCCGCCGCACGAACTCCGCATGAAACTGCGTCGCATACGACCAGTCGTCGCGAACCGCGCTCTCGACGGCCATCTGCGAAATCGTTGGCGCGCAGATGATCATCGCGTCCTGAATCTTTGTCGCCTGTTCGCACACCGAGCGATCGGCGAGCACGAAGCCGACGCGCCATCCCATCATCGCAAACGACTTCGAGAAGGTGCCGATGACGACCACGTTGTCCCGCCACTCGGCAACCGATGCGGCGCTCCAGTGATCGCCGTCATAGACGAACTGCATATACGTTTCGTCGCTGATGACGAGGATGCCTCGGTGGGCGAGCTCCCGTACGATGCGTCTTCCGTGTTCGGCGGTGACCGGTGCGCCGGTGGGATTACTCGGGTTGCAGAGGACCACGGTGCGCGTGCGCGCGGTGAGCGCCGGGGCGATGTCATCCCAGGTGAGACAGTAGGTCCGCTGATCTGCCAGCGGCGCCTCGACCGCGACGGCACCGGACGCCTGGACCTGCATCTGATGATTCGTGAAGTACGGTGCGGGCAGGACGACCTCATCGCCCGGGTTCACCAGCGTCGTCAATGCGGTGGCGAAGGCGTGGTTGGCGCCGGCCGTGATGACCAGATCCTCGAAGCCGCAGGAGATGCCGTACTCAGCCAGACGTTCGGCGAGTAACGACCGTAACTTTGGACGTCCCGGGTCCGTTGAATAGAAGTGCACGTCGCGCGCCTGCAGGGCACTCTCTGCGGCGCGCAGCGCGGAGGGTGGCGGGGGAAAGAACGGCAGCGCCTGGCCGAGCGAAATGACGTGATGTCCCTGTGCGCGCAACTCCGCGGCACGCACATTGAGCGGATCGAAAGGCGGCAGCTCGATGTCGAGTACGCGCGATGGAATGCGCACGGCGAAACGATATCATTCGGCGATGACCGTCGAAGCCCCCGCGCTCGCTCGTCCGATCGGCGGTCGCTACGACCGGCCGTTCTACACCGGCATGGCGATCGCCGCCGCGGTGGTCGTCTTTGTCGGCTTCGCGCCGACGTACTTCCTGCGCGCGAGCTACCAATCCGCGTCGCTTCCCACGTATCTCCACGTGCACGGCTTCCTGTTCACGACGTGGATTGCGCTCTTCATCACGCAGACGATGCTGGTGGCAGCGCGACGTACGAACGTGCATCGGCGTCTGGGCTGGGTGATGGCGACACTCGCCGTGGTGATGGTCGTGGTTGGCACGACGGCAGGAATCTGGTCGATGCGTCGTCAGGTTGACGCTGGCCTTGCGCAATCAGCGCGAGCGTTTCTCACGACGCCGCTGTTTTCGATGGTGGCGTTCGCGGGGTTTGTCGCCGCGGCGATCGTACGGCGTCGCGATTCGCAAACACACAAACGGCTGATGGTGCTCGCCACGATCAGCATTCTCGATGCGGCTGTTGCGCGGCTGCCGTTCGAGTTCCTGCGGACCTCGAACTGGAACTATCTACCTACGACCGATGTATTCCTGCTGGCGGCGATTCTGTATGACGTGGCGTCGCGGCGCACCGTGCATCAGGCGTACGTCTGGGGCGGTCTCCTCCTGATCGTCGAGCAGGCGCTGCGGATTCCCATCGGCGAGACGGCGGCCTGGCAGGCGATCGCGGGCGCAATTGTCGGAGGCGGGTAATTGCGCCGCGATTATCGGGGGAGGGTCGCAGCGGCGCCAGGCGATGTCGCGGCGCGAAGCGCGGCGACCAGCGTTGTCGCGGCGTGGCCGAGCAGCACCGTGTCCACGCCGGCCACGATCATCGTGAAGCCCTTGTCGATGTAGGGCCGCACGGCCTCGGCGGTGAGGCCGAAGATGCCGAGCGGCACGCCGACGGCCTGACAGGCTGTCCGCACGCGTTCGATCGCGGCTCGCACATCGGGGTGGTCCACCGCGCCGGGTAATCCCAGACTCGCCGAGAGATCGTACGGCCCGATCAACACGCCATCGACGCCGTCCACACGCACGATCGCCTCGATGTCGGCAACCGCATCCCGGTGCTCGGCCTGAACGATGACGGCGGTATCGTCGTTGGCGCTCTGCATGTATTCGCGGACCTTCAGGCCATAGCGATGCGCGCGGGCGATGCCGAGCCCGCGTTGACCCGTCGGCGCGTACTTCGCCGACTGCACGATGCGGCGCGCCTGATCCGCGGAGTTGACCTGCGGCACGATGATGCCTGCCGCGCCGATATCGAGTGCCTTCTTGATCGGCACATCGTTCCCCGACGTGAGGCGAATCACGCACGGTGTCGACCCGGCGGCTTGCAGCAGCGACTGCATTTGCGAGGTGTCGAGAGTCGAGTGCTCGGCGTCGATGAACAGCCAGTCGAATCCTGCTTCCGCCAGCAGTTCGGCGACGGCGGCGGAATTGAGAGTCATCAACGGGGCGAAGAGCGTCTCGCCCGATCGCAACCGGGCACGAAAGGACTGTGGCATCAGAGGACTGTAGTCCAATCCGATGGGCCCGTGTCGAGCTGCCGGCACACCGCGTCGCCGTCGCCGCTCCACATGCGGGAGATCGTCTTCGCTCTTACCCTCACGCAGGTCGCGGGTCTAGCGGCTGTCTCGCGGCGCGATCCGCCGCCGGCTCAAAACGTCATGCGTGACTCGCCATAACCGGACCGCATGGACGGAAGACGCGCGAGGTGAATCGCTACGCCGATTTCCGGCCTTCGCCCTGAGCTCGGCATAGTCGCAGGCGTCGGCCACGCGATATGTCGGCAGCTGTGTTTGGTGACTAAATTATCTTCGTGTTCTTCATCGCAAAGAATGCGTAGTACACGGGCACACCCGCGAGCACGATCGCGAAGGTCACGCTGGTCCACAGCGGATCGGTGATCAATGCGTTGCCGACCAAGTACGCGATACCGGCGATGAAGACGGCGGGCAGCACCGGGTAACCGGGAACCTTGTAGGGACGTGGCAGATCGGTCCGCCGCCGGAGTCTGTAGAGGCCAGCCACGGCCAGCCCGTAGAACGGCCAGATCGACAGCACGAACGTGTCGGAGAGCTGTTCGAATGTTCGCGTCAGGACGAACGCGATGCCGAGCACTGCGGCGAGCGAGATGGCGACGTACGGCGTGTGGTAACGAGGGTGCACTCGCGCCATCACCGGGAAGAACAGTCCTTCCTCAGCCATCGCGAAGAACACCCGCGGCGCCGTCAGCATGATGCCGATCAGCGCGCCGAACGTGGACACGGTAACGACGACCGACACAAACGCGACGCCGAAGCGCCCGACGATCGCCTGCATCGTGTCGGCGGCAATCAGCGGCGACTGCGCCAGCCGTTCGATCGGATTCACATATAAGTACGCGAAATTGGCCGCGAGATAGATGGCGATGATGGCTAACGTGCCGCCGATGATGGCGCGTGGCAGCGTGCGTTGCGGGTCCTTGACCTCTCCGGCGGCGAACGCAAGATCGGCGAAGCCGTCGTAGGCGTAAAGCACAGAAATGATCGCCAGCCCGAACAGACCTGGCCGGACCGGCGCTGCAGACGCCGTGAGATTCGCGAACGACGCGTCCGGCCCACCGAGCATGAACGCGAGCAGGGTCAGACAGGTGAGTGCGCCGAACTTGGCCACGGTCGAGGCCGTCGTAAACGCGGCACCCACCTGTGCGCCACGCACGTTGACGATGGCCGAGAACATGATGGTCGCGGCCGCGATGATGTTCGTGCGCGTTGCAATCGGGGCATAGCCGAGCGATCGCTGGAGATACTCGCTGAACACTGTCGCGATGGCGCCGGTTGCCGACGCGCGAATCAAAACGAGCTCGGACCAGCCAAACAGAAATCCTGCCAGGCGTCCCCATCCTTCGCGTACATAGACATACCAGCCGCCGGTGCGGGGCAGGGAGGCGGCCAGTTCGGCCACGGCCAGCGCGCCGCACAGCGATATCAGTCCGCCAAGAACCCAAACCGCCAGCATCAGCGTCGGATCAGGTACACGGGTCGCGATCACCGCCGGCGTACGGAAGATGCCGGATCCGATCGTGATCCCGATGACAACGCCGATTGAAGGCCAGAATCCGAGGCGCCGGACGAGCTTCGCGTCGGTGCCGCGCGTCTGGGGCGAGCTGACGGTCATCAGTGTCGAGTAGGGTAAGCCAAATAAAATGAGAACGGCGTGACGACGGCGGCCCTGACGGGCACCTCCATCCTGCAGTATCACATTGGCCCACGGCTCGGTTCTGGCGGCATGGGCGAGGTGTACATCGCCGAGGACCGTCGTCTCGGGCGTCAGGTCGCGCTGAAGTTTCTTCCGCCCGATCGCCGTCGCGACGCCGACAGCCGGGCGCGGCTTTTCCGCGAAGCCCAGGCCGCGTCGCTGCTCCAATCGCCGCACATCGCCGTCACCTACGACCTCGTCGAACACGACGATGCGATGTTCATCGCGATGGAGTATGTCGAGGGGGAACTGATCTCGGAGCGCATTGCGCGCGGCCCGGTGGCGGTCTCCGACGCACTCGACATCGCGGCCCAGGTTGCCGATGCGCTCGACGAAGCGCACGGGCGCGGCGTCACCCATCGCGACATCAAAAGCGCCAATCTGATTCAGACCCGTCGCGGACTGGTGAAAGTGCTCGACTTCGGTCTGGCAAAAATGGACATCCCTTCATCGGTAGAAGCGACGCTGCAGACGCAGCCCGACATCCTCGTCACTGCCCCGGGCATGGTGCTCGGCACCATCGCCTACATGGCGCCGGAGCAGCTGCGCGGCGATGCGGTCGATCACCGCGTCGATCTCTGGGGCCTCGGCGTCGTCTTGTACGAAATGCTGACCGCCACGCTGCCGTTCCGCGGCAACACTCTCGCAGCCGTCTTCGATCAGATTCTTCGACAGGATCCGCCCGCGGTCATGCAGGTCAATCCGGGCATCCCTCTTGGCGTCGATCACATCGTCCGCCGCGCGCTGCAGAAGGCGCCGGTGTCGCGATACAACGCGGCGCGCGACATGTACAACGCGCTCCGTCACGCGGCGCGGCGGATCGAGACCGGCACCTCGACGACAGGTGTGCGGCCGGCGGCACATGTCGAAACCGGCGAGCGAACGATTGCGGTGCTGACCTTTACGAACGTCACCGGCGATGCGGCTGACGACTGGATCGGGACCGGCATCGCCGAGACGGTGACTTCTGATCTGAGAAACGTCCGCGACGTCACCGTGATCGGTCGCGCGCAGGTGTTCGAGCAATTGAAGAATGTCGAGGCAGAGACCGGGCGAAGCGGCGACAGCCTGACGATTGAGATCGGCCGGCGACTCGGGGCCTGGTGGGTGGTGTCCGGCGCCTATCAACGTATCGGCGATCGCATTCGCATCACGTCGCAGCTCGTCGAAGTCCTGAAGGGCACGTTGCTGCGCACAGTGAAGATCGACGGGCGCGTCGACGAGATCTTCGAGTTGCAGGACCGTATCGTCTTCGACTTGAGCCGGAGTCTGAACGTGAAGCTGGGCAAGGCCGAGGCGGAGGCGATCGAGCGCGATGAGACCTCATCGGTCGAAGCGTTCGAGGCCTACTCACGCGGCGTGTTGAACCTGCGAACCGCCGGCCGCGACGCGATCGATCGCGCGATTGCGCTCTTCGAGCGCGCCGTGCAGCTCGATACGAAGTATGCCTCGGCGTGGGCGGCGCTCGGTGGCGCGTACACGCTGAAGGGCGGATTCCTGGGCATGCCGCAGCTGCTGGAGAAGGCGATCGAACCGCTGCGCCGGGCCCTTGGACTCAACCCGACTTTGGTGAATGCGCATGTGTGGCTGGGGAGTGCGCTGTCCGGACTCGGCAGGCTCGATGAGGGCCTGGTCTCGTTGAGGAAGGCGGTCGAGATCGAACCCGACAACGCCGACGCCCATCAAAACCTGGCGCGCGCGTACTGGCTGACCAAAGGAATGGTGCCCGAGGGGATCGCCGAGCTGCGCAAGGCGCTCATGCTCAATCCCGAAGCGGGATATACGCACTTGCAGCTCTCGATGCTCGAAGCCCTGAGCGGGAATCTCGATGCCGCGGAGGATTCAGCGCGTCACGCGATCGAGCTTCAGGAGCGGGCGATGTCGGGCACTGAAGGGTTACTGATCGTCGGCGCGCACTCGCGCCTCGGCTACGTGCACTACCTGCGCGGGAATTACGACGCGGCGTACGCCGAGTTTCGTCGTGAACTGGAGTGGGTGAACACCAGCGATCATGCCCTTCGCGAACGCACCGTGATCGAGCTGCATCAGAAGATCAGCGCGGTGCATCACGCGCGTGGTGAAGACGCCGAGGCGATTCGGTTTGGGGACCGTGCAATCCAGGCGCATGCGCACCGCGTTGCGGCCGGTGCCGACGATCCCGCGACGCGTTATTACATCGCCGCCGTGTATGCGCGGCGCGGCGACGTTGACCATACGCGCGAGCATCTGGCGCTGCCGCTGAGCCGCCTGCCGCAGTTCACACAGTGGCGGCTCGAGCGCGACATCGACTTCAGTCGCGTCCGCGATCAACTGCGTGTGTGATTGACGAACGCTTTTGCCCGACCGCCACCAGCGACAGCCCGATCGGCGGCGAGATCATCCGCTCGAGCGGTAACGCCCACGGCGCGACCAGCGTTTCGAACAGCTTCACCTGCGTGAGGCTGTGCGCCGTGGACTTGCTGATGTGGGCGTTGTACATCCATCCGAGCAGACCGATCGGATTCGTGTAACGCAGGGTCAGCAGTTCGAGCCCGGCGTCGCGGAACGCCTTCGCCAGCGTCGGCTTCGAGTAACGGCGGTGGTGACCGAGCTCGGCGTCGAGGGGACCGTACGCCGCCTGCACGGCCGGGACAAAAATCAGTACGCGTCCGTTCGGAATCAGCACGTCCTTGAACGTCCGCAGCGCCCCGGCATCGTCTTCGATGTGCTCGAGGACGTTCACGCACACCACCGTGTCGAATCGATGGCTCGTTAACTCGCCGCGATCGCATTCTTCGAGGTGGCACGACCGCAGCACGAAACGCGGATGCCCGCGCATGGCGTCCTCGAGCCGGCCGACGCAGTTGGCGTTGGGCTCGAGGCCAACCACCAGGTCCGCGGCGTCTGCCAGAGGCCGTGTCATCGTGCCGATGCCTGACCCGACTTCGAGCACCCGCTTGCCGAGATACGCTCGAAACAGGTTGAACAGATGCGCGCTATACCGGCGCGCCTCCTGCATCGTCTCGAGATCGTCGGCGGCGTAGCGCTCCTGGGTCTGCGTGTGACGCCGATCGACGTGATTCGCGTGAGACATGTCTTCTGGCACGCTACCATAGCCGTCGGGAAGGCCCAAGCGAGGATTCATGATGGAGCGGCGTTGAGGAGAGCCTGGTTGCCGGCGGCGTTGAGCCTGCTGGTCTACACAATCATCACGATGGTCATCGGCCGAGACGTGCTGGCACACCTCGGATCGACAATTGCGAACGATCCGGGCGACCCGCTGCTGACTGCCGCGATCCTCAAATGGAACGCCACCCACGTGCCCTTGACCGACGCGTGGTACCAGTTCCCGATTTTCTATCCGACACGCGACACGCTCACGTTCTCCGAGCACCTGCTCGGGCTCAGCGTCATCGCTTCGCCGATCTACTGGCTGACCGGCAATCCGGTCGTCACGTATAACGTCGTCCTGTTGTTGACGTTTCCGCTCTGCGCGATGGCGATGTATGCGTTGGTCTCTCGTCTGAGCCACAGCGAGGCAGGCGCGTTTGTCGCCGGCGTCGCGTTTGCGTTTGCGCCGTATCGCATCTCGCAGCTGCCGCACATCCAGATGCTGGCCACGTTCTGGGCACCCCTGGCGCTGCTCGGCCTGCACGCTTACCTCGAGACCGGCCGACGACGGTGGCTCGCGATGTATGGCGCGGCGTGGGTACTGCAAGGCGCAGCGAATGGGTATGCGCTGGTGATGTTCTCGATCCTCGTCGGTCTGTGGACGTTGTGGTTCGTGATCGTGAGCCGTAAGTGGCACGCGCTCGCCATGATCGCGCTCGCGACGTTGGTCGCAGTACTGCCGCTCGCACCCGTGCTCTACAAGTACACCAGCGTGCACAGCCACTTCGGGTTTGTCCGCGACTACTGGGAAATTCGTGGATTCAGCGCCGACATCGCGGGGTTGCTCTGCGCACCGCCACTGCTCACGTTCTGGGGATGGGTGCGTGTGAAGTGCGGACCCGAAGGTGAATTGTTTCCCGGCGTCGCGCTGATGCTGCTCTCGGTTGTCGGGCTCGTCGGAATGATCGTGCGGTCGTGGCGATCCGAGTCGATCCACCGCGGGATCGTGGTGACGTGGTTTCGGCGCGTCCTGCTGTTCGTCGCGGCGGTCTATACGGTCGTCATTCTCGTACTGCTCCTCTCGGGGCCGTTTACTTTCGAGCTCGGTGTTCTGCGCGTCCAGGCCTCGACGTTTCGCAAGCCGGTGCAGGTCGTGATGCTCACGGTCCTGCTCGCGCTTGTGCTCTCGCCGGGCGTGCGTGCCATGGTGCGTCATTCGCGCACGATGTGGTTCTACCTGCTGGCCGCGGTTGTGACATGGGCGCTGGCGCTCGGCCCGATGACGACGTTCATGGGTGATCCGGGGATTCCGGGGCCATACCACCTCCTCATGTCACTGCCCGGTGTGGATGCGCTGCGCGTGCCCGCGCGCTTCTGGCTGATGACGACGATCTGTTTGTCGGTGCTCGCCGGACTCGTCGTCTCCGAGTTCACGCGAGGACGGACGCGGCGCACGGTGGCCATCGCGGTGGTGATCGTCGGCCTCGCCGTGTTGAGCGATGGATGGATCGATCGCATTCGCGCCGCCGAACTGCCACGGGCCATGCCTGGCGCGGATCGTCTCGCTGGGGCAACCGTCCTCGAAGCACCACCCGATCTCGTCTTCCGCGACATCCATTCAGTGTTCAGAGCGGTGAACGGTGGGTGGAGAACCGTGAACGGTTACAGCGGATGGGGACCGAGCTATTACAGCGCGCTGGTTGGCGCCGGCCGCGCTGAGTCCGATGACATGTTCACGCCGTTCCTGCGCCTGGGAGACCTTCACGTCGTGGTCGGACAGGATGCGCCCCGTCTGCGTGCGCTCATCGAGCAGCAGCCGGGCGTCACGCGAGTCGCCAGCGACGACACGCTGATCGTCTACCGCCTGCCGGCTCGTCCGGGCACAGGGCTTTCTCGGCCTGCTGGACAGCAGCTGCAGCCACGCGAACTGCGATCGCCCTGTTCGACGGCACTGTTGCCGAAGGCGATCGACCGCGATGAGACCTCGGTATGGCAGTGTGCGCTATGGGACGAGCGTCAGGCACTCACGATCGACCTCGGCGACGTGCGTACCGTGGGATCGGTGGTGAACGATCTCGGCGCCCTCTCATGGCTGTTCCCGGCCGCGCTTGCCGTGGAAACTTCCGAAGACGGAACGTCGTGGAATCCAGCGTGGAGCGGCACTGTGCTCGAGCGAGCGATTCGTGCCGCGATGGACAACCCGAAACGCCTGCGTATCGTCGTGGATTTCCCGCCACGCCGGGCACGCTACCTCCGAATGCGCGCCGCCTCCGGCGGGAACGAGGCGCCCTGGACGATCGCCGAGCTCGAAGTGTGGACGGCGGCGGAAACCCGTTGAAGCCCCCTGGCTTTCGCCTTATGATCGTCAGCCATGTTTCCGGCGCGTCGTACCGATCCCGCGCACGATCAGGCGCTGAGCGCCGCTCTCGATCGCCTCACCGGCGGAGTCCCGGACCGCGCCGACAACCCTGACGGCTGGATCACGACCATCCGTCGTCTGCCGCCGCTCGAGGCGCGGTACGCGCCGTTTGGCGCCGAGCTCGATGCGCGTCTGTGCGAGGTGCTTCGTCACCGCGGGGTCGATCAGCTTTACACGCACCAGGCGCTCGCCATCGATCACGCACTGGCCGGCCGTCATGTGGTCGTCACGACCCCGACCGCCTCAGGCAAGACGCTCTGCTACAACGCACCGGTGCTGAGCACGATTCTGCGGGATCCGTCGGCGCGAGCTCTTTACCTGTTTCCCACGAAAGCGCTCGCGCAAGATCAGCTCGCCGAGCTGCACGACTTGTCCGATCACCTGTCGCGACGGAACGATCTCGAGATCGGCGTGTTTACCTACGACGGCGACACGCCGCAGGATGCGAGACGCGCGATTCGCGGGCGTGCCCATGTCGTGTTGAGCAACCCGGACATGATCCACTCCGGGATACTGCCGCATCATCCACGGTGGGCGAAGCTGTTCGAGAACCTTCGCTACGTGGTGATCGATGAACTGCATGCCTATCGCGGGGTGTTCGGCAGTCATCTGACGAATGTGCTGCGGCGGCTGCGCCGCATATGCCGGCATTATGGATCGACGCCCACGTTCGTATGCTCCTCTGCCACGATTGCCAACCCTCGTGAACTGGCCGAGACGCTGGTGGAGCAGCCGTTCGAGCTCGTCTCGGAAAGCGGCGCACCGCGCGGTGAGAAGTTCTTCCTGTTCGTGAACCCGCCGGTCGTCAACGCCCAGCTTGGGATCCGCCGTTCGTATCTGGCCGAAACACGCCGGCTCGCATCCGAGTTCTTGAAGCGCAAGCTTCAAACGATCGTGTTCGCGCAGAGCCGCCTGGCGACTGAAATCCTCACCACATATCTCAAGGACGATTTCGGTGGGCCGCCGGGGACCGACGAACAGATTCGCGGATATCGAGGCGGATATCTGCCGCAGCGGCGGCGCGAGATCGAAAAGGGGCTACGGGAGGGCACGGTCCGCGCGGTGGTCTCGACCAACGCGCTCGAGCTCGGTATCGACATCGGTGCGCTCGACGTCTGCGTGATGGCCGGATACCCGGGCACCATTGCGGCGACGTGGCAACGAGCCGGCCGCGCCGGGCGCCGCAGCGGCCGCTCGGCCGCGGTACTCGTCGCGAGCAGCGCGCCACTCGATCAATACATCGTTCGCAATCCGTCGTACTTTTTCGACGCCTCGCCCGAGCACGCGCTGATCAATCCGGACAACCTGCACATCCTCGTCGATCATGTGAAATGCGCGGCGTTCGAGCTGCCGTTCACGACGTCGGAGGAATACGGGCGACACAATCTCCAGGAAGTCCTCGGCGTGCTCGAAGAGGGTGGATTCGTTCATCGTGCCTCCGGACCGGACGGCGACGGCGTCTGGCAGTGGACGAATGAGTCCTATCCTGCGGACGCGGTGAGCCTGCGCTCGATCTCCTCGGACAACTTCGTTGTGGTGGACACGACGCATGGCGCCGAGGTCATTGGCGAGACCAGTTTCAACAGCGGGCCGTCAACGCTGCACGAGAAGGCGATCTATCTGGTCGAAGCCGCGTTGTACCAGGTGGAGAAGCTGGACTTCGAAGGACGTAAGGCCTACGTGCGTCAGATCGACTGCGACTACTACACCGACGCCATCACCTATACGAAAGTCACGGTTCTTGACACGTTTGACGGCGGGTCTACAAAACAAGACCCGCCCCACGCTGCCCACGGAGAAGTGCACGTGTCGTCACGTGTCGTCGGGTTCAAGAAGATCAAGTTCTACACCAACGAGAATGTCGGCTCAGGCGAGCTCGATCTCCCCGAGCAGGAGATGCACACCACCGCATACTGGCTGACCATCCCGCGCGAGGTCATGGCCGGGCTGCCGTACGCGGCCGACGATCGCCGCGACGGTGTGGTGGGTCTCTCATTTGCGATGCGGCAAGTCGCGCAGTTGCTGTTGATGTGCGACCGTCATGACATTGGCATTTCGATTGGCAGTGGGGAACAGGGCGAGCAGACAGACCTGACTCGGATGGGCCAGCCTGTCACGCTGTCGGACGAACCACGAATCTTCGTTTACGACAACTATCCGGGTGGCGTCGGTTTCAGCGAGCCGCTGTTCCGCATGGACGAGGAACTGCGCCGTCGCACTCACGATCTGATCGCTGGATGTGAATGTCAGAGCGGGTGCCCTACCTGTGTCGGTCCGGTCGGCAACACCGGCCCGCTGGCCAAGCGCGTCGCCCTGCGCATCCTCGAACTCCCTCACACAGGCGCAGTCGCGCCGGCGCTCACCGCATGACGACGCTGTCGGATCGTTTGCGTGGCGTGATTGGCGGTGGGCTCAAAGCCCACGGCGGGTCTGAATCGATCGGCAGGTCTATAGAGCAAGACCCGGGCTACGCTGACAACGTCGCCGACGTCCTCGACGGCGAATGGCACGAACGCGACGGCCAGCGGTTCCTCGTCGTCGATCGCATGTACGTGCCGGGTTATCGCCATGGCTCGATGGTCCTTGCCGATGGTCTGCCTCCATCCGACGGTGTCTGGCCGCGACTGTCGCTGCTCGCCAACGGCTCGTGCAGAAGCCGTTTGCTGTTCATCGATCTCGAGACCACCGGAATCGCCGGCGGCGCCGGCACCTACGCGTTCCTCGTTGGCTGTGGCTGGTTCGCTGGCGGAACATTCCGAATCCGCCAGTTCTTTCTCTCCAGCTTTACCGGGGAACGCGCGCTGCTCGAAGCCGTGGGCGATCTCGGCGCTGACGCGGGCACGGTCGTCACCTACAACGGTAAGTCGTTCGACGTGCCGCTGATCGAAACGCGCTTTGCGTTGCACCGGCTGCCGTCGCCATTTGGCGAGATGCCGCACCTCGACATGCTGCACCCAGCGCGCCGTATGTGGCGCGTAGAGAACACGCGGCGCGTTGCCGATGCGGGCCGGCCCGTCCAGAAGGACGGGCCCTACAACGATCGGCAGAAGGACGTGCCGTACACCTGTCGATTGAGCACGCTCGAGCAGCAGTTGTGCGGCTACGTCCGCGAGGGTGATGTGGCCGGGTTCGAGATTCCGGCGCGTTACTTCCGCTACGTGCACGCAGGCGACGCACGACCGTTGGCCGCCGTACTCGAGCACAATCGTCTCGATCTGCTATCGCTCGCGCTGGTCACGGCACGCGCCGCCCAACTGCTGGAAGATGGTCCCGCCGCCGCGCGCACGGCGCGTGAGGCTGTCGGCATGGGCCGTTTGTATGAACGTGGTGGAATGATGGCGGAAGCGAAGTCCAGCTTTGCGCGGGCGATAGAGTTCAAGGACGCCGACGAAGACCTGCGCGCGGAAGCACTGCGGGCGTACGCGATCGTCGCTCGCCGTCTTCGCCAGTATGACGATGCGGCGGATGCGTGGCGGCGTGTGCTCGGCCTTACCGAGTGTCCGCGGCCGATCGAGCGCGAAGCGTCAGAGGCGCTCGCTGTTCATCTCGAGCACAGGCACCGGGACTTGGTCTCGGCGCGTGACTTCACATTGCGTCTGCTGGATGTAGATGAGAGTGAGACGAGGCGTCAGGCGGCCGCATACAGGCTGGCCAGGCTCGATCGAAAGCTCGAATCGCTGGCGGCGCAACCGGCGTTGTTGTTTTGAAGGTCCGGCTTAAGCCGGACACTACACCCGGACTACGCAGTGGCCTTCTTGGTGGCCGTCTTCTTCGTGCCCGCCGTCTTGGTGCCGCCGGCCTTCGCCACTTTCACTGCCTTCGCCGCGGTCTTACGCTGCTCTGACGTCTGCGTGCCGAACTTCTTCGTGAAACGCTCGACGCGGCCTTCCGTGTCTATCAGCTTCTGACGGCCGGTGAAAAACGGATGGCAGTTGGAGCAGATTTCGAGGTGGAGTTCGGGCTTCGTCGAGCGCGTCTTGAAGGTGTTGCCGCACGCGCAACGAACCTCAACCTCTTTGTAGTTCGGGTGAATCCCTTCCTTCACTGTCTGCTCCTTCGGGGCTGGTAGAAAAACAAATTATATACCACCGGCACAGCCGGACAGCTTTACGACCCGTAACTGATTGGTAGCAAAGGCCGGATCCTTCGAGAAATCGGCGACGATTCCCACCCCCAGCTGCCGGTCGTCAGGCTCGCCAGCGTCCGACGGCGACCACGTTCTTGAGACGCGAACGGTGGCCTCGAGGGTGCGTTGTCCCTCGGGAAGCATCATCCCGAGACTCATCGATGCGTCGGAAGTGAGGTCCTCATCGAACAGGAGGCCGCAGGTGCTGGTCATCGTGACGTGGACCGGCCTGGACGAAATGTCCGGGTGATGGGCCCACAGCCGAATCGCCATATATCGGGTCTTGGCTGCCCAGATGAACCGCGCGTCACCACTCGTCCAACGGAACTCATTGCTTTCCGGCAGAGGCTCCGGCGGATAGGCGCCGACGACGTAGTCGCGGTTCGCATCCTTCGCGCGCTGCGCCGGGTGCAGCGGCCCGACTGCAAGCACCAGATGCCCGCCTGCATAGGCGACCGCCAGGCTGCTCGCGACTATCCACGCGACGCGCGATTCGCCGCGAGCCTCGTTTCGCCGCGGAGGATCGGGCACGAGCTGGGCGAACCAGGCCATGAGCGCCAGGAGCCAGTAGAGGACCAGCGGGTTCTGCGTCGGCATCCCGAACAGCGAAACGATGCCCAGACCCAGGAGCAGTCCGCGAACGGTGGACGCGGCCGCGACGTCGCGGCCAGCCTCACGACCGGTGATCACGCGCCAGCCCACCAGCACGGAGAACGCGATGACGAGCGCGCCGCCGAACACGCCGAGTTCGGCGATCTGGTGCCGCCACCAGTTCTGCGCGTTGTCGAGCGGCAGCGCGTCGTTGGCCATCGCCCGGTGGTAGTCGGGCGCCAGGGCGCGGTAGCTGCCGGCGCCGACACCGGTGAGGGGATACTCGCGTGTCATGCGCAGCGCGATAGGTCCGTAGCCGCCGCGATCCCACAGCGACATGAGGCCGGCACGTCCCGGTGGAATGTCGAGCGCGCGCCGAATCGGACTCGCGGTGCCGGCAATCAGCACCACGGCCAGCACCGCGAGCCCGCCGGCGATCCAGAGGCCGAGTGGCGATGAAGATGATGATGGCGCGGATCGCCGTTCGCGCCACAGACCGATGAACAACGCGCCCGTGCCGACGAGGCCGCACACTAATGCGGCAGTTCGTGATCCAGACAGCCACATGCCCGCGAAGTTCACGGCAAAGACGGCGATGGCGGCGGCAGGCCGGTGTGGTGCCAGGGCGCGCATCCCGAGAAAGCCGATCGGCGCGGCAAGCGCCGCACAGACACCGTACGAATTGGCGTCGAGCATCGTCCCGGTCGCGCGCAGCCGCGCCGCCCAGAACTCGGTACTCAGCAGACCAATATCGAGGGTTCCCTGCAGCACGGCGACGACGCTCGCCGCCGTCGCGCCCGCCCAGAGGCCGTTCAGCACGATTGGAGACTGCACCACCGCGGCCTTCTCGCGCGCCCATTCGAACCACAGCGCACCGATCAGCTGTGCGAGCACGACGTAGAGCGTCCACGATGCGGCATACGGCGCCGACATCAACGACCCGGAGTTGACCGCTCCAGTGTCGAAGAAGCCATGGAGGCGGAAGCCGACCTCGCGCGCGACGAGCACGGGCCACGCCAGCGACAGTGCGAGGGTCCAGCCGCCAATCAGCACATTCCACGGGAACGGCATCGCCCATCGCGACCACGAGCCGGCGCGCAGCAGTCCGCCAGCCAGCCCGGCCATCCACACGAGGTCGAGGACGGGGCCTTCACGGCCCGCCAGCAAGCGCAGAAACGCCGGCGCGATGCTGGCGACGAGCAACCAATGGGGAACCTTGTCGGCCATGACCCAGCCGCCGGCGAGCGCCACGATCGTCAGCGCGCGAAGCAGCCACGTGACGTCTGGATGGACAGCCAGCATCAGCGCCAGGATCAGCAGGACCGAGGTGCTCGCTGCGGTCTTGCTGGTGCGCTCGAGGAGGGGCACGGGACTAGATGGTAGTCGGTAGGTGGGTAGGCGGTAGCAAGAACTTAAACTCGCTGCGAGCTAGTGGGCTACCACCTACGACCTACCAGCTACTAGCTAGAAACGATGCTTCAAGAGGACCCACAGCGCGACCACACCATCGCGCCAGTTGATCTTCTTGCCCTCTTCGTAGGTGCGCCCGTCGTAGCTGATGGGGACTTCGTAGACGCGGTAGTGGCGCTTGAAGATTTTGGCGGTAATTTCCGGCTCGATCCCAAACCCGTTGGACTCGAGGTCGAGCCCGTTGAGGACCTCGCGCCGCATCACCTTGTAGCAGGTCTCCATGTCCGTCAGCATCGTGTTGTAGAGCACGTTGGTCAGCAGCGTCAGGACCCGGTTGCCCAGGTAATGCGTGAACAGAAACACGCGATGGCGCCCGAGGAACCGCGAGCCGTAGACGACGTCGGCGCGTCCTTCGATGATGAGTGCGGCGAGCTCGGGGAGTTCTTCGGGGGAGTATTCGAGGTCGGCGTCCTGGATCGCCACCATGTTGCCGGTCACGGCACTGAACCCGCGCCGTAGCGCCGCCCCCTTGCCCTGATTGCGTTGCTGCAGCAACAGGGTGAATCCGTATTCGCGCTGCATCTCCTGCAGGTGCTCGCGGGTGCCGTCGGTCGAGCAATCGTCGACGACGATCAGCTCGACAGCGAGAGGGATGGCGAGCACACGAGGAATGATCTCGTCGATCGTGGCCATCTCGTTGAAGACGGGCATCACGACCGAGAGACGAGGCGACGACAGCCTCGTCTTGGTGCCGTGCTTTCTGAGGTGAATTGGGGCCGGGGTCTCCGCCGAGACCGCCATTAGCTCTTGCCTGCCGCCATTGCTGCGAGAAACTCGCCGTTCGTCTTGGTTTTGCTCATCTTCGACAGCAGCAGCTCCATCGCCTCGCTTGGCGACAGCGGCGTCAGCACCTTGCGCAGCACCCACACGCGATTGAGTTCTTCTTTCGGAAGGAGCAGTTCCTCCTTGCGCGTGCCGCTCTTGGTGATGTCGATCGAGGGGAACACGCGGCGATCGGTCAATTTGCGGTCAAGATGGATTTCCGAATTGCCGGTGCCCTTGAACTCTTCGAAGATGACTTCGTCCATGCGCGAGCCGGTGTCGACGAGCGCGGTGGCGACGATGGTGAGCGACCCGCCTTCTTCGATGTTGCGCGCGGCGCCGAAGAAGCGCTTCGGACGCTGGAGCGCGTTGCTGTCCACGCCGCCCGAGAGCACCTTGCCGGATGCCGGAACGATCGTGTTGTAGGCGCGCGCCAGGCGTGTGATCGAGTCGAGCAGGATCACGACGTCCTTCTTGTGCTCGACCAGACGCTTGGCTTTCTCGATCACCATCTCGGCGA
>DAINQP010000070.1:0-24122 GCA_036742665.1 Vicinamibacterales bacterium | reverse complement strand
CGCGGCCGACGGGAGAGGCTCGCGGCTGGCCGCTCGCGTGACGCTGTCATCGTACGCGAGCACGCCGCGTCGCTGGGCGTTCGGCGCGTACTTCTCAAATGTCACGCGCATGAGCACGCGCGGCGAGATGCACATCCGCCGCGGCGCGTATATCGGCGTTGCGCCGTTGCCAGCCGGGCTGACCAATGTGTCCGTCGTGCTGGATGGTCCGGATAAGGCCGGACACTACAGAAAAACCGATCAGCAGGCGATCGTCCGCCGTGCGTTGAATGCTGACGCCGTACTGCGCGATCGGTTCGCCGCTGCCACGCAGGTCTCGCCGGTCACGGTGCTCGGCCCGCTCGCCGTAAACGCGCGCGCTGCCGGATGTCCAGGTCTGCTGCTGGCCGGCGACGCGGCGGGCTTTGTCGATCCGATGACGGGCGACGGACTTCGCTTTGCGCTGCGCGGCGGGGAACTGGCCGCAGCCGCGGCCCTCGACGAATTCGCATCGGGCCGGCCCGCCTTCACCCGGCTGGCCACCCTGCGCCGGCGCGAGTTCTCGACCAAATGGCGCATCAATCGCGCGCTGCGCGTGATGGTCGGATCACCTGGAGCAGTCGGGCTCGCCTCGCTTGTTTCGAACTGGTGGGCGGGACCGGTCGAATATCTCATTCAACTCGCCGGGGACGTGGCACTCGCGCGTCGGCACGCACGCGCATGACGGCCGCTGTCGCCGTTCCACTGCTCGTGCTGCTCGCCGTCGTCGTGATGATGCTCGCCGAGCTCTGGCTCTCGACAACAAACGAACGCGTGCTCCTCGCCAACGGCGCGGTCCAGGCCGATGACCCGGTGTACGCCGGAATGCGCATCGCGTATCCGGGCGTCTTCATCGCCATGGCGCTCGAGGCCATGGTGACCGGAGTGGAGGTGGGGACCAGCACCTTTGCCGGCGTCGTGTTGATGGTGTTTGCGAAGGCGCTGAAGTTCTGGGCGATCAACTCGCTCGGCAGACGATGGACGTACAAGGTGCTCGTCATGCCAGCCGTGCCGCCCGTCACTACCGGTCCCTATCAATGGATGCGTCATCCTAATTACGTTGCCGTGGTTGGTGAGCTGGTTGCGATGGCGCTCATGACCCACGCTCGAGTCACGGGTCCGCTCGGGACGGTCTTTTTCGGGTGGCTGCTGTGGCGGCGGGTCACCGCTGAAGAGCGAGCGATGGAACTATACTCACGGTCAGGACGGGTCTGAAGACCCGCCGCTACGGCGTCTCTAAAGACCCGCCTCTACGGTGTCGTAATGACAAGCATGACCACCGACAGCCCAGTGATGACGATTCAACGCGCATGCGTCGTGTTCGCGCTGATGCTGCTGTGCGCGGCTCAGGTCCCGTTGGCGCAGAGTCGCCCGCCGGCAGCGGCCACCCCGGCCGACGCCGCGCTGAAGGCGCTCAATGCAGGTCAGTACGACGAGGTCGAGCGGCTGCTGCGCTCCGCAACTGACCCACGCTCGGTCGCGATTCGCGCGCGGGCCGACATCGAACGCGGGCGCTACGCAGAAGCCGAGAAAACGTTAGCGCCAGTGGCGACGGCGCAGCCGGGGAGCGATGCGGCGCTCGAACTGGGGCTCCTGCAGTGGCAACTCGGCCGTCGTAACGACGCCGTTCGCACGTTGAAGTTGATTGTGGCGCGCGTCGACAGTCAGTCGGCCGCTGAGAACCTGCGACTTGGTCTCGCGGCGCGCGCGCTTGGCGCGTTTCAGGACGCCAACGGCTTCTTCCGCTCGGCCAACCGCCTGGCGCCGACCGATGTCTCTGTGAACACCGCATGGGGAGAGCTCTTCCTCGAAAAGTACGACCACAAGGAAGCGATGCGTTCATTCCAGGACGCGCTGAAGGCGGACGAGAATCACGTGCCCGCCATCCTCGGCGTCGCCCGCATCGCGATGGAGGAGAATCCGCCGGCCGCGAAGGGGGCAATCGAGCGCGCGCTGAAGGTCAATCCCAACTCGGTGCCGGCGCATCTGCTGGCCGCCGAGATGTCGCTTGACGACCGCAAACGAGACGAGGCTCGCGAGAGTGTGCAGCGTGCGCTGAAGGTGAATCCGAACAGCCTCGAGGCACATTCGATCGTCGCGGCGATCGACTTCCTCGAAGGTAAAACCACAGCATACGACGCACAGGTCCAGCAGGTGCTGAAGATCAACCCGGTCTACGGCGAGGTGTACCGCGTCTCCGGCGATCACCTCGCTCGCAACTACCGCTTTGATGAGGCCGTCGAACAGGTGCGCCGCGCGGTGGCGCTCGACGATGCGAATACGCGCGCACATGCGAATCTTGGCCAGCACCTGCTGCGGACCGGTGATGAGCCAGGTGCTCGCCGTGCCCTCGAGCGCGCGTTCAAGGACGATAGCTTCGATCAGCAGACGTTCAACTCGCTTCAGCTGCTCGACACGCTCGACAAGTTCGAAACTATCACCGACGGCGACCTTATCTTCCGCTTCGATCCCAATGAAGCAGCCGTCATGCGCGAGCATGCCATCCCACTCGCCAAGGAAGCGATGGCCACGCTCTCGAAGCGGTACAACTTCACGCCGACCGGTCCGATCCTGATCGAAATGTTCCCGAAGCACGACGACTTCGCCGTGCGGACCATCGGTCTGCCGGGCATGATCGGCGCACTCGGCGCGTGCTTCGGTCGTGTCGTGACGCTCGATTCGCCAAAGGCGCGACCGCCCGGGGACTTCAACTGGGGCGAGACGCTGTGGCACGAGCTGGCGCACGTCTTCACGATTCAGATGTCGAAGCAACGCGTGCCGCGGTGGCTCACGGAAGGCGTCTCGGTCTGGGAAGAGCGGCGCGCGCGTCCCGAGTGGGGCCGCGAAATGGACCTGACCTTCGCGCACGCCCTCAACGAGGGCAAGGTCATGAAGCTCGACGTGCTCAATGCCGGCTTCCAGGATCCCAAGATGATTTCATTGGCCTACTACCAGGCCTCGCTGGTCGTCGAGCACATCGTCGAAACATATGGCGAGCCAAAGCTGCACTCGCTGCTGCGCGCCTACGGTGAAGGTCTCGAGGACGAGACGGCGATCAAGGAAGGGTTGGGGGCGTCGCTGGCGCAGTTGCAGACCGGATTCGATGCGCGGCTGGACAAGCAGTACGCAGATCTCCGCCGGGCGCTGAAGGCGCCCGAAATGAAGGAGAAGATGTCGGTGGACGAGCTCAAGGCGCTCGCCGCGTCGAATCCCGATAGCTTCGCCGTGCAGATGCGGCTGGCGCTGGCGCTGCAGGAAGCCAAGGACAGCGCCGGTGCGATCGCTGCGCTCGAGCGTGCCGCGCAGATCATCCCGAGGGCGACCGGCCCCAACAATCCGCACACGATCATCGCGAAGATCGCCGTCGAGCAGAAGGACACCACTCGCGCGATTCGCGCGCTCGAAGCTGCGATACGTGTCGACCACTCCGACGTCGAGTCGGCGCGAAAGCTGGCGGAACTGCTTGCCCCCACGGGCGACGCGACGCGCGCTGAGGACGCCTACCGACGCCTCGTCGCGATCGATCCATTCGACCGCGATGCCGAAGCACAGCTCGGTCGTCTGGCACTGAAACGCAAGGATCCCGTCACCGCGGTGCGCTCGTTCAAGAGTGTTCTCGGCTCGAATCCTCCGGATCGCGCCCAGGCCCACGCTGATCTTGCCGAAGCGCATCTGGCAGCGGGGCAGTATGCCGAAGCGAAGAAGCAGACGCTCGCCGCGCTGGAGATCGCACCGTCATTCGAGCGTGCGCAGGATCTGTTGTTGAAGATCTCGGACACGGCGAAGTAGGGGCGCCTTCGGATTGGCTCTCGCAGGCCTTCGCGTTGCGAGACAGCCACGCAATGTTGTCTGAGCAGCCACACCGATCGTCGACGTCTCGCCCTAATCGTCTATCGTGGTCTCTACGGCGGAACACAAATTGCCCAGCTACACGCGTCTCTTCAGTGATTCGCTTTCGGATCGACGGCGTCGCGGAGATGGTTGTGACACTCGAGCATTGACGCTCGCGACACTTCACAAACCGGTCAAAGTCTAATGGATCGAACCGGCCATATCCGTCGGCGATGTGACTCTGTGCCGAGGCGACGCTTTCACGCAGTTGCTCCCGGAGTTTGAAATCGTTCGCCAGCGGCCCACGTTCAATCAGGGGGTAGATCCCAACCTTGAAGTCACGAACTGCCTGCCACGCAGTGAGTTCCCAATAGTGCTTCGCGACCATGCGGTGCCATGGTGCAGACGCGATGCCGAGGTGAATCGGCAGATTTTCCGAGAAAAGGCGTCGCGCTATCGCAGAAAGATAAACGGCGCAGGGGCGCTGAAATTGCGGAACCTGGAACCTCGAACGGCGAACCGCGAATTGACGAACCTGGAATCAGGAACGTGGAACAGCGTCTATCTCACGTCGTTCCACCATTCGACTCGCTGACGTTCTGGCTGCCTGAAAATAAACACACCCACAAAGCCGGCCGCGAAGCCGGCGACATGCGCCCAGAAAGCGACGCCGCCCGCCGGTTCTCCGCCCGTCGCCGTGGCGATCGAGCCGACGCCGCTGAGGAACTGCATGAGGAACCACACGCCGAGGAAGAAGATCGCCGGCACCTCGATGATCTGCCAGAAGATGAACAGCGGCAGCAGCGTGACGATGCGGGAGTGCGGGTAGAGGACGAAGTAAGCACCCATCACGCCGGCGATGGCGCCGCTCGCGCCGACCATGGGAATTTGTGAATGAGGCACGGTGAGCGTCTGGCCGAGCGCTGCGGCGATACCGCACAGCAGATAGAAGGCCAGGAACCGGCCGTGTCCCATCCGGTCCTCGACGTTGTCGCCAAAGATCCAGAGATAGAGCATGTTGCCGGCGACGTGCAGAAAGCCGCCGTGAAGAAACATCGAGGTGACGACCGACACCCACGAGAAGTACGCGGGGACCAGGCCGTAGGTGAGGACGAAGTTGTTGATGCCGCCGCCGAGCGATAGCTGATAGAGGAACACCAGTGCGTTGATGACGACCAACGAGACAGTCACGTACGGCGTCGTGCGAGCGGGGATGACGTCGCGAAGCGGAATCATTGACGGCGGTCTTCAGTCTACGGTCTACGGTGGTACATTACCAAGGTGAAGACCACAGATCGCAGACCGTTAGACCGGAGACTGACAACCTCTCATGCAGTGCCGCTACTGCAACACCGAAATCGCTGACAACGCGCTCATCTGTTACCGCTGCGGGCGAGCGACATCCGACCCCAGGGTCAAGCCGCCGGCGGCGGGATCGATCTTCGAGCATCGCCGCCGCAGATCGCCGTGGGTGATCATCCTGATTGTGGTCATCCTGGCAATCCTCGCCGCAGCGTGGTTCCTGCTCGACGGAATCTCTAACCTGCTCGGCGGAATCTATAATTGAGAAGTGGGACGCCTTGCCGGGCTAGTCGTCCTCGCGGCCATTTTCACATTCTGCATCGTGCAGGACGCTGAGACCAGTGCCGGTGTGGGCCGCTATCTCACGGCACAACGCGCCGCCATGGCCGGCGAGGGTCGTCGCGTCACGGTCGACGAGATCATGGGGCCCGCCAACCGCCTCGCCGTGCGTGAAGGGATGGCGTGGAGTGGTCGCGTCGCGATTGCGGGATTGATTGGGCTGCTCATCTATCGAAGAGTCGGGAGGGACCGTCGTGGATGACCTGATCTTCGACTGGAACCTCGAGTCACCGCCGCCCAAGCCGCCGGTCGTGCAGCTCAATGACGAGACGCTGCGCGACGGATTGCAGTCGCCGTCGGTGCGGGCGCCTTCGATTGAGCAGAAGCTGCGCATCCTGCACTTGCTCGATCGCATCGGCATCGACACGGCCGCAATCGGACTCCCTGGCGCCGGCCCGCACGTCGTGCGCGACGTCGAGCGGCTGGCCGCCGAGATCGTCGAGTGCCGCCTCAAGGTCCAGGCCAACTGCGTCGCCCGCACTGTCATCGCCGACATTCAGCCGATCGCCGACATCGTCCAACGAACCGGGTTGCCTATCGAGTGCGGCTGCTTCATCGGCTCGAGTCCGATCCGCCAGTACGCAGAAGACTGGACGGTAGACTATCTGCAGCGCTGCACCGAGGAAGCGATTGGATTCGGCGTACGTCAAGGTCTGAAGATGATGTACGTGACCGAGGACACGACGCGCTCCGATCCGGACACGCTGCGCCGGCTGTTCGAGACGGCCATCAACGCCGGTGCGCATCGCCTGTGCATCGCCGATACCGTCGGCCACGCGACGCCGGCGGGCGCACGCGCAGTCGTCCGCTTCGCCAAGCGCGTCGTCGAGGCGAGCGGTGCGGACGTCGGCATCGACTGGCACGGTCACCGCGATCGCGACATGGGCACGATCAACAGTCTCGCCGCGCTCGAGGCCGGTGCCTCGCGCGTCCACGGCACGATGCTCGGCATCGGCGAGCGGGTTGGCAATACCCCGATGGATCTGTTGATGGTGAACCTCGTGCTCATGGGATGGATCGAGCGCGATTTAACCCACTTGAACGATCTCGTGCGCGCCGTGTCGGACGCGACGGGCGAGCCCATCCCTGACAACTATCCAGTGTTCGGCCGCGACGCGTTCCGCACCGCGACCGGGGTGCACGCTGCGGCCGTGGTCAAAGCGTTCAACAAAAACGATTCGGATCTCGCTGACACGGTGTACTCGGGCGTACCTGCGAGGCTTGTCGGCCGATCGCAGCAGATCGAGATCGGTCCGATGTCGGGCCGCTCGAACGTCGTTTACTGGCTCGAGCATCGCGGCTTCATCGCGGACGAGGAACTGATTGATCGGGTCTTCCGGCGCGCCAAGGGATCCTCGACGGTGCTGACCGAGGACGAAATCCTTCGCGAGATCGCGAAGTGGAAAAGTGGAAAAGTGGCGGAAGTGGAAAAGTAGTGAGCGGGTTCTGGTCAGGCGTGGCTGCCTACACCATCTGGGGACTGGTACCGCTCTACTGGAAACTGCTCACACACGTGCCGGCGATTCAGGTGCTCGGCCACCGGATCGTCTGGTCGCTCGCGGTGCTGATCATCCTGGTTGCCGCGATGCGACGAAACGGCCGCGCCACCCTCGGCGCCGTCTCTCGTCGCGTAGTCGGCTTGTATGCAATCGCGGCGGCCCTCATCGCCGCCAATTGGTTTCTCTACATCTACGCGGTCAACGCCGGGTTCATCGTCGAGACCAGCCTCGGCTACTACATCACACCGCTCGTGAACGTCCTGTTCGGGGTGGTCGTGTTCCACGAGCGCATGAGGCCGGCGCAGTGGGTGGCGATCGCGATTGCGACGGTTGGAGTCGTGCAGTTGACGTTCGCATATGGTGCGCTGCCGTGGATTGCATTCGGGCTGGCGGCGTCATTCGGCAGCTATGGCCTGGCGAAAAAGAAGGCGCCGCTGGATCCAGTTGAAGGGCTGACGCTCGAGACGGCGATCCTCGCTCCCGTCGCGATTCTGTTCCTTGTCATGCTGCATCGTTCGGGCGAAGGAGCATTCTTACGGAGTGGCGCGACGAGCGACGCGCTGATGATTGGCGGCGGGCTCGTCACGACCGTGCCGCTGTTGCTCTTCGCAGCCGCGGTCCGATCGGTGCCGCTCTCGGTGATCGGCATCCTGCAGTACATCGGACCGACGCTGCAGTTTCTCCTCGGCGTGTTCGTGTATCACGAGCCGTTTTCGCGCACACAGCTGATCGGCTTTTCGATCGTCTGGACGGCATTAGCCATCTACGCCGGCGACAGCCTTCGCGCGCGGCGGCCGGCGACCTCAGTCGTGCCAACACTCGATGAAGGCATGGTCTGATGACCATCGCCATCCGGCAGGCACAGCTGTGTGACGCGGCGGTTGTCGAGACGATGCTGGTCGAGGCGGCGCAGTGGGTGGACGCACTGGGCGAGGTGATGTGGGAAACCGGCGAGCTCGCGCCGGAACGTATCGTCACAGAGATCGCTGCCGGTCAGTTCCATCTTGCGATTGCCGACGGCGGGCCGGCCGGCGTCATCCGCTTTCAACTCGAGGACAGGCTCTTCTGGCCGGATCTGCCTGAGGATCACACCTCAGCGTTCCTGCATCGCCTGGTGGTCAAGCGTCGCTACAAAGGACAGGGCATCTCGACGGCGCTGCTGCAATGGGCGGTCGATCACGCACGAGAGCTGGGTCGATCGCATCTGCGTCTCGACTGCGACAAGTCGCGACCCAAGCTGATGGCGCTGTACGAACGATTCGGATTCCAGTTCCACAGCTTCCGTCAGGTCGGGCCGTACTACGTCGCACGCTACGTTTACGCGTTGAACGTGGCGCCCGAGGTTAGACTACGCGCAGAGGAGGTCCGATGACTCGGCGGCTGGGCGGAAAAGCATCGAGCTGCTGGCTGATGTGGGTCGCCGTACTCATGGCGTCGGCGACGCTCGCGGCACAGTGGCCGTCCTTCAAGTCAGTCTTTGCTCCACGAACTGCCGACGGGCGCGTCGATCTACTCGGGCCTGCGCCCCGGACGCCAGATGGGAAGCCGGATCTGTCCGGTATCTGGGACAAGGGCCTCCTCCCGCAGGAAGTGCCCCCGCCCGGTCCGTTCTCTGGCAGCGGCCCCTCTCAGGCTTTTCGCGATCTCAAGGCGGCACTGCCCGGCGATCTGCCGATGCTGCCGTGGGCTGCGCAGCTGAAAGCGACGCGCTTCGGACAGAACAGCAAAGATCACCCCGACGCGCATTGTCTGCCGCTGCACCCGATTCAGCTGCATTTGCACCCGCAGCCGAGGAAGATCATCCAGCCGCCGAACCTCGTGATGATTCTGTACGAAGCCAACGACGGCCGTCGCGAGATCTTCCTGGATGGCCGACCGCTACCGCCGGGAGACGTGCAACCGTGGTGGTATGGCTATTCGATCGGGCGCTGGGACGGCGAGTCGCTGGTGGTAGAAACCACTGGCTTCAAAGACCAGACGTGGATCGACGAGCATGGCACGCCGGCCAGCGACCGCCTGCGGCTGACCGAACGTTTTCGCCGGATCAACTTCGGCACTCTGGAGATTCAGGTGACCGTCGATGATTCCAAGACGTTCACTCGACCGTTTACCTTCACGCTACAGCAGCGGCTCGTGCCGGACACCGAACTGATTGAGTTCGTGTGCGGCGAGAACAATCTCAGCGCCGCGCGGCTCTTTGGCCATTGATCGAGACGCTCTGGCGAATCCTCGGCTGGGTATCTCACGTTTCGTGTATGCCCCAGCGGCTTTCAGCGGTTACGCTTCGTACACGGTGTTGCCATCGACAACGGTCCGCGCGATTTTGATGTCCTTGATCTTCTTGGGATCGATGGTGTGCGGATCCTCCGAGAGGATAACGAAGTCCGCCAGCTTGCCCGGCGTGATCGAGCCCTTGAGGTTCTCTTCCTTCGACGCATACGCACCGTGCAGGGTGTTCACGCGGATGGCGTCCTCGACCGTGATCTTCTGATTGGCGCCCCAGATCCTGCCGTCCCAGCCCTCGCGCGTGATCATTCCCTGAATGCCCATTAGCGGCGCAAACGGACCTGGGCTGAAGTCTGACCCGGCGGCCGCATGGACGCCGGCGTCGAGCAGCGAGCGGAAGGCCATGGCGCGCGTCATGAACTCCTCGCCGTAGAACACGAACTTGTCGGAGTTGTAATACGCGTACGTCGTGAACAGCGCGGGGATCGCGTCGAGCGCTTTGATGCGTTTCACGAGACCGTCGTTGATGAGGGTGCAGTGAGTGATCTTCGGACGCGCGTCAGCGCGCGGGAAGCGTTGCAGCAGCCGCTCGAACGCGCTGAGGTACAGGTCGATCGCCACGTCGCCGTTCGCGTGACAGTTCACCTGAATGTCGGCGCGATGCACCCGCTCGAGCCACTCGTTCAGCTCCCTGGGCGTCTCGGTGACGTTTCCCTTGTACCCGGACTTGCTCCCAGGATACGGCTGGCTCAGCGCCATCGTGCGTTCAGAGAACGAGCCATCCAAGGTGTGTTCCGACGTCGCGCCCAGCCGGATCCACTCGTCGCCGAAGCCCGTCTTGATTCCGCTGGCGATCATCGAATCGAGGACACGGCCGCTCACCTCGTAGCTGACGCGGTGCATCAGCTCGCCGCGTGCACGAACGTCCTGGATCGCCGTCAGATCGCCGCCTTGATGGTGGACGCTCGTCAGCCCGTACCGGGCGAACTGTTTGGAGATGTGAGCGATACCATCCCTGCCGCGCCGCTCCCGCTCTGCCGGCGTCAAGGTCGGCCTGTTCCCGACCTTCTCGATTACCGTCCGCGCCGTATCGGTGACGCGTCCGGTGAGCTCACCTGTGTCGTCGCGGTCGTACGTCCCACCGGGCACGTCCCTGGTGTCTTTCGTCACTCCCGCCATCGCGAGTGCTTTACTGTTGTAGTACGACGTGTGTCCGCCGCGATGGCGTACGACGACGGGATGCTCACGTGAGACTTCGTCCAGGTCTCGGACGTTCAGCTGACGCTTGTCCTTCACCTTGGTGTCGTCGAAGAAGTAGCCCTCCACCCACATGCCAGCCGGTGTCTGCCGCGCCTTCGCGCGAAGCTTCTCGACGATGCTGGCGATGGTGACGAACTCGACCTCGAACGGATTGCCGACCAGCACCTCGTAGAGCAGCACTTCACCGCCGGCGTGGTTATGACAATCGGTGAAGCCGGGAACGACCGTCATCTGTTGCGCATCGATCGTACGCGTGTCCTTGCCGACCAGGCCTCTGATTTCGTCGTTTGTGCCCACGGCAATGAGCCGGCTGTTCTTCACCGCGAACGCGGCGGCCTTCGGCAGGCGCGAATCGACCGTGTACACGTTCGCGTTGGCGACGATCAGATCGGCGTTGCCAGGCTGCGCAGCTGCGACGGCGGCAACCGCTCGGCTGGACCACACAGGTCCGAAGGCGGCAGCCGCGACGGTGCCGGCCGTTAGCCCCATGAACTCCCGGCGCTTCATTTCTTTGCTGGCACCGCAGCTGGCTTTGGCGCGGGAGCGCCTGGCGTTTCCTGGTGGAAGGTCGCGAGCCACTTGCCGTTGCGCTTTGTGTACAGCGTCGACTCGATGGCCAGGCTCGGCACCGGCTGGCCCATGACCGTGCCCTTTCCGGTCCACGTGTAGGTCAGCATGACGTTGTTGGCGTCAATCCACTGGTACTTGAAGTCGGATAGCTTCACGTCCGTCAATTTGATGTCCATTGTCGGCAGCTGCTTGAAGAACTCGCTGACCGGCATCGGACCCCCAGGGTCGATGGCCACGGCGTCGTCGGCGACGTTCGCCTTCATGGCCGCCACGTCCCGTTTCCCAAACGCGTCCTGGATCTTCTGCTCCGTGGCAGCGAGCTGCTGTTCGACAGCCGCACGGTCGGCGGGTGCCGACTGCCCGGCGTTGAGCGCAGTGGTGGTCAGTCCCGCAATCAATGTGACGAGCACGAGTGTCTTCATAACGGCCTCCTCAGACTCATTTCGTTGGTGGAGTCGAGTCTTCCTTCGCACGTGAAAGCACGTAGGCCTGGATCGCCTTCACTTGATCGGGCTTCAACAGATCCTTGAATGGCGGCATGCCAAGCGTCGCGCGTGCGCCGCCCAGCACGATCGCCTCGAACTGTTCGTGGACCTGACGTGTGGAATAGCGCAGATCGGGCAGTGGACCTGCGACGACGCCGAGGCCGTGACACGACGCGCAATTCGCCGTGTAGAGGATCTGCCCCTCGTGAATCACTTGTGGTGACGTGTTCACGGTGAACGCTGGCGCAGGAGGAGGCCCTGTCCGCGCGAAGGCGCGCGGGGTCAGTGCTGCTTTGCCGCCGAGCGCAAACGTCAGCATGCGTCCATATCCGGGCTTCATCTTGCCCTGGTTCGGCGCATTGAAGGTCGCGGCCGGTCCGCCCCATCCCGCCATCACGGAGACGTACTGGACGCCATCCACCGAGTAGGTGACCGGCGGCGCCATGATTCCGGTCCCCGCATCGAACTGCCACACCTGCTTGCCGTCTGTCGCGCGGTACGCCGCCAGGATTCCGTCGGCGCGACCCTGGAACACGAGGTTGGCAGCTGTTGTGAGGACGCCGCCGCCTTCGACCACCGGATATGACGCACGCCAGGCGGCGCGCTGCTTGACCGGATCCCAGGCCACGAGTTCGCCCTTCGGAGGCGGCAGCGAGATCAGCTGCTTGACGAGTGGTCCTTCATACCGGGCATCGGCGCCAAGGTTGGCGTTCTTCGAGTCATATTTCCACGTCGCGTCGGGCGCGTGCAGTCCATGCGTGCCGTTCTTCGCCGCCAGATAGACGAGGCCGGTCGCAGGATTGAAGGCCATCGGGTTCCAGTTGTGCGCGCCGCCTGGATCGGGTGAGACGATCACTGGTTTGAGGCCGTCGTAGGCTGTGGGCGACTCCATCGGTCTACCCGTCTTCGGATCGAGTCGGCTGGCCCACGTGATCCCGCTCACGAACGGCGTGCCGGAGATGAACTCTCCCGTCTGCCGGTCGAGCACGTAGAAGAATCCGTTCTTCGAGGCCTGCATGATGACCTTGCGCGGCCTGCCCCCGATCGTCAGATCCGCCTGCACCAGCGGCTGCGTGGCATCGTAGTCCCAGTTGTCGCCAGGCACCGTCTGGAAGTACCAGGCGAGCTCGCCGTTGCTGGCCCGCACGGCCAGAATCGATGCCGCATACAAGTTGTCGTCTTTGGCTTTTCCCCGAAGGTTGCGATACCACGCGGTCGGATTGCCGGTTCCGAAGTACAGGAGATCGAGCGCCGGATCGTAAACGATGCCCTCCCATGCCGTGCCGCCGCCGCCAACCTTCCACCATTCTCCGCTCCACGTCTTCGCCGCCTGCTCCATCGCCTTCGACTCGAAGCCGCGCTTCGGATCGCCTGGAACGGTGTAGGTGCGCCACACCATCTTTCCGGTCTCGGCGTTGTAGGCCGAGATGTAGCCACGCACGCCGTACTCGGCGCCGGCGTTGCCGATGACCACCATGTCTTTGACAACCCGTGGGTAGCCGGTCACCGCGTAGGGTAGCGCTGCGTCCGTGGTCGCCACGCTCCACACCGGCTTTCCCGACTGCGCGTCAAGCGCGATCAACCGGCCGTCCAGCGTGCCGACATACACCTTGCCTCGATCCAACGCGACGCCGCGATTGACGACATCGCAACAGATGAAGAACGCGCGGGTCCGCGGCACTGCCGGGTCATACATCCAGCGCACGTTTCCCGTCTTCGCATCGAGCGCGTAGACAACACTCCATGAGCTGGTCGTGTAGATCACACCGTTCTCGACCAGAGGCGTGGCCTGGAGGCCGCGCGTGGTGGGGAATTCCCGGCTCCAAATCAGGCCAAGCTGGCCGATCCTCTGCTCGTTGATGTGCTGCAGGGGGCTGAATCGATGGTCGTCGTAGGTTCGGCCGTACATCAGCCAGTTGCTGGTGTCAACGTCCGCACTGGTCAATCGGGCGCGGTCCACAGACTTGGGGGCTTGCCTCGCGGTGAGGCCGATCATGGCGAGCACCAGAACCGACGCTGCGACAAACGCGATACGCATAGGCACTCCTGGTTGCAACTATCGCCTGACTACGGTGCGCCGAAGGATAGCGCAGGCAACAACGCTGCGATACCCCTCGCTTTAGAATACGGGTGATGACACGGAAAGAACTGCTGGCGTTCATGCGCAGCGAGCGCTTCGCGGTTCAGGCGAGCGTTGCGCGCCATCACAACGTCCAGGCCGCCGTTGTCGGCGTCGCCCTCTCGGATGATTTCGAGATCGTGTTCGACACGCTCAGTGATTCGCGGAAGGCGGTGAACCTTCGGGCGAATCCGTCAGTGGCGTTCGTGATCGGCGGCATTCGTGACGACGTCGTCCGCTCGGTGCAGTACGAAGGCGTGGCCGACTTTCCGTTTGGGGACGAGCTTCGCCGCGTTCAAGAGATCTATTTCAACGTGTTTCCGGATGGCCGCGATCGGCTGCACTGGAAAGGACTGATCCACGTCCGCGTCAAGCCGCTGTGGATCCGCTACAGCAACTACGAACCGCAGCCGCCGCTGGTCCTCGAGTTCGACGCGGCGGCGTTGCGGGCGTTGTAAGGGCGAGGCATGCCTCGCCCCTACGAACGTGAGTTCATCGCCGCCTTTACCCGCTCGGGCGTGAACGGCACCTCGCGGATGCGGACGCCGGTTGCATCGAAGATGGCGTTTCCCAGCGCCGCGGCGACCACCGTGATCGCCGTCTCGCCGGAGCCGCAGGCTTCCTCGTCGGGTTGATTGATCAGCACGGTCTGGATACGCGGGATGGCGAAGCCGAGGGGGAGTGACCGGTACGTGCGCCAGTCGATGGACGTGATCTTCTCCTCGTCCCAGGTCACCATCTCACCGAGTGCCCGGCTCATACCCTGCAGCGCGCCGCCTTCGATCTGATTGCGCATGCCGTCAGGGTTCGAAATCGGTCCGCAGTCCTGCGCGACGACGAGCCGGGTGACGTGAACCTGCCCGGTGCTCTGATTCACATCCACGTCGGCGATCATCGCCACGAAGCCGTTATCACCTTCGTAGCAAACGCAGGCCATGCCGCGGCCGCTGGCGGTGCCTGTGGTGTCCGTCGCCGGCCTCGGCGACGGACGTGCCTGCCAGTTAGCGGCCTTGGCCGCCGCCTGGATCGCCCCTTTCAATCGCGGGTGATTCAGATGGCGCAGTCGGTATTCCACCGGGTCGGCTTTCACGTGCGCCGCCACTTCGTCCATGAAGCACTCGTGCGCGAACGTGTTCTGCAGCCGTTCCGGTGCGCGCAACGGACCGGTGAAGAACGGCGACCGAACGCGATGCGAGAGCACCCGTTCGCTGCGCACCACTCCGGCGCCGTTGTGCGAGCTCTCCACGCGCCCGGCGATGTAGGACGGCGCGGTATTGAGATTGTTGTTGAGCGGCTGCGTCGGTGCCGGCGCAGGCGTGCGCGGGTTGAACGGGGCTGGATTGAGCCCGAGCAGTGTGCCGGTGACGACGTTGCCAGGCGTGTTGTAGCCTGGCCGGCCGCCTCTTGCCGCTGACCACGCCTCGTAATCCCACGCGACGATGGTGCCGCTCGCGTCGATGCCCGCACGCTGATCGATCGCGAACAGGTTGCCGTAGTTCTCCCAGGCCATTTCGTCCTTACGTGAGAGCTGCACGCGAACCGGCTTGCCGACCGCTTGCGATAGCACGGCGGCGTCATAGCTGACGGTATCTGCGCCGTTGATGCCGTAGCACCCGGCGCCGCGCGTGTAGATCACGCGCACCTGCTCTGGCTTCAGTCCAAGGATTGCCGCGGTGGTGTTGCGAGTCGGGAAGACCGACTGGGTGGCCGACCACACCGTGGCCTCGTCGGCCTGCACGTCGGCGACGGCGCACGACGTGCCAATCGAGCCGTGCATCTGATACGGGTGGTGGTAGGTCGCGCGCAGCACCGTCGCTGCAGATGCGAGCATCTTGTCCACATCGCCCGAGTCCACGAGCAGCGTGTCGGTGGATGGCTCTTTCCTGATCTGCTCATAGGCGTCGCGCTGCGGCGAGAGCCGTGGACCGGGGGTCCACGTGACCCGGAGTTTCTCGGCAATTTGCGCCGCCTGCCACGGTTTGCCGGCGACCACGCCGATGAAGTTGTTCTTCACAACGACCTTGACTAGACCCGGCATCCCGCGCACCGAGCCTTCATCGACGCTCATCACGGTCGCGCCGGGTGACGAGGGCCGCACGACACGGCCGTGCAGCATGCCCGGCACGCGCACGTTGTGAACGAACTCGAACTCCCCGGTCGCCATGGCCCGCATGTCCACGCGCTGCACCGGCGTGCCGAGCACCGTCCAGTCGCGCGGGTGTATGCGCGCCGCCTTCGGATTGAGCTGGACGTTGAACTTCTTTCCGCCGATCAGCGCCCCGTACGACACTCGTCGCGACGGCGTCGCCCTTACGCTGACGGCGCCGTCCCTGGCGACCAGATTCTGCATCGGTGCGTTGAGCTGCGTCGCGGCGAGCCGGATCAGCGTCTCTCGAGCAGTGGCCGCGGCTAACGCCAGATTCGTCCGATTGAAGTTCGTTGGATGCGACTGCTGTCCCGATGTCGTGCCCTGATCGGGCGTCATGGAGGTATCGCACTGAATCAGGCGCACTCGGCTGAACGGCACGCACAACTCTTCGGCGACGAGCTGCATTTGCGCTGTGTGCAGCCCCTGTCCGAATTCACATTTGCCGGTGTACGCCGTGACGCTGCCGTCTGCGGCGATCGCGATCCACGAATCGAGCTGCGGGCTGCCGGTGCCGTTGAAGCCCTGAGCGAACACGCTCATGTCGTCCATCACGCTCGCCGACGCGAACGTAACGATTACCGCGCCGGAGCCTTTGAGGAACGATCGCCGCGAGAACCCTGCGCGGGTGAGTGCGCGCCGTGCGTCGGAGGTCAGCGTCGTCATGCTGATGCTCCCTTCGCATAACGGCTGATCGCCTTCAGCATTCTCACGTTGCCAAAGCAGCGGCACAGCACGCCGGAGAGCGCTTGCTGAATCTGCTCGTCAGTGGCCCGCGGATTCTTGTCGAGGAAGGCCTTGGCCGTGAGCATCACGCCGCTCAGGCAGAAGCCGCATTGCGCAGCCTGTTCGTCGATGAACGCCTGCTGAATCGGGTGCGGCTTCTCAGGTGTGCCGAGTCCTTCGAGCGTGGTGATCTCGGCGCTCATCACGGCGCTGACCGGCGTGATGCAGGATCGAATTGCCTGCCCGTTCGAGATCACGGTGCACGATCCACACTGACCGAGACCGCAGCCGAATTTCGGCCCGCGCAGTTCGAGGTCGTCGCTCAGGACGAACAGCAGAGGCGTGGCCGGATCGACGTCCACGGCCCGCGAGCGCCCGTTCACCTTCAAATTCAGGGTGGCCATGGGCAGAGGATACACCTCGCCGCTTTACTTTGAAGCGGCCAGACGTTTTTCGATATCGGGGAGCGCGGCGATCACCACGTCGCCGACGGTCTGCAGACTGCGGGCACTGACGAACTCGATCGTGTCCTGCGGCGTGTGCCACGTCGGGTTATCGAGGTCGATGATGTCCACAGCGGGAACGCCAGCACGCAGGAACGGGACGTGATCGTCTTCGATGGTCGTCAGCTCGTTCGAGAACGTGCCCGAATGCCCCAGTTTCGCCGCCGCTGCCCACACGATGTCGACCAGCCATGGCGTCGAGTTCGCGTCGCGCCGCACCCGTAGATCGCGGTCACCGATCATGTCGAGCAGGACGAGGGCCTTCAGCGTAGCGATCGACTTGTCCTTCTGCGCCGCCTGGACATAGTGACGGCTTCCGTAGGTGTTGTCGTTGCCGCGCCATTCCGGCATTCGCGCTTCTTCGCCGTCGAGGAAGAGCAGCTCAATCGTGTACTCGTTCGGGCGCTGCTTCAACACGCGACCGAGCTCGAGCAGCGCGGCCGTCGATGACGCGCCGTCGTTGGCACCGACGAATCTGAACTCGCGATAGAGCTTGGTGTCGAAATGGCTGGCGAAGACGATGCGCTCCCTGCGCTTGCCGGGAATCGTGGCGATGACATTCGACATCGACACCTCGCCGAGCGGCGTCATGGCGATAAACATCTGCTCGCGCGAGTCGACGCCGGCGGCCTTTAACTGCTCGACGATGTAGCGGCGAGTGTCGACGATGGCGGGTGTGCCTGACGGACGCGGGCCAAAGGAGACCTGCTTGCGGAGGTGCTCCCACGCCTTGTTGCTGTCGAACTGGGGCTTCGGTGCGCTCTGCGCTTCGACTGCAGGTGCAGGGTCCATCGTGTGGGCGCGCTCGGAGCCCGTGCAGGCGATCATCGCACCGACAAGCGCGGCGGTCGAGCAGGCGCCGCGCACCCTTCGCACCGGCACGCCGAAGGCCCCTTGCACGGACATTCGTCAGACTCCTCGCACCGACATCGTCAGAAACCTCCGCACCTCAGCGCTTCGAGAGCGGCACGTAATCCCGCCGCTTGTTGCCGATGTAGACCTGCTTCGGCCGCGCGATCTTCTGATCGGGGTCGAGCAGCATCTCCTCCCACTGCGCCACCCAGCCCGACGTTCTCGGAATCGCAAACAGCACCGGGAACATCGTCACCGGAAAGCCGAGCGCCTGATAGATGAGGCCGGAGTAGAAGTCCACGTTCGGATAGAGCTTGCGAGTGACGAAATACTCGTCTTGGAGCGCGATACGCTCGAGCTCGAGCGCGATGTCGAGGAGCGGGTCCTTACCCGTTACTTCGAACACGGCGTCCGCGGTCCGCTTGATGATCGTGGCGCGCGGGTCGTACGACTTATAGACGCGGTGGCCGAATCCCATCAGCCGGCCTTCGCCCGCCTTCACTCGCTTGATGAAGCCGGGGATGTTCTGCAGCGAGCCGATCTCGGTGAGCATGCGCAGCACGGCTTCGTTGGCGCCGCCGTGCAGCGGACCGTAGAGCGCCGCCGCCGCGCCCGCCATCGCCGAGTACGGATCGACATGCGAGCTGCCGATGCCGCGCATTGCGCTCGTGCTGCAGTTCTGCTCGTGGTCGGCGTGCAGGATGAAGAGCACCTCGATCGCCCGCTCGAGCACGGGGTTCACCTGATACTTCAGCTCCGTCATGCGGAACAGCATGTTGAGGAAATTGCCGGCGAAGCTCAGATCGTTGTCGGGGTAGATGTACGGGCGGCCGATGGAGTGACGGTAGGCGTAGGCACCGATGCTCGGCACCTTGGCAATGAGCCGGTGGATCTGCTTCTTACGCGACTGCTCGTCGAAGATCTTCTTGGCGTCGGGATAGAACGTCGAGAACGCGGCGACCGTGCTGATGAACACACCCATCGGGTGGGCGTCGTACTGGAAGCCCTCCATCAGCTTCTTGATGTTCTCGTGCAGCATCGTGTGGTGGGTGATCTGCAGGACCCACTCCTTCAGCTGCGCCTCGGTCGGAAGCTGCCCGAAGATGATCAGATACGCCGTCTCGAGATAGGTCGACTGCTCGGCCAGTTGTTCGATCGGGTAGCCGCGATACTCGAGGATGCCCTTGTCGCCGTCGATGTAGGTGATGCGGCTGCGGCATGCCGCCGTGTTCATGAATGCCGGATCGTAGGTGCTCAACCCCTGATCGTCGGCTGCGACCTTCAACTGCCGGAGATCGGTTGCGCGAATGACGCCGTCGGAAATGGGGACTTCGTACTGCTTGCCGGTCCTGTTATCAGTAATTGTGAGCGTATCGGCCATATGAACGTGAGTCGCTAAGATGTAGGGGGATCGGCATCAGTCTCGCTGTCGCGATCGGGAACTGCCTCATCGGCGGCTCGATATCGTCCATCCGCCCATTGGGCGAGATCTTCGTTGCGGCAGCGCTCGCTGCAGAACGGCCGCCAGCGCGCATCAACCGGACGACTGCGACACAAGACGCATAGCTGGGCCTCGCCCATCCGAACAATCATAACTCCCTCTTCGACTCCCAACTCCCAAATTGCAACTCCCAAGCACTCCCAATTTCCAGTACCCAACACCCATACCTGCAATTCTGTTGGGAATAGTTGAAAGTTCGTGGGAGTTGGGCGCTGGAAGTGGTTGGTCGTCGGGAGTTGGGAATCGGGAGTTGAGCCGGCGCTCAATCTTCAACAGGCGCCGGCGGATGATGCCGCACGTCGAGGGCCGAGACCATGAAGATCACGTCTTCGGCGACGTTCGTCGCGTGATCGCCAATCCGTTCGAGGTGCCGCGACACGAGAATCAGGTCCAGCGACGGTTCGACGGTGCTCTGGTCCTTGAGCATGTAGGTGAGGAGGTCGCGGAACACCTGCGTCTTCAGTGAGTCGAGGCGGTCGTCCTCGTTGAGAACCTGGTGGGCCAGGCGGGTGTCGCGCTTCACGAACGCGTCGAGTGCGTCGCGCAGCATCGACTGCGCGATATCGCCCATCTGCGGGATGTCGATCAGCTTCTTGACCGGTGGATGGCTGATGTAGCGGATCCCGGCTTCGGCGATGTTCACCGCCAGGTCGCCGACGCGTTCCAGGTCGGTGTTGATCTTTACGGCTGCGACAATGGCGCGCAGGTCGGTGGCCATCGGTTGATGCAGCGCCAGCAGCCGGAAGCAGCGGTTATCCACCTCGATGTGCAGCTGATTGATGGCCTCGTCGCCGAGGAGCACCTTCTCGAAGAGTGCCGGATCGCGCGTGACCAGGCCTTGAATGGCGGCGCGCACGCGTTCCTCAGCCAGTCCGCCCATTTCGAGCAGACGGCCCTGCAGCGCGTCGAGCTCCTCCCGGAAGTGCGGTACCTGCCGTTCCACTAGCCGAATCTCCCTGTCACGTAGTCCTCAGTGAGCTTTTCGGCTGGAGCCGTGAAGATCTTTTCGGTGCGATCGTACTCGACCAGCCGACCGAGCCAGAAGAACGCGGTATGGTCCGAGACCCGCGCCGCCTGCTGCATGTTATGGGTGACGATCACGATCGTGTAGGTCTTCTTCAGATCGTAAACCAGTTCCTCGATGCGCTGCGTGGCAATCGGGTCGAGCGCCGAGGCCGGTTCGTCCATGAGCAGGATCTCGGGCCGCACCGCCAACGCGCGGGCGATACAGAGACGCTGCTGCTGACCGCCGGACAACGCCAGCGCAGACTCGTGGAGCCGGTCCTTCACTTCATCCCACAGCGCCGCCTGTTTCAGGCTTTCCTCGACCCGTCCGGCCAGGTCGGATTTGCTGCCTGCCATCCCGTTGATGCGAAGCCCGTAAGCGATGTTCTCAAAGATCGACTTCGGGAACGGATTCGACTTCTGGAACACCATGCCGACGCGGCGGCGGAGCTGCACGACATCCATCCCCGATGTGTAGATGTCCACGTTGTCGATCAGGATCTTCCCGTCAACTCGTGTGCCGGGGATGATGTCGTTCATGCGGTTGAGCGTGCGGAGGAACGTGCTCTTGCCGCAGCCCGAGGGACCGATGAACGCGGTGACGAGGTTCGGCCTGATGCGAATCGAGATGTCCTGCAGCGCGCGCTTCTCGCCGTAGTAGAAGTTCAGCGTCTCGACGTCAATCTTGCATGGCGCGTTGACGTCGGTCGAATCCGGGCGGTTCGACGCCAACTGGCCGAGCGACGGGAGCGGACGCGAGGTGGCGGTGCTCATGCCGCGCCCTTCTTCGTGTAGTGATCGCGCAGCCAGATGGCGATCCCATTCATCGAGAGCAATAGGAGCACGAGCACGACAATACCTGCTGCAGCGTTGGCGTGAAAGTCGATCTGCGGCCGGGATACCCAGTTGAAGATCTGGATCGGCAGAACGGTGAACGGCGACCAGATCGAGTCCGGCGCGAACGTCGCGAACGTCACGGCGCCGCCGATGATGAGCGGCGCCGTTTCGCCAATCGCACGCGACAGAGCCAGGATCAGGCCGGTCAGAATGCCCGGGGCCGCGACTGGCAGCACCTGGTGCCAGATCGTCTGCCACTTCGTTGCCCCGAGCGCATACGAGCCCTCGCGCAACGACCCCGGCACAGCACGCAACGCCTCACGAGTAGACAGGATCACGACCGGCAGCACGAGCAGCGCCAGTGTCGAGGCTCCGGCGAGGACGCTTCTTCCCATGCCCAGCATCCGCACGAACAGTCCGAGTCCCAGGAGGCCGTAGATGATCGACGGCACCGCCGCCAGGTTGGTGATGTTCAACTCGATCAAGCGCGCACCGAGACTGCGGCCGCCATACTCTTCCAGATAGATCGCTGCGGCCACACCCACCGGCACGGCCAATACTGCCGTGACGAGAATGATGAAGACGCTGCCGATCAGCGCCGGCCAGATACCGGCCTGAGACGCTCGGCGCGACGGGAAACTGGTGATGAAGCTCCAGGACAACCGACCTGCGCCATCGGCGACGATGTCCCACACCAGTACGCCGAGGGCTGCCAGGGCGACCAGCAGCACGATCAGCGCGACAACCTGGAACGCGACGTCACCGAAACGCCGCCACGCCAACGTGCGGGACGCGGCATCGGCGCCGAGTGCGACGGGAGCCGTCTGGCTCACGCGTACTCCTCGCGGAACCGCTCGCGGAGCCACGCGCTCACCAGGTTCAACCCAAAGGTGCCAATGAACAGCAGCATGCCGACGGCGAAGATCGTCCGGTACTCGAGCGTGCCCTGTGGTGTGTCGCCGAGACTGATCTGAACGATATACGCGGTCATCGTTTCGACGGGCACCGTCGGATCGAAGGTGAACCGCGGTTGCTGCCCGGCGGCGATGGCGACGATCATCGTCTCGCCGATTGCGCGCGACACGGCCAGGATGAACGCCGCGGTGATGCCCGAGAACGCTGCTGGCACGACCACGCGCAGGCTGGTCTGCATTTTGGTCGCGCCCAGCGCATACGAGCCTTCGCGCAGGCCGCGCGGCACGCCGCGCATCGCATCCTCTGCGAGGGACGAGACCAGCGGAAGAATCATGATCCCCATCACGATGCCGGGGCTCAAGGCATTGAAGCCGGAGAGCGCCGGAATGAAACGCTGCAGGAGCGGCGTGACGAAAAGCAGCGCGAAGTAGCCGTAGACCACCGTGGGCACGCCGGCCAGCACTTCGAGCACCGGCTTCAAGACCCGCCGTACGCCCTCACTGGCGTATTCGCTCAGGTAGACCGCGCTGAGCAGCCCCATCGGCAGCGCCACCAGCATCGCAATCATCGAGACGAGCGTCGTGCCCGCTACGAGTGGCAGGACTCCGAAGCGCGGCACCGCGAACAGCGGCGTCCACTCCGTGCCGGTCAGGAATTCGACGATCGGCACCTGACGCAGGAACGCGACCGTCTCGACCGTCAACACGAGGATGATACCGATCGTCGTCCCAATCGAGAGCAGGGCACTGAGGAAGAGGCCCCACTCGATGATGAACTCGAACCGCTGCAGACGACGACGCGGTTCCCGGGCCGGCCCGTGGCTCATTGCTCCCTGGTGAGCAGTTGTTCGAGTGTGATGCCGACCTGCGGCACGCCAGAGCCGAACGCCGTGCCGAGCTTGCGTTCGGCGAAGTGCTTCTTGGCGAGGTCGTAGATCTGCGGCGTCAACTCGACGTAGCCGACTTCGCGTATCAGCGCTTGCGATCCGAAGTACGAGTCGACGAACTTCTGCACCTCGGGCCGGTCAGCGGCTTTCCGTGCCACATAGATGAACAGCGGGCGAGACAAAGGCTGATACGTCCCGTTGCGGACGGTCTCGGCCGTCGGCATGATCGGGCCCTCGCCGTTTTCCTTCTTGCCATCATCGACGGGCAGCAGCTTCAGTGCGCTCTTGTTCTGCTCGACGTAGGCCAGCGGCAGGAACCCCAGCGCAACCTCGTCTCCGCTGACACCCTGCACCAGGACGTTGTCGTCTTCGCTGGAGGTAAAGTCGCCGCGGCTGGCCTTGGCCTTTCCGACCGTCGCTTCCGTGAAGTAGTCAAACGTGCCCGAGTCCACACCCGCGCCGAACAGATGAATCTCACGATCGGGCCAGGCGGCACGTACCTGATTCCACTTGGTGATCTTTCCCTGCGCCTCAGGGGCCCACATTTTCTTCAACTCGGAGACAGTGATCGCGGAGGCCCAGCTGTTCTTGGGATTCACCACTACCGCCAGACCGTCGTAGGCAATCGGCAGCTCGATGTACTCGATGCCCGCGTTCTTGCACGCCTCGATTTCGGTGGCGCTGATCGGGCGTGAGGCATCGCTGATGTCGGTCTCGCCGCGGCAGAACTTCTGAAACCCGCCGCCGGTGCCTGAGATGCCGACCGTGACCCGTATGCCCCGGTTGGCCTTTTGGAAGTCCTCGGCCACGGCCTCGGTGATCGGAAACACGGTGCTCGAGCCGTCAATCTGGATGACGGACGCGGCAGCAGCGGTCTTCGTCTCGGTGCTGGCGTTACTGCCGCCTCCACACCCCGCGAGCAGGATGGTGGCACACAGCAGAACAACGTGTCCCGGCAAAGCCGGCAGGCGAAGGCGGAGGCGGCGGAACGGCGTCTTGGTCACGCCTTCACGCTATCTGAGAGGAATTTCGCGCCTGTTTCCTGGGTGTTAAATCCGTGTTACAGGGTCCGCTCCGCCTTTGCCTTTGCCGAGACAAGCTT
>DAINQP010000069.1:5820-24188 GCA_036742665.1 Vicinamibacterales bacterium | reverse complement strand
AGCGTTTGACGAGCGCCATCTGCAGTGCGTCGTAGTCGATCGCGCCCGCATTGACCGGTTGGCTCACCTGTCCGACGAATGCCGGGTTGATGCGCACGACCGGCGCGGTCCGCGCGGGCGAGGTCCGCACCCCCGGGTTGAGATCCTGAATCATCAACTGATCGCGGGCGCGCGCGCGGACGTAGTCTGCGCTCACCGACAGCGTGGAGAACAGTTGCCGCTCGTACCCGGCGGTGAACTGGTCGGTGTACGGAATCACCCGATCGGGGTTATCGAGATTGACCGTGCCGGTGTTCCTGATGCGGCTGCCGGCCGGATATGCCGCCGCCACCAGCGCGCGATTCACCGTGGGACCGCCGACGAGCATCGGGTCGGTGGGCAGGTTGCCCGCCGCCGGACCGGGGTCGAAGTTGTTCGCCGGGAACAGTGCGACGAACGAATCCGAAAAGGTTCCTGCGGTCAGGATCGCCGAGATGAGCTCGAAGTGCGTCTTGTCATAGAACCGCCCGTATCCACCGCGGACTACGCTGCGACCGTCTCCGGCGAGATCGTAGGTGAGGCCGAGCCGAGCCGCGATGTTGTTCTTATCGAGGGGATACGCGGACGGGTCGGAGAAGTCGGGATTATCGACTTCCTGGATCGGTTGGGCCTCCAGGTCATAGCGCAGCCCGAGGCTGATCGTCGCGCGATTCACTCGCCACTTGTCCTGCACGAACGCCGCGACGTAATGGGCCTTCTGATAGCGATCCAGCGCGCCCGGCACGCGAATCTGCAACCGGTCGGGATAGGTCCGCGGATTCGACGCGCTGAACGACTGGTCGCTCCGGAAGAAAAAGGTCCCGTTCAAGTTGTCTTGCACCGTTGAATCCGCCCCGACATATTCGTACTGCGCGCCGAATTTCACGTCATGGCTGCCGCGGCCGCTGATGAACCACGACATCGTGTCATCGATCTGGTAGGCGTCGTTGACGCGCGCCTGTGCCACGTTGCTCTGTTGATCGACGAAGCTGGTATAGACCAGCGTCGGCATCAGCTCCGTCTGGTTGCCGTCGAAATTCGGGTTGGCAAACGCCACGTCCTCCTGGGTGAAATTCACACGGAACGTGTTGAATCGATTCTTCCCAATCACCGAATTGAGCGTCGCGACCACGGTCTGATCGACGTCGTTCTCTTGCCGTGACGCGTTCTCCGTGACGGGGAACGTGCCGGTGATCGGATTGTTGTTGAACACCACCGGAACGATCTGATTGAGCTGCGGCGACGACTCGCGCAGCCAGCGGACGGCCCACGTGTTGTTGGCGCTCACCTGGTGATCGAACCGGAACAAGGTGTTCCACACGCGATCCTGTGTGACCGGTGAGGCGTTGAATTCCGGACGGGCGGGAATCGTAATGGTGTTCGCGCGGTCGACCATCACGCGCTCGACATTGAAGAAGAAGTGGGCCTTATCGCGCACGACGGGGCCGCCGATATTTGCACGATAGGTCTGCAGCTGGGTGTCGGGTTTGGTTAGCCCGTTCTGCTTGACGAAATAGTCCTTCTTCGTCAAGCCCGCATCCTGCCAGAGGCCCGCGGCCACTCCATGGAAGGCGTTCGTGCCGCTCTTGCTGATCGCATTGACGATCGCGCCGGTCGTGCGACCGAACTCGGCGTCGTACTGGTTAGTCACAACCTGGAACTCGGCGACAGCCTCGAGCGGCGTGCGCGCCTGCGACCCTGCCCGCTGTCCGATGACGTCGTCGTTGTTGTTGGCGCCGTCGAGCATGAAGTTGTTGTTGCGCGAGTCGAGCCCGTTGGCACTGACCGCATCTGAGCCGAACGACTCGGTGCTGACGTTGGAGATCACGCCAGGCAGCAAGGCCACCATGCCGACGAAGTTGCCGTTCACCGACGGCAGCATCGTCACCTCGCGGTTGGTGACGTTACCGCCGATCTCTTTCGAGGTGAGATCGACAAGCGGCGTCTCGGCCGTGACGGTGACGGTCTCGGTCACCGCACCCGGACTGAGTTGTACCTCCAGCGTCGCCGTCCGGCCGAGATCGAGGCGCACGCCTTTGCGGCTGTACTTCTGAAAGCCGGAGAGCTCCGCTTCGAGCGTGTAGCTGCCAGGTGCGATCGCCGTCATGAAATACGAGCCGTCGGCGGTACTGACGGTCTGGCGATAGACGCCGGTCGCCTCATTGGTGATCAGAATAGTGACGCCAGGGATGCCGGCATCCTGGCTGTCAACGACGCGCCCCCTAAGCTCGGCGGTGTTTTCCTGTGCGGTTACCCGGGTTCCGAGGGTCAAGCTGCAAACCAGGACCAGTAGCCCGATGACTCGTGATCGCATCGACGCCTCCCTCGACGCGAGTAGGATCTCGCGTCCGCTACCCCCGCGGTGAGGCCGTCTAGTCTACGCCCAAAGTGCGATATCAGCGCCGCCGGCTCGGACCCGGATTGGCGGCTGAAGTTTGGCACAATCTGAACGCTGTGCGGCGAGCGGGAGTCGGAACCGTGGTGATTGTGGCCGTCGTTGCCCTGGCCTCGTTCGTTGTGCGTGGACTCGATCCGCCGACGCCGAATCCACCCGGCAGCTTTTCGTTCGGCATCATGGGAGACGCACCGTATTTCCTGACCGAGGAGATCCGGTTCCGTCTCGTCCTGCAGGATCTCGACGCGCACGACCTGACGACAGTGATCAGCGTCGGCGACATCTTCTGGCGGCCGTGCACCGACGCGATGTATCAGCGGGCGCGCGATCAGTTCAACGGGCTGCGTCATCCCGTCATCTACACTCCGGGTGACAACGAGTGGTTCGATTGCTGGGAAGCCGGATCTGGTGGTTACGAGCCCCAGGAGCGGCTGGCGCGACTCAGGCAGATCTTCTACACGACGCCCGCGCAAAGCCTCGGCGGCCGCAGGATTCCACTCGTCGGCCAGCCGGAGTTCATCGAGAACGTTCGATGGACGGACCACTCATTGGTATTCGCCACTGTACATCTGATTGGCAGCGGAAACGGGCGATGGCAGTTTCCCAACCGCACCGAGGACGACATCACGGCGTCGAAGACGCGAACGAATGCGGCGGCGGCGTGGCTGCGTGAGACCTTCAGCGTGGCCAGGGCCGCCAACGCCCCAGCGGTCGTGGTCGCGATGCAGGGCAATCCATTCGATGAAGAGCCGAAGGATCGCGAACCGTTCGAGCCATTTCTGACGACGCTCCGCGAAGAAGCATCGCGTTTCGAGCGGCCGGTGCTTATCGCGCATGGCGACCATCACGAGTACACGGTCGATCGACAATTCGGGCTCGCCAATCTCACGCGTCTCGAGGTGCCTGGCTCGCCGAACGTCGGATGGGTGCGCGTCACGATCACGCCGAACGCGCGCGAACCATTTGCGTTCGCGGCGCACGTCATCCCACGCTGGAAGATCTGGTAGGGCCGGTCCGTGTGGACCGGCCAGACGATCCCTTGGGACGGGCCAGACGCTATTCGCTGCGCAGCGCTTCGAGCGGATCGATCCGCGCGGCGCGGCGCGTGGGTATCCAGCAGGCCAGCAGCGCGACGATCGCGAACAGCAGTCCGACGCCGATGAGCGTCGGCGGATCGGTGGTCTCGACTTCGAACAGGAACGACGTCAGACCGCGCGACAGCACCACAGCCGCGACGATGCCAGCCACCACACCGCCGGCAATCAGCCGAAAGGCGTCCGCGAAGACCAGGTTGCGGATATCTCGTTCCTGAGCGCCGACCGCGCTGCGGACGGCGATCTCTCGACGCCGTGACGCGACCGACAGCGACAGCACTCCGTACACGCCGACCAGTGTGAGCACGCTGGCGACGATCGAGAATCCGACGAGGAGCTGCATCGCGAATCGACGCGTGGCCACCGAATCGTCACGGACCTGTTCGAGCGTTCGGACGTTCTCGATCGCGACCGTGGGGTCGACTGAGCGCAGCTCCTTCTGGATGGCCGTCATGAGCAGTCGTGGATCGGTCGTCGTGCGGATGACCAGATCTTTCGAGAACGCTCCCGCCTGCCACAGTGAGAGATAGAGCTCGGGTTCTGGAGTCCGGGTCAAATCCTCGGTGCGGCTGTTGGCCACGACGCCGACGATCTCCATCGGCGGCTGCTGACGGTTGCCCTGCCACAGCTTCTTGCCAAGCGCGCTGGTGCCTCGGAAGTACTGGTCGGCGAGTGCGCGATTGACGATCGCGACTCTTGGCGCCTTGTTGGCGTCGGTCGAGCGAAAGTCGCGTCCTTCCGAGATGGGGATCCGAAGGAGGTCGAAGTAACCCGGTGTGACCGAGCGCACTGGAAGCGCCACCGCGTCACTCGGCCTGGCGATCGGAGGCTGCCCTTCGATCTCGACACGCCCTGGCCAGTTGTTACCGGTGAGCGGAACGCCCCATGCGAAGGCGGCGCCCTGCACTCCCGACAGCGACGACACGCGTTCCAGCGCGAGCGTATGGAAATTGTTCCAGTCCCCTTGCACCGCCGTGACCGTCATCGTGAGGATCCGGTCGATGTTGTATCCCGACTGCACGCGGGACAGGTTGCTCGTGGTGCGGAGGAGAAGCCCGGCACCGACCAGCAGAGCAAGCGTGAGGGCGGTTTGCCCCATGGTGACCGCACGCAGCAATCGGCGCTCGCGTTGTCCGGCGCTGCTTTTCGGGCCGGCGCTCTTGATAACCTGCATCGCATCGAGCCGCGAGGCACGGAATGCCGGCAAGAAGCCGGCGACGAGCGCGCCCACGATCGCAAGCCCGAGTCCAGAGGCCAGCACCGGCCAGACGGCGGTGACTGCGTCGAGCCGCGGAATCGCCGGCCCGGCAATCAGCTTGAACACTTTGATGATTCCAAACGCGAGCCCGGCACCGAGTGCGCTGCCGAGCAGGGCGATGAGGAGACTCTCGACGGAGACCTGACGAAACAGCGCCAGCCGCTTGACGCCGAGCGCGGTGCGCACGGCGTACTCGTCTTGACGCTGGAGACCGCGGACGAGGAGCAGGGCGGCGACATTTCCGCATGCGATGAGCAGTACCAATCCCGCCGCACCGAACAGCGGCAGCAGGATGCGTCCGGCATCGCGATTGAAATTGTCGGTGAGAGCCTGCACCTGCGCGGTGAACCCGTCGAAGTCCGTGTCAGCCTTGGCCTGCCGCGCCGTTACCACGCGCAATTCCGAGCGCGCCTCATCGAGGGTCGACGTGGCCCGCAGCCGCCCGACCACGTCCCAGATCGGAGCTTTCGCGCGCTCCGCGTTCAGGGCGAAGGGCGCCCAGAAGTCCACGGTCGCATTGACGTCATAGTTCGGTTCCTGCGCAGTGGTTGGCGACGGCAAAAACCGGATCCCTGGCGGCATGATGCCAATGACCGTCGGCGGCGTCTGCCGGCGGCTGATGCGAATCTGCGTCCCGACGATCTTGGGGTCGCCTTTGAACTTCCGCTGCCATAGCTCGTACCCGAGGATGATGACGTCCCCCGGGGGAAACGCCGTTTCCGAGTTTTGGAACGTCCGGCCAAGCAGTGGCTTCAACCCGAGGACCTTGAAGAAGTCCTTGGTGACGAACATCCCCTCGAGCGATTCGCTGCCTTCGTCGGAGACGATGAAATTGAAAGACCAGAGGTAACCGGCCAGCGCCTCGAACGACTTGGAATCACGCTGCCACTCCGTCCATTGCGGCGCCGACCAGCGTTGCGGGGGGCCGGGCTGCGCATCCGTCCTGGCACGCTGAACCAGCACGAGTTGTTCGGGATCGCGATAGGGTGGCGGCGTCAACAGGACGCCTTGAACCAGGCTGAATACCGCCGATGTCGCGCCGATGCCGAGCGCGAGCGTGAACACCGCAATCGCGGTGAAAGAGGGTTCCTGCCGCAGCTTCCTCCAGCCGTAGCGCACATCGTCAAGCATGTCTGCTCCCTGTCTCGTAGAAACTACTCGATTCGCAAGGCAGCAATTGGATCGACACGCGGTGCGCGACGTGCCGGCAGGTAAGCGGCAACGAGCGCCGCCGTAATCACCACCGCGCATGCCGCCGCCAGCGTGACGCCATCCGCTGGCTCGACGCCGAACAGATAGCTGCGGATCGTTGTTGCGGCTGCGAGTGAGAGCGGAATGCCGGCCGCCAGGCCGGCGGCGACGCAGCCGATTGTGTCGCGCAGGACGAGGCTGGTGACGCGCCAGCGCGGCGCACCAAGCGCAATCCGAATGGCGATCTCCTTCACGCGCGACGCCATGCGGTAGCCGACCACGCCGTAAACCCCGAACGCAGCGAGCACGAGCGCGCTTCCGGCAAACACGCTAAGCACGTCGGTCAACAGCCGTCGAGGACGCAACGTGCGGCCGATGTATCCCTCCAGCGGTACCGGCGTCCCCAGCGCCTGATCCGGATCGACGGACCAGATCGCATCGCGGATTGCCGGCACCAGTGCAATCGGATCGCTGCTTCGTACCACGAGATCGTAAGCCTGGAAGAACGCGGGTGCCTGGCCCACGGGAATATAAGCCTCGAGTCCGGCGTCGGCATCGAGGCCGCGATGCTTGACGTCGCTCACCACGGCGACGACTTCTCGACTGTTGCCGAGTACGCGAATGCGCGTCCGCAGCGGTTCTCGCCCTTCGGCGCGAATGCGTCGTGCGAACGATTCGTTGATTGCCATGACAAACGGATTGGGCCGGACATCCCGTGAATCGAAGTCGCGTCCTTCGTCGAGTGTGACCCCCGCGGTGCTGAAGTAACCGGGGCTGACGATGCGTCCCGCGGCGTTGTCCGTCTGCGGATTGTACTCGCGCCCCTCCTGAACGGCATCCCAACCCATGCTCGGACGATCGCCCATCGGCACATTGATCGTGAGGGCGGCTGCCTGCACGCCGGGCACGGCGCTGACACGTTCGAGGACGCGAGTGAAGAATGGCAATCGATCCGGACCGTTCAATCGCCCTGCTGGATCTACGCGGATGGCCATTGCCCCGCGCGGATTGAATCCCGGATCGACGTCGAGGAGCGCGGTCAGGCTTCGCAGCAGCAGTCCGCCCGTGACGGTCAGCACGATGACCACAGCCACCTGCGTCACGAGCGCGAGTCGCTGCGCGAAGACTGCGCGAGGTTCGGAGGTGAACCCGGCATGCGGCCGCAGCCCATCGAGCATGTTGCGACGACGAACGTGAAGGAGCGCAACGGCGCCAAACACGAGTGTGACCGCCGTACACACAGCCGCGGCAAATCCGACGGCTGGCCAACCAACGTGCACGTCGCCTACACGAGCCAACGAGATCGAGTTCGTTCGGCGAAGCGCGTCCAGGGTGGCGGCCGCGAGCACGAGGCCAGCCGATCCACCGATGGCGACGAGCACCGCGCTTTCAGCCGTCATCTGTCCGAGAACCTGGCCTATCGATGCGCCAAGCGCCGTGCGCAGCTGCATCTCACGACGCCGGCCGCTTGCGCGCACCAGCAGGAGATTCGCGAGGTTGGCGCATGCCATCAGCAGCACACAGCCGATGCCGGCACAGAGCAACAGCACCGGCGACCGCACGTCTCGCGTGACGAGATCCGCGAGCGGTGTGACCTGCTGTGCGAGCACGGTCATCCATGACCATTTGCCCAGTGAGAGCGCCGATTGCCGGCTCTTGAGCTCGGCCTGTGCCTGGCTGACGGTGACTCCGGGACGTAGTCGGCCGAGCACGGCGATGAACCCGCCGATGTCTTCATTGCCGTCGATCGCGAGTGGAAGAAACACGTCGATTGACGCACCGGCGAACAAGCTGCCTGACATGCGAAAGTCCGGCGACATAACACCGACGATGAGGTGAGGCGCGTTCTCGATCGTGATCGACCGACCGACGATGTCGGCGCGCGCGGCGAAGCGGCGCTGCCAGTATCCGTGTGAGAGCACCACTGTTTGAGCGGCCCGCGGCCCATCGTCGCCATCGCGGAACAGGCGGCCGCGCGCGACAGACGCACCGAGCATCTCGAGCAGTTGGTGCGTCACGCGTAAACCGCTCACGCGCTCGGGCGTTCCGGCGCCGGTCACGGTGAAGACATCAGGCGCGTCGCCCGCCCATGCGCCGATCTGGTCGAACGCCGTCAGGTTCTGTTGCCAGTCGGCGACCTGCGGCAGGCGGTTCGATCCAAGCACCGGTCGCCGGTACTCCGTCGTGCGGCTATCAGAAGTCGTGATCCAAACGAGCCGCTCGGCCTTGGGAAACGGGAACGGTTGGACGAGAATCGAGTAGGCAATGGTCAACGCTGCGCTGATGGCGCCAATGCCCAATGCCAGCGTGGACGCGATGACGGCGGCGAGCACCGGCGTCCGACGCCAGGTTCGCGCCGCGATGCGTATCGTTTGCCAAAAGCTCATGGCGCGACTGCCATCAATCGTCATGCCGCAGAGCGGTCTTATGGATGCAATGAGTTAGCCCGGCGACACGTCCGCGCGCGGGATGCGGCGTCCCACGGGCGGACAGCGCGCTCCTACTTGCCGACCAGGTGCGGCAGATCGAGGTTGTTCTCGTTGCAGATGTATTCGATGAGCTCGCCGTCGGCCACCTGAAACGCCTGCGTCACCGTCCACGGCTTCGCATAGGTCTTCGGATCGTCGATGGTGATCTCCACGAGCAGCTGGCCAAACGAGGGACGGCGAAACCGTTCGGTCACTTTCATCTGTTCCGAATGCGGATGACCGGCATCGTCCAGCCACGTCCTGTCATTGAACCCCGTCGTCTCGACGATGAGCGTGTCGCCGTCCCAGCCGCCCTTCGAGTACCCCATCCACGTCGGCTGCGGATCGTTCGCGACCGTGTGATTGTTATCGAAAAAGATCTGTCGGAAGGTGGTGCGTGTCTCGTAAAGGATGATGATGGCGCCCGGGAGTTGGATGATCTTCTGCGGGAATGGTACGCCATTGACACGCGGGAATCCCGGCGGCATGCAGAACCCTTCGGGATCGTCCTTGCCGTTGTTATCCCGACGTTCCGCGTAGAGCGCTTGCGCCCACGGGAGCATCACGATGTCGTCGGGCTTCAGATCGGCGCCGAGATTGAAGTTGTATTTGATGTCGGTCTGCCAGATGCCGGAGAAGTCCACGGTACCTGATGGCGTACGAGGCGCCGGGGCTTTCACATCGACCTTGCCGTCCGCCGTTCTTGGTGCGTTCGGATCGCGGTAGCGCCACTGCGCACCGACGGTGCAGGTGAACGCGAGGAATACAACGATGGCCGAGGAGAGTCGCATCGGGACCTTTGTAACGATCAGCGAATGCCGCTGTCGTCCGCGAGTGTAGCGCGGTTGTCCGCGATTCGTGCCAGGTCCGCCGGCCAGTTGGTCGCCTAGCGCCGAGAGTGGCCGTACCGCGCTCCGCCACCGTTACCGCGTCCGCCGCCGTTCCCGCGGACATAGTAGCCAGGCCTCGCGCCGTTGTAGGTGGCACCACCGCGATAGTAGGGCCTTCCGCCGCGATAGTAGTACGGCGCTCCACCCCGATAGTAGTACGCACCACCGTAGTACCCCGGGTACGCGCGATAGTAGACCCGCCCATATGGGACCGCGTACGGGTAGTAGTAATACGGCGCGTAGTACGGATACGGAGCAACGTAGGGCGGGTAGTACGGGTAGACGCCGTACACCGGCGCACCGACGACTACGTTGGCGCCAACGTGCGGCGTCCCCACGCCGACCGCGACGCTGACCTGTGCTGCCGCAGGTGTCGCATAGATCGCCAACACGAGCGCGATGACAACAATCCACATTCCCTTGCGTTCCATGGCAACCCCCAGTCGCTGGCGCTCCTAGAGTACGTCTAGCTCGGGTCCGGAACAACTTCGCACTCGAGCGGCCAGCTGAGGCGTGGCGGACACCGGATCGTGGGAGTTAACATCAACGCATGCTCAGCGATTTGCGTGTCAGCCTCCGCCTGCTGTGGAAAGACAGGGCGTTCACTCTGACGGCCGCATTGACGCTGGCGGTCTGCATCGGTGCCAATGCCGCGCTTTTCTCTGTCGTCCGCGGCGTACTGCTCAAGCCGCTCGCCTTGCCAGACCCCGACCGGGTCGTCATGGCCGGCAACGCTTATCCGGGTGCGGGCGTGCACGAGCCGATTGGCAGCGCCGTGCCCGACTACTTCGATCGGCTGCGTGACGTCCCGGCGTTCCAGGCACAGGCGCTGTTCAGACAGGACAACCGCAGTGTCGATCAGGGCGGCGTTGCGGCTCGCGTCGAGTCGATCACCGGGACACCCTCGTTCTTCAAGGTCGCCGGCGTGCCGCCGCAGATCGGCCGCACATTCACCGACCAGGAAGGCGAGCTCGGTCACGATTCGGTTGTGGTGTTGAGCGATGGGTTCTGGCGCAGCCAGTTCGCCGGCGATCGAAACGCCGTCGGCCGCGAACTCCGCATCGACGGCCGGCCACACACGGTGGTCGGCGTGATGCCGGCCGGTTTCAGGCCAATCGACGAGGACACGGCGATGTGGACGCCGATGACGTTCACGGCGAAGGAAAGATCCGACGAGCAGCGTCACAGCAACAACGCCGTGTTTATCGCGCGATTGAACCCCGGTGCAACCGTGCAACAGGCGCAAAGCCAGATCGACGCGCTGAACGCGGCGAACCTCGAACGATTCCCGCAGCTCAAGGAGGTCCTGATCAACGCCGGCTTCCACACGGTGGTCGCTCGTCTGCAGGACCAGATGGTGGAGGACATCAGACCAATCCTGTATCTGATGTGGGGCGGCGCGGCGTTCGTGCTGCTGATCGGCTGTGTGAACGTGGCCAACCTGGTGCTCGTCCGATCGCGCGTGCGATTGAAAGAGCTCGCCACGCGCCTGGCGCTTGGGGCCGGCGCGTCGCGCGTCGCCCGTCAGCTCGTCGTCGAACATGTGCTGCTGACACTGGGCTCGGCGGCGGTGGGCATCGGCATCGGATTCGTGGCGCTGCGCGGGATGGATGGCATCAACCTGCAGGATCTGCCTCGGGCACATGAGATCCGCCTCGATGCGGTGGTCGTCGCGTACACCGTACTCGCTGCGGCCGTGATTGGCCTGGTTCTCGGTCTGATTCCGGCGATGGCGTCGATGAGCGGGCAGGTGCTGAGCGTGCTGCGCGAAGAAGGTCGCTCGGCAACGGTCGGCCGCGGCGCGCAGTCGCTGCGGCGCGCGCTAGTGGTGGCGCAGGTGGGATGCGCATTCGTGCTGCTGATCGGTGCGGGTCTGCTGTTTGCGACGTTGCGCAAGGCGCTGGCGGTCGACCCCGGGTTCATGGCAGCGGGCGTGCTCACCGCCGCGGTCTCGCTCCCCGAGTCTCGTTACCCGGACGCGGCCGCATATCGGCGGTTCACCGACGAGGCGCTGCGGCGCATTCGCGCACTTGCCACCGTGACGGTCTCCGGCGCCACCGACAGCCTTCCGCTCGGCAACAACGCGAGCGCATCGGCCATTCTCGCTGAAGGCTACCAGGCGAAGAAGGGTGAATCGCTGATCGCGCCAAGCGAAGCGCGCGTGTCGCCGGGATACTTCGAGACGATGCGCGCCAGGCTCGTGGCCGGCCGTTTCTTCGACGACCGCGACACTGCTGACGCTCCGAAGGTCATCATGATCGACGACCGGCTGGCGCGCCGTTTCTGGCCGAACCAGACTCCGATCGGCCGGCGCATGTACAAGACGAACGACGAGGGAGGAGACCTCACGGCGATCACCGCCAAGACCGAGTTCTTCACCGTGGTTGGCGTGATCGCAGAGATGAAACAGCGCAGCCTGACGGACGGGGATCGCGCGGTTGGGGCGTATTACTTTCCGCTCGCGCAAAACCCGCAACCGGCCTTGACGTTTGTGCTCCGATCCACCGGCGATACGACGGCGCTCGGGGGTGCGCTGCGACGTGAGATTGCTGCGATTGACGCGCAGTTGCCCGTCTTCGAGGTGCAGCCGATGACTTACTGGACCGCCCGATCGCTGGCGAATCGCCGGGCGCCGGCCTTGCTCTCGATGGTGTTCGGGTTCGTGGCGCTGTTCCTGTCGGCGATCGGCATCTATGGCGTGCTGGGCTACCTCGTTACGCAGCGTACAAAGGAGATCGGCATTCGTGTTGCGCTCGGCAGCACCGCAGCGGAGGTGTTTCGACTGGTACTGCGTGAGGGGCTCGTCCTGGTGGGAATCGGTCTCGTTCTGGGTGCGATCGGAACACTCCTCCTCCGGCACACGGTCGAAAGCCTGCTCTTCGGCGTGAGTGCGACGGATTCGCGCGTCCTGCTGCTCGTGGGAGGCCTGCTTGCGGCTGTAGCGGTCGCCGCGTGCTGCGTGCCCGCGCGTCGTGCGACGAAGATTGACCCGTTAGTGGCGCTGATGGAGTGACGTTCTCAAAACCGGTACTGGATGCCGAATGCGAAATGATGGCTGCGCGAAGGGATCGTCGCCTGGCCGCCGGTGACGTCGATTTCAGGTGAGGCCCAGGTGAACTTGTACTCACCGAGCGCGCCGAGGCCGCGCCACAAGGAGAACTCCACGCCGCCTCCGACCTGCACCCCGAGTCCTCCGGCTTCGTACTGCTCGAAGTACACGTTGTCGATCTGGCTTTCGGCGTGTGGCAACGTCGGTCCGGCACCCGCACGCACGACTCCCACCAGGCGATGAGCGCCCGTCGCGTCGCTCGGGCCGAACCCATGTCGCGCGGTGACGTTGGCCAGGATGAAATTGAGACCGTGCGACATCGACACCCGGCTCACGATCGATGACAGAGGAATGGTCGCATCAATCGGAACACCACGCAGCGTACCGAGCGCATGAACGTTGCCCTCGACCTCCGCGTAGACCTTGGCGTGAATCCACTCACCCTCGATCCCGAACCATCGATGACCGTTTGGAATCCAGGTACCGCGCAGGCCGTAGTACTGCGGCGATTGAAACGATTGGCCGCGATAGTCGACATCTGTGAGCGTGAGTTGAGTTCGGTTCGACGGCAGGCTCAGATCCATCGTGCTCGATTGCGTGTGCGCGACACCACCGAAGGCGCTGACGATCCAGTCGGCCCATGCGTGTGCCGGCCAGAGCACGGTGACGAGCGCCAGAACGCAAAGACCGCCGTCGACACGCGACTGCGTATGTTTAGAACGCATATCCCAGCTTGAGTGCGAGGGGTACGGTCACACCGGCATTGTCGGCCATCAGGTTGCCGTTCGAGTAGTGATTGAGATTGAACTCGACGTTGAACCGCTTGCGCGGCCCGATGAACATGCCGGCCGCCATGAAATCCTGAAACGTGAAATGGCCGCCCATCGCTCGTCCGTCGATCGTCACTCTCGAGATGTACGTGGGCCCTGCCTCCGAGAACGATACATAGGCATCGGCTTGCCTGGTGCGCACCACGTTGAACCTCAAGACGGGGAATATTGACAGCGTGCGGAACCCGTCGTTTGCCTGCAGGCTCCGCCATTCCGAGTAGCTCGCGCCGAAGTCCACCGCAAACACCTTCTTGGTGTGGAACACGTTGCGCTCCCACTGCAGGCTCACGACGCTTCGTCTGACCTTGACGTCGCCGCCCCAGAAGATCGGGACCGTCTCGTGAAAGAAACGATTGGCGCTGAACCCGAACGCGGCCGTTGCGAAGCCGACCTGCACGATCGTCCTGGGAAAGATGTAACCGGCCGCCACGATCTCGGCGACCCGCTCGGGCGGCAACGGGCGCATGTTGAAGCGGATGCCTGCGGACGTGAAGACCGTCGCCGGGTTGTGATCTTCGGTTCGCGCAGGAATGACCGAGGTTCCCACCACCAGATCGAGCGTCGTGTTCAGCCGATACTCGATCCCGCCGCCGAACAGTGCCGATGCGAAGTGCGCGTTCGTCACGGCCGGCCGATCGCCTAGTGCGAATCCGCGACGACTGGTAATTGCCAGGCCGACCTCGCCGAAGATGGACAGACGTTTTGACACCGGCATCCGCGACAGTGCCGTCACCGTCCCGTAATGCATCCACACCGTCTGCGACACGTCCGTGCCATCGAGGTCGTGGTATCGCACGTATTTGATCGGCCGCATGTAGCTGCCCTGCAACGACACGTGTCTGCCGAAGTGATGGCCGAAGAGGACGACGCTGGCTGCCGTGTGAGGAGCCTCGATCGAGCCCACCGTGTGTCCGGGCGCGAGCTGCTGCTCGGAAAACGCGTAGCCGATCGAGCCGACGTTCACCGTCACGAACGAATTCGCCAGCCCGGTCGGATACTGCACGCGGCGCTCCGCTTGGGGCGACTGAGCTGACGACGAGGTCGCGGTGGGAGGGCTGGGGGCCGGAACGGGTTCCTGCGCCGAGGCGACCGTGCTCAGAAAGCATGCGAGACCTGCGCTCACCAGGAGACGCACACGTCGTTGATGGTGCATAGGCGATTGACGACCTCGAGGTGCGAGTAGCGTCTTACAAGTCAGGCGGACCGTCCACTAGAATCGGTCCATGGCCGTGAAGTCCATTCGCGCATGGTTGGGAATACAGACACATCAAGAGCAGGAGTTCGCGCCGCTGCGGCAGACGCTCGATGCCCTGGATCACCTCGAACCAGACCGTGCTCGCGTCCTTGCCGGATTTGCCTATCTCCTCGGACGCGTGGCCAACGCCGATCAGCATGTATCGTCGGAAGAAACACGCGCGATGGACGGGCTCGTGCAGGAGCAGGGATCGCTCACGCAAGACCAGGCGATGATCGTTGTGCAACTGGCGAAATCCAGCAACCGCCTCTTCGGCGGCTCGGCGAATTTTCTCGTGGCCAGGCAGTTCGCCGAAGTGGCGACCTACGACGAGAAGCTGGCGCTGATGCGATGCCTGTTCGCCGTCGCGGCGACCGATGATGCGATTTCGATGACCGAGGAAGGGGAGATCCACCGGATCGCCAACGAACTCCGCATCGAGCAGAAGGATCTCGTCGCCCTGCGTCTGTCCCACCGGCGGCATCTCCCGGGTTTGTCTCGCGAGTGACGCCCGTCGGGCGTAGAATCCGCGGGAAGCTGCGGATTCGACCGGGAGGCAGTATGAGACCGCGATCGTTCTTCTATCTCGCGCTGATGGTGTTCGTGGCAACGCTCTCGTCTTCGACACTCGGCCAACAGGCACCGGCGGGGAGGCAGGGTGCGCCAGGCGGCCGTCAGGGCGGACCGCCGCCTGTTCAACTGCCGGAGGGCGCCGGCCGTGAGCAGGTGCAGGCGGCCTGCGCGCGCTGCCACGGGCTCAACCTGATCGCCAACTCGTGGGGCTACACCAAAGACGGATGGCAGGACCGGATCGCGACGATGGTCAAGCTGTCGCCCGCCGAGCTCGAACCGATCTCGTCGTACCTGGCCGCGCATTACCCGATCAAGGACGCCCCCGGCGCAGTGCTGCTCTCCGGCCCGGCCACCGTCACCATCAAGGAGTGGCTCGCGCCTACGCTCGGCTCGCGGCCACACGATTCGCACGCCGCCGCGGATGGATCGATCTGGTGGACCGGCCAGTATGCGAGCAAGCTCGGACGTCTCGACCCGCGGACCGGACAGATCCGCGAGTTCGATGTGCCTGCCAATAGCCAGCCGCACGGGCTGGCGGAGGATCCGCAGGGGAATATCTGGTACACCGGCATTCAGAAAGGCGTCATCGGCCGGCTCGATCCGACGACGGGGCAGGTGAAGGAATATCCGCTCACCGAGCCGGGCGCACGCGGGCCGCACACGCCGATTCTCGACAAACGCACCGGCAACATCTTTTTCACGCTGCAGTCGGGACACGTCGGCCGGATCAACATCAGCAGCGGCGAGATGGTGATCAAGAAGACGCCCAGCGACAACACCTACCCGTACGGCATCCGGCTCAACTCGCAGGGCGTGCCCTGGTACGTCGACTTTCGAGGTCCCCGCATCGCCAGCGTCGATCCGAAGACGTTGGAGATCAAGGAGTATCCGCTCCCGAACGCCGATGCGCGACCGCGCCGGCTGACGATCACTTCGGACGACGTGATCTGGTACACCGATTTCCCGCGCGGGACGCTCGGTCGCTTCGATCCAAAGACCGGCCAAGTCAAGGAATGGCCGTCACCGGGTGGCAAAGAGTCCGAGCCGTACGCCATCACGCAGATCAACAACATCATCTGGTACAGCGAGTCAGGCGTGCGGCCGAACACGATGGTGCGATTCGATCCGCAGACGGAGAAGTTCCAGACGTTTGCGATTCCGTCGGGCGGCGGCGTACTTCGTCATTTCGAGGCGACGGCGCAGGGCGCGATCGTCACCGCGAACAGCGGCGTCAACAAAATCGGTCTGGTCGAGATCGGTACGCTGTCGTCGAATCGCACGAACTGAGTTCATTGTTGATTGAGTGATTAGCGATTGTCGAATCGTTGATGATTGTTGATTTCTGATTGTCGATTGAGAACGTCACGAGTCAGCGTCGGCGTGAGCTCGAAGCATTTTCCATCGACAAACGCCAATCACCAATCACCTCCTCAACGTGGAGGACGATGCGCGTGATTACGGCGGTCACGATCGGCATCGCGCCGATTACGTTGCCCGCGCCATGCCCCGGGCGCAGGTGACAAGCGCCGTTCAATCAACGAGCTTTGCCGACGCGTCCATCAAACGCCTCCCGCCGGCTCAGCTCAGACAAATCGATGGACGGATCACTGCCACCGGTCTGACCGTGCGTAATCCGCTGGTGATGGCGTTCGGGGTCCGTGATGTCGAGAGCGCGCCGTCGTTGGTCAATATGGATCGCTCGACATCGTCGCGAGCGCTCTCCTCGAGATCACGAAGACGCAGGAATCGAAGAACCTGCAGGCGCTCCTCATCGAGCGGTTCAAGCTCGTGGCGCATCAAGAAACGCGGGACTCTCCGGTTTACGCGCTCGTGCTGGCGCGACCGGATGGCAGCCCAGGGCCGCAGCTGACACCGTCGCAACTGGACTGCAGTCGCCGGGACTCGATTCGCGCGGTGCTGGTGATCGATAGCATCGAACCACCAGCCGAGAACTAGGCGGGTCGTCCGGCTAAAGCCGAACACTACGTACGCTAATTCATCGTGTTGTGCACGACTTTGCCGTCAACAACCGTCAGCACTGATTTCAGCTTCCTGATGGCGTCATCGGGCACCCGCTTCGGATCGAAGTAGTCGTCGCTCAGCACCACGAGATCGGCGAGCCTGCCGGCCTCGATCGTGCCGAGCGTCGCTTCCTCTTTCAGGAACCAGCCGTTTTCCGCGGTGTAGAGCCGCAGCGCCTCCATACGCGTCAACTGCTGGCCGGCGTTAATCACTGTGCCATCAGACGCCTTGCCGGTCACCATGTAGGCGATCACGTTCCATGGATTCAGTGTCGAGATCTGCGCCGAGTCCGAACCCGCGCCGACTTTGATGCCACTGTCCACGATGGTTCGCAACGGTGGACCGCCGCCGCGCGCGCCGGCCAGGAACTGGAACGGGTGTACCGCGACCGCGGCGCCCATCGCTTTGAGTCGATTGAGCGTTGCGGTGTCCACGCTGCCGACATGCGCCAGCGACCAGCGCAGATCCTTGATTGGCGTCGTCTTGTTGACAGTCTCGAACGTGCTGACGGTCAGTTCATTCTCAGCGGGGGAGAGGCTGTGTTGCTGGAACGCCCAGCCTTCTTTCGCGATGCGCGACAGCGCCGCCGTGTAATTCTCGGGAGGCTTCTGACCGAAGAGCGGCCAGCTCGAGGCGAACTCGCCGATGCCCGAGATGCGCATCATGTCATCGCCGAAGCCGTTGAAGTCGTTCCGGAGCCGCTCCGCCAGAATCGGCACATCCGGCCGCGTATCCATCGTCAGCAAGAACACGCGCAGGCGGGCAGTCATCTTGCCTTCACGATGCAGGGCGACGACTGGGTCATACATGCGCCACTGATCCGCGCTCGCCAATGTGTCCGCCTCGAAGGACCCCTGCAGATCCGGTGTGCCAGGCAGATTGAACGCGCCCATATCGGCGTTGGTCGTCACGCCCACGCTCACCGAATATGCCATCGCATCGGCCGTGCCCCGCTTCCGATCCTCGAATGTCTGGATCGCGCGCAGCGCATTCAGCGCCGCGATCGACGGCGCATTGGCTGCGATCGCGCCGGTGTCGCTGACTGCGATCTTCCGCTCGGTAAAGAACGTCTTTCCGCGTGTGTTGGTGGCGGCGGGTCCTGTGAAGGACAGAAAGACCATCACGGGATGATCCGATGTCGCGGCGTCGAGCTCAGCGAGCGTCGGCAGACGTTTCTCGGCGAACTGCAGCGGGTTCCATCCACCCATCGAGGTGATGAACTGCCCGCCGGGAACGCTCTTGGCGCGCGCTTTGATCGCGGCCTGGACCTCAGCGATCGACGTCGCCGATTCGAGCGGCGTGTGATAGCCCGGCCGAATCCCAAGCAGGATGATGTGATTGTGATT
>DAINQP010000069.1:0-5720 GCA_036742665.1 Vicinamibacterales bacterium | reverse complement strand
GTAGGGCGGCTCTTGCTCTGTAGACCCGCCAGGCCGTGAGGTCGAATCATGACGGAGATTGTAAGGGGAGAGAAGAAATAGCGGGTCCAAAGAAAGGACCCGCCAGTGGAATCCGCACTTCGCTATGGAACGGGAGTGGCGAGTGGTTTCCCTTGTTCGGCGACAAACGTGGAAAGGAGGGCCGCGTTCGTCGTCCCAGGATTGCGGCCGTCGTGCGGAACGCCACTTGGGATGTAGAAGACGTCGCCCGGTTTGAGCGTCACGGCCGGTCGTCCTTTCACCAACAGCTCCACCGTTCCCTCGAGGATGTAGCCGAGCTCCTCGCCCGGGTGCGAATGGAGGCCGGCGGCCGCTCCCGGTCCGAAGTCGGCGCGTGCGGCGACGGCATGTCGGCCAGGAACGCTAAGAGGCTGATCCTGGAGGACGACTCGGGAAAAGCCGGTTTGCGCGACGAGAGAGAGCGCTGCGGAACCCACCAATCCAGTCGCGAGAACGTATGACGACAGTCCCCGTCTGCTCATGCCGGCCTCGCCATCTGCAGCGCCTGTTCGCGACTGAGTTCCATCGCGTGCACGCTCTTCGCGTGCTCTTGTGCTTTCTTGACGACTTCCTCGTCCGAGCTCCCCCGAAGCACGAAGCCACATGGGCAGGTGATGACCTTGTCCATAGCAATACCTCCTCGATGCGGCGGTAATATAGTCGGCGCGGCTTGCCACCGCCTTGCGAAAGGATTGCAGCCGTCTGGCCACGCGGATTTATCTCACCGGACGACTTGCCATCGAGCACGAAGGCACGCTGACGCTCGACGAGCCGGCGCTGCCGGGCCGTCAGGGCCGGCTTGTATTCGCATATCTGGCGACACACCTCCATCGCACGGTTCCTCGCCGCGAGCTCACAGACGTCCTCTGGGGAGATTCTCCGCCGCGCGGCGCTGACACGACGCTGAGTTCCGTGCTGAGCCGGCTACGAAGTCTGCTTCGCGGGACATCGCCTGACATCAGCGTGTCCGTCCAGAACGGCGCGGTGAGCCTTCAGTTGCCACTCGACACCTGGCTCGACGTCGAAGGCGCTGCCAATGCGATCGATGAAGCGGAGGGAGCGCACCGCCGCGGTGACGTGATGGCTGCCTGGAGTCATGGCAACGTCGCCGCGGTAATCGCCCGTCGACCCTTTCTGCCATCAGAGGAGGCGCCGTGGCTCGAGAGGCAACGGCAGAAGCTCGCGTCGATTCTGATTCGCAGTCTGCAATGTTTGTCGGCAGTGAGCGCAGAGGTCGGCGACCTCGAATCAGCAGGTCAATACACGGTTCAAGTCCTCGAGCTCGATCGGTTTCGCGAGTCGGCCTATTACCAGTTGATGAAGTTGCACTTGCGGATGGGAAATGCCGCCGGGGCGCTGCGTGTCTTCGCTGATTGTCGCGCGAGGTTACGGGACGAGCTCGGTGCGAGCCCGTCGCCCGAGATCGAGCAACTGCACTTGTCGATTCTGCGAGGGGAGCTTCCGGGGTAAAGAGGAAGGCGGGTCTAAAGAAAAGGCCGGTCCGAAAGGACCGGCCCTACCACTAACTACTAACCACCAACGACTAACTGGCTACGCAGTCGTTCCAGCCGGGGCAGGATTGGCTGCCGCTTCGATCTTCGACTTGTTGTTGCTGATGAACTGATCGAACGTCTGCAACGCCGGGTTCAGTGAGCGTGCGGTTTCCGCGCTGCGCGCGCCGAGCACCTGCTTCTCGAAGTCGCGGTAGACCTGGAACATGTTGCCCATCTCGTCCGCCCCCGGAAAGCCATAGCCGCGATACTCGTCGGCCTCGGCCGCGTGGTAGTAGATCGACGGCATGCCGAGTCCCTTCGACAGCTTCTCACCCATTTCGCTGATGGTGAGAGCTTCGCCATAGATGCCGACGGTCTGGCCGATATATTTGTCCCCGGCCTTGAAGATGCCGTAGGCGGTCTTGCCGATGTCCTCGGCCGCGATTCCGCCCAGCCTGGCGGTGCCCATCGGGAACGCCCACGCGTACTGACCCTGTTCGTTCTTCTTCGGGGCCAGGCCGAACATGAACAGGTTGTCCCAGTAGAAGGTCGTTCTCAGGAACGTGACCGGAAGACCCTGGAAGAAGGCATCGGCTTCCGCCTTGGCATCGAAATGCGGGACCCGGTATTTCTCCTGGAGCATCGGCATGCGCTGGTCGTCGGCCGACATGAGCTTGCGCGTATCTTCGAGCGTGGACCAGATCACGTGCTTGACGCCAGCGGCCTTCGCGGCATCGGCGATGTTCTTGGCCTGGGTCTTTTCTTTCTCCGCCGAGAAATGCTCCCAGAAGTTCGTCACGCCAAACACGCCATGCGCGCCCGCGAACGCCTTCTTCAGGCTCTCGACGTCATCGAGGTTCGCGCTGACCACTTCGGCGCCCTTTGCCGCCAGGGCTTTTGCGTTGTCCTTGCTGGGATCGCGGGTGATTGCGCGCACTGAGAAGCCGCCACTCGGGTCGGCCAGAATCGCACGTGCCAGCCCGCCGCCCTGCACGCCGGTTGCGCCTACTACTGCAATGATCTTTGCCATGTCGTCCCTCTATCAATTGAAGATGTCGTGATCTTTGATTGTCGATTCGTTGGTGATTGCTGACTGTTGATTCGTGATCGCAGTGCGTGATGGCCGGTGGCGGCTGCTTTCAATCGCACATCATCAATCGCGTCGATCAACAACGCATCAAAAATCACCAACCAATAAACCCGCAATGCTCTTTACACCCCTGCGACTTCCTTGCGGACGATCGCCGCGCCCTCGGTCAGCGCGTTGAGCTTCATCTTCGCAACCATGCGAGCGAGAGGCTTCATGCCGCAGTCAGTGCTCAGCGTGACCTTGTCTGCCGGCACGGCCCGCACGACCTTCCTGATCCGTTCGGCAATCTTCGCTGGCGACTCGATCGCATTGGTGCGGATGTCGAGCACGCCGCACTGGATGCCCTGGTTGGCAGGCAGGTTCTTGAGGAACTCGACGCCGGCCATGTCGCGGTTGGCGTAGTCGAGGACGAACTCGTCGATGCCCGCGGTGCCAAACAGGTGCGGCAGCACCGTCTGGTATCCCTCAGGGTAGCTGGCGCTCAGGATGTCGTTGCCCCACGCATTGCCGAAGCAGAAGTGCCAGCCGATCTTGGCATTGACGCCATCGCAGCACATCTCGACGCTTTCACGGACCCACTTGAAGTCATCCTTGTTGCCGGTGAAGAGTCCCATCCAGGGACCGAGGTCTTCGAACTGCAGATACTTGGCGCCGGCCGCGACGAGATCCTTCATCTCCTTGTTGAAGATGGGCGCCAGCGCGAAGGCCAGCTCCTTCGGGGTCTTATAGTGCTTGAAGTGCACATGCCAGGCCAGGTTGGCTGGGCCGGCGCCCACCGACACCTTCACGGGCAACTTCGAATGCTGACTCGCAATCTTGTAGAGATCGACGAGACGAATCGGCCCATGTGTGACCGGTCCGCTGTTGATGACGCCGCCCCAGTCATCCATGATGGTGTGGATCTGGCTGGCGTCGGCGTTGAGGTACGCCGGATGCGGTTCGCGTGACGGCTCGAATCCGCCAATACGCTCGTACATGTACCAGCAGAATGACCCGATGACGCCGACGTAGTCGTCGTACCACATGTTGCCGTCCGTGACGATGTCGAGACCCGCTTCTTCCTGGTCGCGGATCACCGTCGCCACGGCGTCGATGTAGGCCTCTTCGTGCTGGACTTCCTTGAATGCGACCCGAACGTCGCGGCCCAGCAACTGGTGCTTGAACCAGTGCGGCCTCGGGTATGACCCGACCATCGTGGTCGGAAGAATTTTGTCGACGATCTTCGTTGCCATGTGCCCCTCTGCTGATTTAGGCGTATGGATATCGGCGGGACGTTACCGACCCGCTGCGTCTCAGGCATCGCGGCCCGAGGCCTGTGCCCAAGCCGCCGATTATTGCACTATCCAGTTGGTAGCTGGTAGTCGGTAGTCGGTAGCTGGTAGTCGGTAGCTGATGGTGCGTATAGCCGGACCGTTGTTGTGCTCGCCACCAGCGACCAGCGACCAGCGACCGGCGACCAGCTACCAGCTAGAGCCGTGGGCTATCATGAAAGTGTGTCGCTGAGGTTTCATTGCGCTGGATCCGCCTTCGCCGAGGGTACGGCGGACAAGTTGCTGCCGGAGACAAGATCAATGTTGATACGCGTTCGCGTTGGATTCGCCCTGTCGGCACTCCTTGTCGCGGCGGCGTGTGGCTCGCCGAGCCCGCAACCAGGTTCGGCCCCGGCAGCCACATCCGAGCCCGCACCGACAGCCGCGCCGGCCGCGCCCGTGCCGCTGCCCGGTGAGAGCACCATTACCGGGACGGTGAAATACCAGGGCACGTCCGAGAAGCCGCGAGTCGTCCGCATGGACTCCGATCCGCTCTGCATGCCAGAAGGCCCGCAGACCTCGGAAGTGCTGATCGTCGGTCCAGGTAACGGGCTGCAGAATGCGTTCGTCTATGTGAAGGATGGGCTTGGCAACGAGCACAAGTTCGCGGCGCCTCAGACGCCCGTCGTGCTCGACCAGAAGGGGTGCAGGTATCACCCACACGTGTTCGGGGTCCAGGTCGGTCAGCCCGTCATCATCCTGAACAGCGATCCCACGCTCCACAACGTCCATGCAGTTCCGAAGGCCAACAACGAGTTCAACTTCGGCCAGGCGATGAAAGGCATGAAGACGACCCGGATGTTCGACAAGCCGGAAGTGATGGTGCCGTTCCGTTGCGACGTGCACGGCTGGATGGCGGCCTACGGCGGTGTCCTTGCGCATCCGTACTTCGCCGTCAGCAATGCCGACGGTTCGTTCGCAATCAAGGGTCTGCCGGCGGGCACCTACACCATCGAGGTCTGGCACGAACGGCTCGGTACGCAGACCACGAAGGTGACGGTGGACGGCACGAGCGCGGCGACGGCGAATGTCGCGTTCAAGGGATAGCGTTTATCGCCAATCGCCCGCGGCGACGAATGCGGCCCAGTAGAACGGAGCCGTGCTCAGCCCTTTTGTTCGACGGTCGCGAAGCATCGCGATCGTCGCGGTGTGCACGGCCGCTGCGGTGCTCAGGTGCTTCCGGAAGCGGCCCTCGTAGAGCGCCACCATCCACTCGCGCGTGGCCTGATCGTCAACGGACCACAAGCTCATGATAACGGTGCGGGCGCCGGCAACTTGAAAGGCGCGGCGTAGTCCGAACACGCCTTCTCCGGCTTTGATCGCACCGAGTCCGGTCCCGCACGCTGAGAGCACGGCCCACTCGACGCCGCTCAGATTCAGCGACGCGACTTCTTCTGCCGTCAGGATTCCGTCGTCTTCATCGGCACTCGCCGACGCGCGGCGATTCGCTCCCGCGAGTGCAAGTCCCGACAACAGCAGCGGATTCTCTCGACCAACCGCATCGACCACGGTGGACGAAGCCGTAGTCAGTCCGCCAACGCCGCGCGTCCTCTGCGCACCAGCGCGAGGGGGCTCACACGCGTCTCCAAGGAAGAAGCCATGTGTCGCCAGATGCAGAACGCGATATCGTGAGGCTTCGTTCTTGAACGCTCGCTCGTTCGCCTCACGCCCGACAAGGACCCGCGCCATGCGCTCGGCTGGGGTGTTCCAGAGACGAGCGATCTCCTGTACTTCACGCAGCGATCCGTCCAGTCGTTCGAATGTGATCCCGTGAAGATTCTCGCAATT
>DAINQP010000068.1:18802-24295 GCA_036742665.1 Vicinamibacterales bacterium | reverse complement strand
ATGCGGCCGCTGCGGCGCAGCCCGCTAGCTCTCTGAGCGCGCGCCCTGGCGATGCGCGAACGGCGTTGTGCCGAAGCGACGTTTGAACTGCCGATAGAAATTCTTCTTGCTCCGGTAGCCGACGAGCAGCGACACCGCCTCGACTTTCACGCCGTCGCGGATCAGGGTGGACGCGCGATCGAGGCGCACCGTGGTCAACCACTGATGCACCGACACTCCCACGACGCGGCGGAACATACCGCCGAGATACGCGCTCTGGCGATGCAGTTCCGCGGCCAGCGAACGCAAGGTGATCGGCTCGGAATACGACCGCTCGATGCGATCGAGCATTCGGCGCACATGTTCTTGCGCGGCTGGCGTGTGCTGGGGCCGCGACTCCGCTGCGGGCGGCTGCGCCCGTGCGGTCACGCGTGGCAGGGTGACGACGACCTCGGTGCCGAGGTCGCGTCCGTCGCTGGTGATGCGGATCGAACCGCCATGAAGAGTCACGAGATGACGCGCCACCGCCAGGCCGACGCCCAGGCCGCGCCCAGTCTCGTCGGGGCCTGTCGTGAACATCTCGAACACCCGAGACAGCACCTCGGGCGCGATGCCGTGTCCGGTATCGCCGATCGTGACCATGACATGGTCATCGGCGATGACCGACGTCAGCCAGATCCGGCCCCCCACATCGGTGTACTTGATCGCGTTGTTGAGAATGTTCGAAAACACCTGTTCGAGGCGCACGACGTCGCCATGAATCCAGCACGGGCCTGGCGAGAGCAGCACGTCCAGTTGCTGTCCGCGCGCGGCGGCCATTGGTCGCAGCGCTTCGGCAACGTCGAAGATTGCGTGGTGCAGATCGACGTTCTCTTTGCTGAGCGTGGTGATATCCCGTCCGGTGCGCGCCACGACGAGCAAATCCTCGGCGAGCCGCGACAGACGCGTGCACTGACGCTCGAGCACCCGGCACGCATCGTCTCGCCGCGACGGATCGCCATCGTCCTTAAGCAAGCTCACGGCCGCGATGACCGCCGAGAGCGGCTGCCGCATTTCATGAGCCACGCGCACCAGGACCTCGCTGGCGGCAGGATCGAGTGGGCGTCGAGGTTCGGGGTGGCTCGCCGGCAGCTCCGGCTGCCGGACCTCGTTCATCGCATCTGTGATATCGACCATGAAACACTCCGAGGTCAAATAATGACGACCAGCGGAAGTCTGTCGTACCCGCGCACTGATCGCGTCTAGGGAAAACCCGTACACAGTCACAAAGACGATCCCACGTCAGATCGCGGCAGCCTGGAGCGCCACGACATGTGGTCGATAAAAATCCCCAGCGGCGAAAACATCTGAGAATCACCCCGATGGCTCCCGGCATATGCGTTGCTCTACGTGTCGAGTAGCCTGTCATCTATCAATGGAGACCGAGGATCCTCTAGCCGGTTCGTCGTGGAGTACGCCCAATACGGTGGCGGGCTTCGTTCAGTCGCCGCCGAATGAGGCGTTATTGCGGGCGGCCGCCGACGAATGGAGCGAGCACGCGCGCCTGCTCGACATCGGCTGCGGCGCTGGTCGCAACGCCGTGCCGCTGGCGCGTGCGGGATGGGATGTCTACGGAGTGGATCTGTCGCTGCCGATGGTGACCACCGCCCGGTCGCGTCTCGCGGCTGCGCAGCTCACCGATCGGGCGCGTGTCCTGCTGGCGCCGATGGACCGTCTACCGTTTGCGTCGGCGTCGTTCGACTTCATCGTCGCGCATGGCATCTGGAACCTCGCGCGATCTGGCGGCGAATTCGGGCGAGCCCTGGACGAAGCGGCTCGTGTGGCGCGGCCTGGATGCGCTTTGTTTCTCTTCACGTTCTCGCGTCACACGCTGATCCCGGAGGCAGAGCCTGCACCCGGCGAGTCCTTCGTGTTCACGCAATTTTCTGGTCGGCCGCAGTGCTTTCTGACCGAGGAACAGATCGTCAGTGAACTCAATGCACGAGGCTTCGCGCCGGACACACGCCTGCCGTTGCGGGAGCTCAATCGCTTGCCAGAGAACGCGCTCCGTACAAGTACCGCGCCGGTCATCTACGAAGGCGTGTTCCGGTACGGCGCGCTGGCGACACCGATTTGATGATGAAGCGTCCGCATCCGCTCGCCGGCAGTGGAGTGTCCCCTTCGGCAATCGCCGCGGCGAGCAGGTCGTCAATCTCGTCCCGGTCGAGCATCTCGGCCGACTCGAGCCGCACGAACCTTCCCTGATTACCGCTGCCGAGCAACAGGTGGTTGGGGTCGCGCAGCGCGGCGCCGTACATGAAATAGAGATTCACTCCGCGCGTGTACACCGCCAGGGACACGATCGTGTCTGACGTGCGTTCGGACGAGGCGAAGCCGATCGCGAGCGCACGAGCGTTGTCGTACACGAGCTCGATGGCGGTCGGCATCCGGCGGCGAAGTGTTGTGCGCGCCTCACGCACGAGCGTCCGGATCGCCGGATTGAAGCGTGCGAGAAGTGCCACCAGTTCGCGCGCCGAATCGTTGATGAGACCTGTGTCCTGCCTGATCCGCATGGCGGCGCCGTTAATCGAGAAGCGCGATCGTATCGTCAAATTGACGATGCCCGGTTCAATCACCGAGGCGTAGAAACCGCTCAGTCCAATCGCGGAGAGGACGAGTCGCCGCTTTGGACGCGTGCATCATATGGTGGATGCAGTCGGCGTGTGAGGAGCTTGTTTGCTTCCCGGAGCCAGAGCACTGAGCTCGCGACAGCCACACAGAGCAGCCAGTCGCCGCCGCTCAGTGCCACGGTGCCGAATGCATTCTGGAGAAACCGCACGTAGACCACCAGGCCTTGAAGCACGAGCGACCCGCCGAGGGCGGCCCACAACCACTTATTTGTGAACAGGTGAGTGAACGCGCTGTGTTCGTCTGAGCGCGCGTTTACGACGTTGAATATCTGGAACAGCATCAACGTTGTGAAGGACATCGTTTGGGCATAGCTGAGCCTGCCGGAGCCTTCGACGAATCCGCCGGGTAGCGACGCATCGAGTACGAACAACGTGCCGGCCGCCATGATGATGCCGACGAAGACGATGCCGCGCCACATGCGTGCCGTCAACACGCCCTCGCCAATCGGACGCGGTGGTTGATCCATGATCCCGTCATCGGGGGGGTCGAGGCCGAGTGCGAGAGCGGGCGGGCCGTCGGTGACGAGGTTGATCCACAGAATCTGCGTGGCCAGCAGCGGCAGCACCAGCGCCTCACCGCTGGTCTCGAGCCCGAGCTGGCGTGCCAGCACCACGCCGAAGAACATCGTCAGCACTTCGCCGATGTTCGAGGAGAGGAGATAGCGCAGGAACTTGCGGATGTTGGCGAAGATCGCCCGGCCTTCCTCCACGGCGGCAACGATCGAGGCGAAATTGTCGTCGGCCAGTACCATGTCGGCGGCTTCCTTCGACACGTCGGTACCGGTGATGCCCATCGCCACGCCGATGTCGGCCTTCTTCAACGCCGGTGCGTCGTTCACGCCGTCGCCGGTCATGGCCACGACGGCGCCGGTCTGCTGGAGTGCCTCAACGATCCGCAGTTTGTGTTCAGGGTTGACTCGTGCGTAGACAGAGACGTCGGTGACCGTGCGTATGCCAGCCTCAGACGTCAGCTTGTCCAACTCCACCCCGGTGATGGCACGTGCGTCGGCTGCGATGCCGAGTTCGCGAGCGATGACGCCAGCCGTGCGCGGATGATCACCGGTGATCATGATCGCGCGGATGCCGGCGCTTCTGGCACGCGCCACGGCGTCTTTGGCTTCCAGCCGCGGCGGATCGATCATGCCGATCAGACCGGCGAAGACCAGTCCGTGTTCGATGCGCTCGTCGGGATTCACGGTGTGTTCGGCAAGAGCTCCTTCTTCGAGCCAGCGCGCCGCCACGCCAAGCGTGCGCAGCGCGTCACCGGCCAGCGATTCGTTGGTCTGCAGAATCTCCTCGCGGCGCGCGGCAGTCAGGGGACGTCGGTCCTCGCCGACGAGCTCGAACGCGCATCGAGCGAGCAGCACATCAGGAGCGCCCTTCGTGAACACGATGCCGGCATGTTCCTGTTCGGTGTCTCGATGGATCGTGCTCATCAACTTGCGTTCAGACGAGAACGGAACTTCGCCGACCCTCGGCAATCGCTTGTCGAGATCGGCGGCACTGAGCCCGCACTTGCGGGCGGCGACGAGCAGCGCACCTTCAGTGGGATCACCCTGCACCGTCCAGCGGCCGTCTCGTTGCTGTACCGCGGCGTTATTCGCGCGATCCGCCACCGCGAGCGCGCGCTCGATTTCCAGGCGCATCGGGCCCTCAATCGGGCCTCCGCCCTCGGCATGACCGGCTCCGTCCGGCGCGTATCCCGAACCATCGAATGTGACACGCCCGCTTGCCGTGACCACCACACGCACCGTCATCTCGTTCTTCGTGAGCGTGCCGGTCTTGTCCGACGCGATCACGGTCGCCGAGCCGAGTGTCTCCACCGCCGCGAGGTGCCTGACGATCGCGTTCCGTCGTGCCATGCGCTGCACGCCAATCGAGAGCACGGCAGTCACCACCGCCGGCAAACCTTCCGGCACGGCAGCGACGGCCAGCGCGACGGCGAGGATCAGCACGTCGAACAGTGCTGACGCTCCGTGCACGTCTTCGACGACGATGATCGTCACGCTCATGACGACGGCGATGACGATCACGGCGAGGCCGAGGAGTTTGCCGGTGCGATCGAGCTCGCGTTGCAGCGGCGTCGCTTCGTCGGGAGTCTGCTTCAGCAGGCCGGCAATGCGGCCGATCTCGGTGAGCATGCCGGTGGCGGTCACAATCGCCCTGCCGTGCCCGTAGGTCGCGGCAGTACCGCTGAAGATCATGTTGTCGCGATCGCCGAGCGGCACCTCGTCGGCAATCGACGCGATGCGCTTGGTGACGGGCAGACTCTCGCCCGTCAGTGCGGCTTCCGCGGTCTGAAGCGCGGTCGACTCGACAAGTCGCGCATCAGCGGGAATGGTGTTGCCTTCTTCAATAAGAATGATGTCGCCGGGCACGACGTCGGTCGCGTGGACCGCGCGCCGCTCCCCGTCGCGCACCACGATCGCGTCAGCAGCTGACATCGCACGGAGCGCCGTCACAGCTGCCTCCGCTTTCGATTCCTGGATGTATCCCAGGGTCGCGTTCAAGACGACGACGGCAAGGATGGCAATCGCTTCGTACGGGAGCGCCGCTTCGCGTTCGTACACCCAGAGGCCAGCGGATACCGCCGTGGCAATGAGCAGGAGGATGACGAGCACGTCCTGAAACTGCGCGAGGAACCGCCGCCATGCCGGGATCGGTGGCTCGGTGGCGAGCTCGTTGCGGCCAACGCGTGCGAGTCGCGCTGCAGCCTCCTCGCTGGTCAGGCCCTGCTGTGCGTCGGATTCGAGCGCGTCGATAACATCCTCAACGCGCTGGCGGTACGCAATACTCGCATCTGGAGTGTTGCGTATGGCGTGTGTCGCCATGCTCGGGATGTTAC
>DAINQP010000068.1:0-18702 GCA_036742665.1 Vicinamibacterales bacterium | reverse complement strand
ATACTCGCATCTGGAGTGTTGCGTATGGCGTGTGTCGCCATGCTCGGGATGTTACTGCATAGCGCGCCATGCTCGGGATGTTACCGCATGGCCAGGAGCCACGGAGTTTTTAGAGATGCAACAGCACTGGCCCGAGCTCCCGTACGCCGCGTGGCAGGACACCTATGCCACGCTGCACATGTGGATGCAGATCGTCGGCAAGGTCGCGCTGGCACGAGCGGCTCCGCTGAATCACGGTTGGGGAATTGCGTTCCACCTCACGCCGCGTGGTCTGCGGACCGGGCTCCTCACCCACGAAGGCCGAGCATTCACCATGTCGTTCGACTTTCTCGAGCATCAGCTGGTGATCGAGACGTCGGCCGGTGAGCGCCGTACGCTGCCGCTCGCGCCGCGATCGGTGGCGGCCTTCTATCGAGAAGTGAAGACCACTCTGGACGAAATGGCGCTGCCCGTCCGGATATGGCCGATGCCGGTGGAAATCCCGTCGCCGATTCGATTCGAGCAGGACACCGTGCACCACAGCTACGATCCGAAGTACGTCGAGCGCTGGTGGAACGTGCTGGCTCGTGTGCACGACGTACTCACCGACTGCCGTTCCTCGTTCATTGGCAAGTGCAGTCCCGTCCATTTCTTCTGGGGCAGTTTCGATCTGGCCGTCACGCGCTTTTCGGGACGGCCGGCACCGCCGCGCGACGGCCCGGTGTTCATGCGCGACGCGTACTCGCACGAAGTGATCAGCCACGGCTTCTGGCCCGGGAATGCATCGCTACCAGAACCGGTGCTCTATGCGTACGCGGTCCCAGAGCCGCAGGGCTTCACGACCGCTTCCGTCCAGCCGGAAGGCGCCTACTATCATCCAGAACTGAACGAATTCATTCTTCCGTACGACGTGGTCCGCCGGTCGCCGTCTCCTGAGGCAGCAATCGCCGCGTTTGTCGACAGCACGTACGCGCGCGCAGCGACGTTGGCCGGATGGGATCGAACGTCGCTGGAAAGGAACTAATCCGTGGCGAGTCTCATCGGGGTGTGCGGAAGTCTTCGCCGCGCATCGTTCAATCTCATGCTGCTGCGTGCGGCGGTCGAGGCGGCGCCCGCCGGATCGTCAATCCAGATCGAGTCGATACGCGACATTCCGCTGTACGACGGTGACGTCGAGGCCGAGCAGGGAATCCCGCCGGCGGTGCAAGAGCTGAAAACGCGCATCGCGGCTGCTGACGGCCTGCTGATCGTCACCCCCGAGTACAACAATTCGATGCCTGGAGTGCTCAAGAACGCCTTCGACTGGCTTTCACGCCCGCCCGCTGACATTCCCCGCGTCTTTCGCGGACGGCCCGTAGCGATCATCGGCGCGACGCCGGGGCAGGGAGCGACCTTGCTCTCACAGGCGGCGTGGCTGCCGGTGGCGCGAACGCTCGGCATGCGGCCGTGGTTCGAAGGCCGTCTTGGAATCGCGAGTGCTGGAAAAATGTTCGATGCCGATGGACGAGTGGTTGACGACGCCACTCGTGATCGCATTCGGACCTTCGTCGAGGGGTTTGCTGCATTCGCCGAGAGCCAGCGTGGTCGCTAGCGCGGGATCAGCTTGACGAGCTGCTCGAGCGTCAGGCCCAGCGAGTCAGCGGTGCTCGGAGACGGCGCTGCGAATCGCCCGCTCCAGGTTTTCATGGGCCAAAGCCTTCGTAACGAAATCAGAGGCACCCGCCCGCAGGGAGGCCTCGCGGATGCGCTCGTCGTCCATCGCCGTGAGCATGACGATCTTCACCGCGGGTTGCACGAGGCGGAGTTGCCGGCATGCCTCGATGCCGTTTCGATCCGGCAGCGAGACATCCAAAACAACGACGTCGGGCTGGCAGATTTCAACGAGTTCGAACATCTCCGCCACCGTTGTGGCGTGTCCGACCAGGTGGCAGCCGTCCTCGAGCATTCGGGTCAGTGCCTTCAGCAGGGGCACACAGTCGTCGACCAGGAGGACGCGCGGTTTCGCTGGCGACTGCTTTGGCAGGCTTGGAGTGATGCGGAGTGGTGGGGCTAGCGATTGAATGGTCGGCATCGTCCTTCAACCATCGTTTCCGTTTTTGGATGCCCGAACGCCACGTCTCGTGTGTCCGCGGAATTTCGTGGGGTCCAGATCACCAACGTGTCCGAACGAACGAGAGGGCCTCAAAAAACATCGTTCGACCTCGAGGCCCTCAACCCAATAGCACGAGGCGTACCGCGTCTTCGGATCTCAACGCGCGGCCGTTATCACCTGGGAGCCTGACCAGTTGCCCTGCTTCGCATTGCGTGACCGGACCGTTTGATCCCGCCTCGTCGCTGCTCGACTACCGCGAACCGCTCGCCCGTTGCACTGTAGAACTCGAGCCGCCCCCATGACAATGCGCCACTGACTCGCACTCACGAGCGCCGCTCGAAACTGCTGCGCCGTCTGACTAGTCGAACAGGCCGTCTCGCGTCCTGCGATCGTCCCGAAGGTATGCCGTTCGCCGTCACCGTCTCTTGTTGCGAGTGCGTTTTCGTTGGTATCCGCGGGATCTCGTGACTGGCTCGAGTGAGACACTGCTCAGTGCCTCGGACATCCTTGAAAACGTGCGCTCCTGCAGAACGCGCGATGGGTGGGCGCACATTCCGTGCCTGTTGCTCGTAGCCGTGACTACGAGTGGTGTGCGAGCAACTGCCGGTTCTCGTCGACCTCGCCGCGCATGTAGATGAACTGCGTCGGTATCGCGAAGGCGCTGCCAGACGATTCGACGATCTGGGCGATGTGCAGGAGCAGGCGCTCGCGGATCTCGAGGAACGCTGCATAGTCCGCCGTCTTGACATAGGCGAACAGCTCGATCTCGATCGCCTGTGCGCCGAACGAGGTCAGTCTCGCGCGCGCGTCCTCCTTCTCGATCGACGGGTGCTGTGTCAGAAGTTGTCGCACGTCTTCCAGAACGACGTGTAGCTGCTCGCTGGTCGTGCCGTACCGCAGCCGCAGTACCGTCTGCAGAAGGATCTTGCCGCGCGTCGTGTAATTCTCGACGCTGCCTTGTGACAACAGGCTCGCAGGCACCGACAACAGCGTCTGATCCAGCGTGCGGAGGCGCACCGACCTCAGTGTGATGTCCTCAATCCATCCAACGCGATCGGACACGCAGCAGAAGTCGCCGACCGCCAGCACGCGATCGGTCAGGAGGAATACCGCTCCAAGGAGGTTTTCGATGCTCTTCTGGGCGCCCAGGGCGACGGCGACGCCGGCGATGCCGACGCCGGCGAGCGCGGTGGCCGGGTCCATGCCGCTGAGTGCGAGCAGCACGAACAGCGCGACCAGCGCGACCAGGACTTTGACGACGCGCTCACCGAGCTGAATGAGCGAGCGTGTGTTGGATCGTTCTCTGCGGATAGCCGACAGACGTGCGCGCTGGAAGAGCACCGCCACCAGCCGCCAGGCGAGCACCGCGATGACGATCACTGACGCGATCAGCACGAATCGCGTGTAGGCGACGCGAAATCTCACGCTGAAGCCAAGCAGGGGGATCGTGACCAGATGACTGATCAACGTCAGTGTCAGGACGAGCGGCCACCGGACGCGACTCCACGACGAGACAAACAGCGCTCGGCTCGTCACGTCCCCGCCTCGTCGTTTCGCCAGCCACAGGACGAGCCAGGCAAACGTCCCGAACAGCAGCAGCGGCGCAAGAAGTGTGGAAGCCCAGAGGATCCACTGCGCCAGCGTGAGGCCGTAATACGAGCGGGACACCAGCGACGCCGGCATGACCCGCTCGACCCAGGTGGCCGCCTCGTCGCGGTGCAACGTGGGTACACGCGTCAACGATTCCGACGAGATCAGCCAGATCAATCCGGAGGTCGGATCTTTGTCGCGCTTCAGGAACAGGTCGACCGGTCGGTCCCCGATCAGCAGATGGATACCCTCGCGATCCGGGTCGAGTCCATCGGCCAGATTCCCAGTCGGCTCCATGCTCAAGGCCGTAAGTCGCTCTGTGAAGTAGCGATCGAGCAGATCGCTCAGATCACGTGAGAGGTCTTCGAGCTGCTGAGGGCCTCGTCGTTCCCGTTGCATGTAACGGGCGGCGACCGTGAAATCATTTCGATGAACCGCTGTGCTGAACCCCGTGATCGTGCCGAAGGGTGAGTCGCGACCGAGCGGATCAGTCGCAGGCGGTGGAGAATCAGCCGGCGCAGGTGCGCGAGGCGCCTGAGCCGCCGACGGAGTGCAGAGGCTCAGGAGCCACACGCAGACAACGACCGGACAATGATGGCGACGGCCGATGTCGAACATATGTTCCTGCTTCTGAAACGGATAGATCGTCTTGACGGGCTTTGACGCGATCGAACGCGAACGCAACCTGAACGTAGATCGGCTGCTCGGCCCACAGCGTGCCATCGTTGTCGAACGTCGCGATCCGCTCGGAGACAGGAACGAAGTCGGCCCCTCCCTCCTGAGTCACTTTCGAGACGAAGTCGACGATGGCTTTCTTGGACGTGGAGTCGTTCCACGAGGGCAGAGGATCGGTGTCCTGCGCGGCAACGCCGCATCCGACCGCGCAGGCGGTGAGCAGACAAACGCAAACCGTTCCGACCTTGACCATTTGCTCGCGGCGGCCACGGGATCCCGCGGCGCCATGAACGTCGCATTACCCCACTGACCAGAAACATTCGAGAACGCCGGGCTACTGAAGGGACCGGAGTGGATTGAGCACGAGGCGTACCATCAAACGGCTGGTGTCGGGAGTCGGAAAACCGTCTCGTCGAACGCATAGTGGCTCTCGTGCGTCGTACCAACGGTGCGCGCAACGGTTGTGGTCATCTTGGTCCCTCCTCGGTTCGTTTCCTGGCCAGGCCACGACACGTCGTGGCCTGCCGAGACGCACGTGACCGCACATCGCCGAAACTCGACGAATATCTGCGGCGGGCGGGTGCGCAACAGGGTGTTCAGCAGGACTCGTACCTGGAGCTACGAAGAGGGCTGCGTCGCGCACGCTCGAGCTGCCTTCTCGAATTCGACATCGCGACTGAAAAACTATCGAACTCGTCCGAGTCTGCTGTAGATTGTGCCCGGTTGCCCGTCGGCGCCACCTGAGGCCGAACATGAATATCGAAGGCCGGCAAGTTCTCCGGCACGTGCGAACAGGGGATGTCGCGTCGTTCGGCGACTTCGTCAGGCGAGCGGCCACCGAATTCGGGATCCCGCTTGGCGCTGCACTCGCGTACTACCTCGGTTGCGAGATCGGATTCGCGCTGCGGTTTCCGTCGAGCGGCATCTCGTTCTTCTGGCCACCGAACGCGATCCTCACGATCGGCCTGTTGATCGCCGCACCGGCCAGATGGCCTCTCCTGCTCGCGAGTACGTTCATCGCTCATGCTATCGCCCATACCCGCGACGGCATTCCGATCGTCGCGTTGTCGATTCAGTACTTCGGGAATGCGTCGCAGGCGCTCCTGGCCGCGTGGATCATCGATCGGTTTGGCAGCCGCGTGATCTTTGCGGATTTGCGACGCGTGCTGGTCTTCGTGGTCGGGGCATGTGTGCTGGCGCCCGCGGTTGCCTCTCTCATCCCCTCCTTCGTCTACGTCAGTCTTGGATGGGCTCCCGACTTCTTCGACGCCTGGCGAGCCAGGGCCGTGTCCAACACCGTCGGGACACTGACTCTCGTTCCGTCGTTGCTGATCCTGTGCCAGTCGCTTGTGCTGAAACCGGTCGTGCAACCACGGCGCCTTGCGGAGTTTGCCGCCCTGCTGATCGGACTCTTCGCGGTGGAACGTGCTGCCGCCTATACGGGACGCGCCGATCTCCTCGCTTTATCGATCACGCTGTATGCGATGACGCCGGTCCTGCTCTGGGCGACGGTGAGATTCGGCGGGGCAGGCCTGTCGTTGACGCTGTTCGCAACAGCGCTGATCATCTCGAATGCGGCCGGACGCATGACTCCGCTCATCGGTGGAGTTCCTGCTGATGCCATCGTCGGAGTGCAGCTGCTGCTTACCGCGAACGCGGTGCCGCTGATGCTGCTCGCCGGTTTGCTCGAACAGAACCGTGCCGAGCACCATGCCCTTGTTGACATGGAGCAGCAGAATCGCGCGATGCTTCGCGCTTTGCCGGACATCGTGCTCCTGCACACCGTTGACGGGGCCATCCTGCAGTCGTATCCGGACAACGACGACACCTTCCACGAAACCGTGGTTCGTGCACGCCGTCTCCCGCGTGCGTTGACAGTCAATGAGCATGCGCCGCCGTTTTCCCATGCGGTCGACACGCTGCGGGTGACCGAATACACCGACATGGACGATCGCGGCATTCGCCGGTACGAAGCTCGCTCGGTCCCCGTGGACGACCAGCGTGCGCTCACCATCATCCGCGACATCACCGAACGATCGCAGTCGGAGCAGGCGCTGCGAGAGACACAGCGGCGATATGCACTGGCGACCGGCGCCGGCGTGATTGGTGTCTGGGACCTTGATGTGCAGACCGGAACGATGCAGGTGGAAGGCACCTTGCGCGCAGCCCTCGGCTACACCCAGGAGGAGATTCGCGACACATTGTCGGATTGGCAATCACTCATCGTCGATGCGGATCGTGACGATGTGGAGGGGCGTCTGTCGGCGTTTGCGGACGGTACCGCGCATGCGTTTGAGGCCGAATTTCGGATGGCCCATCGAGATGGTTCGTTGCGATGGATCGTCTCCAAAGGCGGCGTCACCGATATGGTCGACGGCAAGCCAACCCGGATCGTTGGCACCTACGCGGACGTAACCGCGCAGAAAGAGTCGGCTCGTGCGCTCGCGGAAGCCAACGACAGGTTGGTGCGGGTGGGCCGTACCGCAGTGATCGGAGAGGTCACCGCCTCCATCGCCCACGAACTCAGTCAGCCGCTGACCGCTATCATGACAAACGTCACGGTGTGCCTGCGCACGACGGACGCCAGCGTTCCTGAGCCGGTTCGTGAAGTGCTGAACGATATTCTTCATGATAGCCGGCGGGCCGGCCAGATCCTCGAGCGCACACGGCGCTTGTTCCGGCATCAGCCGGCGCAACTGACTTCGTCAAACCTGAACGACGTGGTCCGTGAAGTGGTCAAGATTGCGACGCCGCGGTTACGCGAACTCGACGTCCGCGTGGCGCTGGCGTTGGAGCCGCGCCTTCCTGACGTGTATGCCGACACCGTGCAAATGCAGCAGGTGTTATTCAACCTGATCATGAACGGAGCCGATGCGATGCACGCCGTCGCTGGACAGATGCGCCACATGCGCATCTCGACCCGACAGGGAACACGGCACGTCGTCGTGAGCGTGCGTGACTGCGGAACGGGACTCGATCGAGCCGACCCGAGTCGCGTATTCGAGCCCTTTTACACAACCAAGGCGGGGGGCAGCGGGATGGGCCTCGCCATCAGCCGCTCAATCGTGCAGAGCCACGGCGGTACGTTGTGGGCGGTGTCGAACAGCGATCGCGGCTCGACCTTCCGCTTCAAGATACCGATTCCAACGACGGTGCATGCCACGGTCGTTTCGACTCCCGCTCGACGAGTCCTCGTCGTTGACGATCACGACGCCTTGCGCAAGTCTCTGACGCGGCGTCTGAACGCATGGTGTCACCACGTCGCCGTTGCCTCGAGCGGTGCGCGGGCCGTGACTGTGGCCGGGACCTTCCATCCTGATGCGGCGGTTATCGACGTGTCACTGGGCGACATGACGGCCATCGAACTCGCGCGCCGGCTGCGCGCGGCGGCCGATCAACGTCTGTTCTTGATCGCACTCGCCGCTCACGAAGGCGAACAGGTGCGAGCCGAATGGCTCGCCGCCGGGTTTGACGAGTATCTCGTCAAGCCCCAACACATCCCGCAGCTGGAAGTGCTGCTTGCGCGCGTTCACTGATCGCGCCTGCACTGACGCAGCCCTTCTGCGGAGAGCGTGACTAGGCGGGTGTCAACGCGGGGCCCAGCCCGAGACGGGCGGCCATCGTGACGAGATTGGGAAGTGAGTCGGCCTTCATCTTGCGCATGACCTGGCCGCGGTGCGCCTTTACCGTGATTTCGCTGATGCCGAGTTCGCCGCCGACCTGTTTGTTCAGCAGCCCGGATACGACGAGCGCCATGACCTCGCGTTCGCGCGGCGTCAGTGACTCATAGCGATTCTTCACAGCCGCCATCTCCGCATTGAGACGGAGTGCGTCGCGGCTGCGCTCGATGGCACTGGCGATGGCGTTCAACAGTACGTCGTCCCTGAACGGTTTCGTCAGAAATTCGAGGGCGCCTGCCTTCATCGCCTGTACCGACATCGGCACGTCGCCATGGCCGGTGATGAAGATAATCGGCATGTCGGTCCGGTCGGCCAGTTGCTGCTGCAGTTGAAGACCGTTGAGACCCGGCAGCGTCACATCGAGTACGAGGCAGGATGGGACCGCGGCGCGAGGGCGGGACAGAAAGTCCTGCGCGGATGCGAACGTGTGGGGCTGCCAACCCGCGGTTCTAATCAGCAGCTCCAGCGATTCGCGCACCGACACGTCGTCATCAACAACGAAGACAATCGAGGCGACGTCCGGCATGAAGATCCAGATCGAATCGAGGCGATGGGCTGGTCCAAGTATACGGCGGGCGTGTAACGAGCCCGCCTCATCGGTGCCGCTATCTCGGCCGAAGCGCAGCGTTGATGGCGTCGAGGAGGGCCGTCTCGCTGAACGGCTTGAAGAGACACTCTACGGCGCCATGCGCGATCACGCGCGGACGAACGGTGCGATCGCCATTGGCCGTGACGAAGACAATCGGAATCGCGTGGCGTCGGCGTATCAATTCCTCCTGCAATTCGGTGCCCGACATGCCGGGCATCGCGATGTCGAGGAGCAGACAGCTCGTCTGATTGAGGACGTCCGATGCGAGAAACGCTTCAGCCGAGGAGAATGCCTGCACGGCAAATCCGAATTGCCGTATCAAATCCGGCAGCGACTCCCGCACGGACTCGTCGTCGTCAACGACCGACACCAGCGAAGGCGTGCCGATCATGTGTAGCTCACCGCCGGCGCCGCGTCAGTGACGATCTCTGACGCGCAGGGAATCGAAAAGAAGAACGTCGCACCGGGGCCGTCATTCGGTTGCGCCCACAGACGGCCGTGATGTTTCTCGACGATCGAGCGGCTGACGAACAACCCGATGCCCATGCCGCCGCTCTTGCTCGTATAGAAGGCTTCGAACAGCGAGTCCATGGTCCGTGGCGAGAGGCCGACGCCGGCGTCACGCACCGCGAGACGTACACACGGGCCGTCCTCACGCTCGGTTTTGATCAGCAATTGTCGCGGCCGATCGTGCACATCGACCATCGCGTCAGAAGCGTTGCGGAGCAGATTCAGGATGACCTGCTGCAGCTGAATCCGATCGCCCGTGACGAAAGGGAGATCGTCGGAGAGTTCCGACCGCACGATCACGCGGTGCCTCTGGAGATCGTTCGACGACAGGGCGATGACCTCTCGCGCGGCCTCGTTGAGATCCAGCGGCTCGAGCGTGAACTCTTTCTTGATGAACAGCTCGCGTAACCGCGCGATCACATCGGATGCGCGGTTGCCATCGCGAATGGTGCGCTTGGCCGTCACTCGCGCGCCATCGACGTCCGGAGGATCGGCGGCGAGCATTCGCAGACAGGTGCTGGCGTTGGTGATGATGCCCGAGAGTGGCTGATTCACTTCGTGGGCAATCGAGGCGGTCAGCGCGCTCAGCGTCGTCGCCCTCGACACATGGGCGAGCTCGGAACGGGCGCGGCTCAACGCCTCCTCGGCGCGTTTGCGACCGTCGATCTCGGTGAGGAGCACATACCAGCGGGCGATGTGCTCGCTCGTATCGCGATGAGGAAGCCCGCGAATCTGACACCAGCGGTAGACGCCATCGAAGCGCCGGACGCGCGCCTCGAAATCGTACGGTATGCCGGATGCGATCGCCGGTGTGAATACCTGGCCGACTCGAGGCAGATCGTCAGTATGAATCGTCCCGTTGGTGCCCCACTGCTTCATCGCTTCAAGACCCTGCCCGCAGTACTCGACGAGTTCGTGGTTGACGATGTCCACCTCGCCGGCTGGCGTCAGCATGGCGACCAGGCCGGGTATGGTGTCCATGATCCCCTTCTGCTCGCCTCGGAGGCGCGCCTGCTGCAGTCCGATCGCGGCCTGGTTCGCGGCGACATTGAGAAGAAGCCGTTCCGTGTCAGCCGGGAAGTCGCGTCTCCAGGATCCCGCGACGACGATGCCGAGCTCACCGTGGAGGCCCAGTCTGGCGGACGCGAACGAAACGTCGGATGAAGCTGTTCCTCCCGATGTTTCGCCGATGCGCATGGTCTCGATCGCCGGTCCGCCTTCCGAATCGTTCAACCGCACACACACAAATGCCAGCCGCAGCATGCCAAGCAGCGCGTCGGTGAGCGTGCTCACGATCTGACGAGGGTCGCCACCGGCGGACCACGCCGGCAGCGCTATAAGGCTGGCCAGATCGTCGAGACACTCACGCAGCCGCGCGCGTTCCTCGGCAGACGATTCGTTTCGCGCGTCCATCGGAGGCCGTTCTGCACAGCGTACCGCATCGCCGCACGCCTGAGCTCTCCGCGCCGGGAACGATGTCGGCCCTTATCGGCGAATGGCTTCCATATGTTGCGCGCCCACCTTCACGGACTCCTCAGGAGTCTTTCCCTGCTCGCGCGCGACGATGTACGCGGCATACCAATCCGACCAGTGGTGCTTCGGAGCGGTCGCTTCGTATTCGCCGTGGCGCTCCTCGGCTTCGCGAAGAAGCTCTTTCAGAGTGGGGACGTCGAAGTTGCTGAGGCCGCGACCGGGAAGCCGCGTTGTGATCTCCTGCAGCAGCCAGCTGTTGCCGTCCGGATCGCTGAATGAGGCATACGTCCCGTAGGTGCGATTGTTCGGGTCGCGGCCCGGTACAGGAGGTCGGCCAAACGCGTCGAAATGGAACGCCTCACTGACGTTGGCGCCGCGGGCGATGAGTTCGGTGCGTGCCGCCTCGATGTCCGAGACAACCAGATACAGATTCTGCGCGGAGCCCGGCGCCGCAGTGGTGATTCCCTTGCCGAAGTGAATGGAGCACGGTGAGCCAGGAGGTGTGATCTGTACCCCTCGCCAGTGATCAACGCCGGAGAAATCGGCATCAAGCCGCCATCCGAGGCCCTGATAGAAACGCTTGGTGCGGTCGACGTCTGAGACGGGAATGACCACGACTTCAAGTTTCAGATCGACCGTCGCCGCGGTAGAGATCTGTGTGGCGTCTTTATGGATCGTCTGTGTGCTCATGATGACCTCCGCATGTGGTGACGAGTGGTATCAGGATCGCGCTGCGCTGTGCAGCGTCATCTTTCCGGCGAGCTGGTTGAGGCTTGCTCCAAGCACCCGGTTGAAAGCGGGAAACGGGTGGATGACGTCGGCGAGAGTCTTCAGCGGCGTGCCGAGCTTGATCGCCAGCACCAGCTCGCCGATGATCTCGCCCGCGCGCGGCGTGACCAGCGTGGCCCCGATCAACACGCCCCGATCGCGGTCGGCGACCAGCTTCAGTGCGCCGCCGTGGAAGTCGTGGATGGAGCCTCGTGCGCTCTCCGCCGGATCGGCGGTGGCGACGAGGACGTCGATGCCTTTTGCACGCGCGGCCGCCTCCGACAGTCCAACCGACGCGATTTCCGGATCGGTGAATGTCACGCGCGGCACCGCGGTGTGATCCGCCCTGGCGTCCACGCCTCGCAGGCGCTGTGCGATCACCTGACCGTGGTAGTAGGCGAGGTGTGTGAATCCGCCGAGGCCGGTGACGTCTCCAGCTCCGAAGACGCCGGGTTGCGCTACGAGTGTTGCCGGGTCCACCTTCAGCCAACCACGCTCCGTCTGCGCGAGCCCGGTCGCGCGCCAGGCCTCTGCGTTGGGACGGCGCCCCGTCGCAATCAGCAAACGGTCTGCGGAGATGACCGCTCCGGATTTCAAGCGGAGGACGAGGGCCGATGGCTTGCGCGATGACGTCGCGGATTGAGGTTCGATGCCGACACATGGGTCGCCGATCGACAGCGTAATGCCGTCCGCCTCCATGTGGGGGCGCAGCGCGGCTCCAGCTTCCGGTTCTTCGAGGCTCAGGAACCTCGCTCCGGCTTCGATCATCGTCACCGTCGAGCCGAGTCGTGCGAACGCTTGACCGAGCTCGACGCCAATCGCGCCGGCGCCGAGGATCGCGAGCGACGCCGGCAGCTCTCTCGGAATCGCCGCCTGCCGGTTGGTCCAGAAGTCAACGCTGTCGAGGCCAGGAATGGTTGGTATGGCCGCGGTGCCCCCGTTCGCGATCACCATCGCGCGCCGCGCAATGAGCCGCTCGCCGCCGACTTCAACCGTGCGCAAGTCGGTCAGTATTCCTTCGCCGCGAAAGAGCCGGGCTCCGGTCGCCTCCATCGCCGCGGCAGGTCGGGTGTCATCGAGGTCGCGCGCCATCCACAGCACTCGTTTTGAGACTTTGGGGAAATCAACGGCCCATTCCACTCGTGACGCTGCAAGGAGGCGAGCGCGATCGGCCTCGGTCAATGTTTCGGCGGAGCGAAGCAAGGTTTTCGATGGCACGCAGCCCCAGTACGGACATTCGCCACCGACCAGCTCTCGCTCGACCACCGCGAGCGATAACCCGCTATCCTGAAGGCCCGCGGCGATCGCTTCTCCGGCGACACCACCACCGAGGCAGACGACGTCAAACTCCTGCGGCATCGCGAGAGCATGCGCCGCGGACGAGCACGCGTCCATAAGACCTTGGTATTGGTGCCGGCGGGACCATACCCGGTGTGGCCGATACCTTCGTCTTATAGATCCCGCATCGCGCGTCTGGTTTGATGCACTCGAGGAGCAGTCATGGCAACTACGCAAGTCGCAATCGCCACGATGAAAGTGGCGCAGATCACCAAGCCAGGAGCCGACTTCGAGATCCTCGACCGCGAGATGCCCGTACCGGGTGCGGGACAGGTGCGCATCAAGGTACAGGCGTGCGGCGTCTGCCACAGCGACATGTTCACGAAGGAAGGTCAATGGCCAGGCATCGAGTATCCGCGTGTGCCCGGCCACGAAGTGGTCGGCATCGTCGATGACGTGGGTGTTGGTGTGACCGGCTGGAGCAAGGGACAGCGCGTCGGTGTCGGCTGGCATGGTGGCCACGACGGCACATGCCGCGAGTGCCGGCGCGGAGATTTTCGCAATTGCCGGAACCGGAAGATTCCCGGTATCAGCTACGACGGCGGGTACCAGCAGTTTATGGTGACGCCGATGGAGGCACTGGCGACGATGCCGGACAGTCTCGGGGATGCAGAGGCCGCGCCGCTGCTTTGCGCGGGAATCACCACGTTCGGAGCGCTGCGCAGCTGCGGTGCGCGTCCCGGCGACCTCGTTGCCGTGATCGGCATTGGCGGTCTGGGGCACCTCGCCATTCAATTCGCGAACAAGTTCGGCTACAAGGTCGTGGCGATCGCACGCGGATCCGCAGACGCGCCGCTTGCCAAAAAGCTCGGTGCCACCGAGTACATCGATAGCACATCCTCCAACGTCGCAGCCGCGTTGCAGCAACTCGGCGGCGCCCAGGCCATTGTTGCGACAGCCCCGAGCTCGAAAGCGATGTCGCAGGCGATCGACGGTCTCGCGCCGAACGGCAGGCTGATGGTGGTTGGTGCCGACTCGGCTGCGATCGAGGTCACACCCATACAGCTCATTTCAAGGGTGAACACCATCCAGGGTTGGGCCGCGGAAACGCCGGCTGATTCCGAAGACACATTGCGCTTCGCCGAACTGAGCGGCGTGCGGCCGATGATTGAAACCTATCCCCTCGAACGCGCGGCGGAGGCCTACGCGCGAATGATGAGCGGCAAGGCACAATTCCGCGTCGTGTTGACGATGTGAATCCTGATCGCCGGCTCTTTCTCGGCAATGCGGCGTTGACGATCGCCGCCGCGCACCTGGGACCGCTTTTCGCGGCGGAGGCCGCGGACCGTCCGCCTCGCGAGTTGGCCGCTATCGGCCGTGCGACCCAGTGGCTCAATTCGCCTCCTCTGACGGCGGAGAGCCTGCTCGGGAAGGTCGTGCTCGTCGATTTCTGGACCTACACCTGTATCAACTGGCTCCGTACGCTGCCGTACCTTCGCGCCTGGTCGCAGAAGTACGCGCAGGGACTCGTCGTCATCGGCGTGCACACACCCGAGTTCCCGTTCGAACACAACCTGGACAACGTGCGTCGTGCCGTGCCGCAGATGAGGGTCGAGTATCCGGTGGTCATCGACAACGACTACTCCATCTGGCGCGCGTTCAGGAACCAGTACTGGCCGGCGCTGTATCTCCTCGACCCGCGTGGTCGCGTTCGCCACAAGCAGTTCGGTGAGGGTGAGTACCCACGGTCGGAGCAAGCCATTCAGCGCGTGCTGTCGGAGGCGAATGTCCTCAATGCGGGCAATGGCATCCTGTCCGTTGACGCCCGTGGGTTCGAAGCGGCCGCTGACTGGAACAATTTGCGAACGCCTGAGACCTATGTTGGATACGAGCGCAGCGAGAACTTCGCGTCACCTAACGCTGCGGTGCTGAATCAGCGCCGGACGTATGTCGCCCCTGGTCGATTGGGGCTCAATCAATGGGCCCTCGCGGGGGAGTGGACGATGGGCACGCCCGCGACGGTCCTGAACAAGGCGCCCGGTCAAATCGCTTTCCGCTTCCATGCGCGCGACGTGCATCTGGTCATGGGGCCGCCACGGCCAGAGAGCCGCGTCCGTTTCCGAGTGACCATTGATGGAAAGCCTCCTGGTGCCGCTCATGGCATCGACGTTGACGAGAGCGGCAACGGGACTGGTGTCGATCAGCGACTCTATCAGTTGATCCGACAACCGGGACCGATCGTCGATCGAACGTTCGCGATCGAATTCCTCGACGCCGGCGTCGAGGCGTTCTCGTTCACGTTCGGCTGACGAGCGATCCGATCGTCATCGCCATGCATCGTCAATGTGCCATGCGTGCGCACAGCTCGCGCGCGATCAGTCCACCCGTGCGTGCGCTGTTGACGAGCAGCGCGATGTTGGCGTTGCGCGTCCCTCCGCCCGTGAGTTCGGCGACGCGCTCGAGCAGGAAGGGTGTGAGCGCTTTCCCGTGAACGCCGCGAGCCTCGGCGTCGATAGTCGCCTGGCGAATCGCCTGCTCTGCCTGAACAGCGGGGAAGGCGGCATCCTCCGGCACCGGCACCACGATGAGCACGCCATGTTGCGCGCCCAGTCGATGTGACGCATCGACGATCGCCGCGGCCTCGGCCGGACTCTCGACGCGCACGTCGATTGGCAGCCCGCTGGATCTCGAGTAGAACCCTGGCAGCGTATCGGTCCCCAGTCCGACCACGGGAACGCCCTGCGTTTCGAGCACCTCGAGTGTCGCCGGCAAATCGAGGATTGCCTTGGCGCCTGCACACACGACCGCGACCGGCGTGCGACCGAGCTCGATCAAATCCGCCGACACATCGAAGGGCGCGCCGCGATGCACGCCGCCGATACCGCCAGTTGCGAACACGCGCACGCCGGCTCGATGCGCGACGATCATCGTCGCGGCGACCGTTGTCGACGCGTCCTCTTTTCGCGCCACCGCCACAGGCAGGTCGCGGCGGCTGCACTTGCGCACGCTTGCGAACTCGCGCGACGCCAACCGTGTGATGTCGTCCGGCGACACGCCGACCGTAATCGTGCCGGCGAGCACGGCGATGGTCGCGGGAACGGCGCCACTGTCGCGCACCGCCTGCTCCATGGCCAGCGCGGTCTCGGCGTTCGCCGGCCACGGGATGCCGTGCGTGATCAGCGTCGATTCAAGAGCGACGACGGGACGATGCGCAGCCAGCGCGTCGGTAACCTCTCGCGAAATGTGAATGTCCTGGGCCACGTGCCAACTGTACTCGCGCACGAGAGCCGGCCGGATAGTCCACCTATACGAAGGTATCGATCGATACCTTCGTCCAATCGACGCGATTCATCAGTCCCAATATCGTGCGTGTGCGGCAGGAGGTGCTGTGATGAATCGCAAGAGCATGCTGACAATCGGGATTGCGGCGATATGGTTCGCGGTACTGGGCGGCCTGGCCATTTCCGCCCAAGACAAGTACACGGTGAAAGTGCCAGGTGGGCTGGCGTTCTCTGAGTTCAGGGGATACGAATCGTGGCAGGCCATCTCCACTAGTCAGAATGGCAAGGTCGTCGCCGTGATCCTCGGCAATCCCGCGATGATCGACGCCTACAGCGCCGGTATTCCGGCCAACGGCAAACCGGTACCGGACGGGGCCAAGATGGCGAAGATCCACTGGACGCCGACACCGAACGAGTTCTTCAAGGAGGCGACGGTGCCAGGCAAACTGGTGAACGTGGACTTCATGGCAAAAGATAGCAAGCGATTTGCTGACAGCGGCGGATGGGGATACGCGGTGTTCGATTACGACGCCGCATCCGATACGTTCAAGCCCGGCACCACGGCTGGCACGCCGCCTCAAGGGAACGACGCGAAGTGCGGGTTCGCGTGCCACACGACAGTGAAGGCGAGAGATTACGTGTTCACGGAGTACGGCAAGCGCTGAGTTCGGGCGGTTCGATGCCGCTAAGCGCCATTGCACCTGGACGAAGAACGGCTATAGGAACCAGGTGCACACCAGCCCCGCCGTGGCCGCGAAGATGGCTGCCGTCGTGGCCCACCCGAGGATAGTGATACCGCGCCCGTTGACCGCCTCTCCCATGATCGCGCGGTTGCCGGTCATGCGCATGCCTGTTCGCCGTGGGCGCATTACTCGCGTTCACAATGTCCCAATTGGGCATGGTGGTGCACTGGCGCACGAGCAGGGAACCTGGCCGCGGTCCGAAGATGATCTTCAACGCAGTGGGGGCGCTTGCGACCACGGCCGCGCTCTGCATTGTGATGGTCTCGAAGTTTTCGCATGGCGCGTGGATCACCGCACTTGCCATCCCCGGATTCGTGGTCTTCTTTCGGCGATTGAAGGACTACAACGAGGGCCTGGCGTCACTCGTACGTGCAGAGGGTCCGCTGGACGTGTCGAACCTTGCGCCGCCCGTGGTCGTCATTCCCCTCCGCAGGCTGGATCAAGTTGGCGAAAAGGCACTCCGCTTTGCATTGACCATTTCACCGGACGTGTACGTCGTCCAGGTGCTGGCGGAGGAGTTGGACACCGAGGATCTCCAGTCTCAGTGGCGGGAACGTGTGGAGGAGCCCGTCCGACGCGGGCTCCGTTCGAGCCCACCGCAGCTGGTTCTGATCCGGTCACCCTATCGCCGGTTCTTCGAACGATTCCTTTTCTGGTTGCGCGAGCTCACCGCAACGAGGCCGGATCGGCAGGTGATCGTCTTGATTCCGGAACTTGTCCAGAGGCGCTGGTACCAGTTCGTCGTGAGCCATCGGGCGATGCGGCTCAAGGCGCAGCTGCTGCTGAAGGGTGGGCCTCACGTCTCGGTAATGTCCACTCCTTGGTATCCTGACCTGTCTCCGCGCAAGGCCCAATCACGCTGGTGGGCAGCGCGTGCTCGCCGACTGCGACCAGAGGATGTCTGATGGACGGCGGATTGGCCACACTCTTAATAGCGATTGCGGTGCTGCTCGATTCTGTGGCTCTCGTGTCCATCGTGCCCGTCACGAACGCGACAGAATAATGCTCGGCCGTGAGTGTCGTCTCGCACCATAGGGGACGTGGCGCCACTCGCAGCACGACGTGTTCGCGACCGGTCACCAATACGGTCGGTTCAACCCGATCACTGGTTGCTGAAGTTTGGAGGAAATATCACAATTGCCTAAATCGTGATCACCGTGGCGCCTGTAAGTATGGAGAGATGTCCGAGTGGTTTAAGGAGCACGCTTGGAAAGCGGTGTTGGCCAGCATCACCAAGCGACACCGAAACACTTCGTCGCGCATTCGATTCAACGGCTTGCGGTGACAAGATGCTCCTCGATGTGACGCGGTAAACCTCCGTATTCCTCGACGATCCGAACCTCACCTTACACAGTCCTTACACAATTCCCGGCGGCACTTGCCCGCGCACGTGGCGATGTTCCTTCGTACGCTTCGATCTCCAGATTCGTAGTGGACGATCTTTCGTAATACCGAGGCTGCCATGAAGCCGCGCACGAGAACGAGCCCGGCTGTTCCCGGAGGTTCGGCAGCGTCGCTCAACGGACTGTCAGCCGACCGGAAACTCCGGCGCTCCGTCAATGGCCTTCAGACCGACTGCAGCAACGACTGGAAGTCCCCAGATGGCGGTGGCATCGCCCATTTGGGTGCGAAAACCGCCCACCTGGAGAACACGCACGACATCGATTGGCGTGCAGTCGATGACATGCGGCCAGTGGCGATGGAGCCATTCGTACAAATCGACCATGGCATTGGTCGCGCTCTCCTTCGCCAACGCAACGACGCCTACACGGCCGCCCGGGCGCAACACCCGCTGCACTTCTGCCAGCACCTGCGGAATGGCTGATTCGAAGAGTTCCAGCGTAAAACTCAAAAACGCGGCGTCAAAGACATCGGATCTAAAGCACAAGGCGCGGGCGTCGCCGATCGTGAGGGTCACGTTTCGCTGGCCTGCAGACTCCACGCGCGTCCGTGCAACGGCCATCATCCCCGGAGAGATATCGACTGCGTGCACGTGGCCAGTCGGGCCGACGGCCTCTGCCAAGCTAACCAACCCGTGACCTGT
>DAINQP010000067.1:0-25152 GCA_036742665.1 Vicinamibacterales bacterium | reverse complement strand
CGCGAGCCGGCGCCGCCACAGTTCGTGATGCCGTACCGGCAGGCCGACATTGGCGCACTCACGTTTTACGTGAGGGCTGGCGCCAACACACCGGCGGTGCTCCCTACAGTCGCTGCCGTCGTCCGCAAGCTGGACGCCAACATCCCAATCAGTAATCTCCGGACGATGGAGGAACAGATTCGCTACGACACCAGCGGCTATCGTGCGCTGACCACGATATCGTCGGCATTCGCAGGCCTTGCGGTTGTCCTGGCCGCGATCGGTCTCTATGCCGTGCTGGCCTACGGCATCGCGCAGCGATTACGTGAGATTGGCATCCGCATCGCGCTCGGCGCGACGCCGGGCGACATTCGCAGCCTCGTGCTGGGGCAGGTCGGCCGCATCAGCATCGTTGGCGTGGGGATTGGCGCCGCGCTCGCCTTTGGCCTGGGGCGCCTCAGTCAGGCACTGCTGTTCGGCGTCGAGGGCACGGCTCCAGCGATCATCTTCGGCGCCGTCGTGCTCGCGCTCGGGGTCGCCTTCGCCGCAGCGGTCGTGCCTGCACGGCGAGCCACATTGGTGCAGCCGGTCGAAGTGCTGAAGGCCGAATAGATCGTTCGACGTGTCGTTCGAGCTATTCGATTCGTGCGGCGCGTTCCAAGTCGATATACGGGTCGAACGATCTCAACGGAGAACGACCCGAACGTCCGAACGATCCGAACGACTCGAACGATCCGAACGATTGATGTGTTCGGGCGCGAACAGGACGTCCCATCTGCGAACACCCCGACTGAACGGGGTAGCATCAACACGCGAGAACGTTCGAGAAACGGCCCGCTTCCCCGCTCTCACGTGGCACGGGCTTTGACCTTGGAGCGTTGACGTGTCAGAGATCCGCTACGCACTGCGCTCGCTCATCAAACAGCGGGGACCCACACTGGTGGGTGTCGCGACCCTGGGTGTCGCCATTGCATCGGCGACCGTGATCTACAGCGTTGTGGACGTGGTGTGGCACTTCATTCCCGCCGTCAATCAGAACCGGCTTGTGTATGTCGCGTCCACTGACACGCGCGTGGTGCAGGCGGAAGGCGGCAGCCGCAGCGTCGTGCTGCGAACGCCTGCCTCGATACCCGACCTTGCCGACTGGCGCGCGCGATCCTCGACGTTCGAGCAGCTCGCCGGGTTCACGCTGGGCTCGGCTAACCTGACTGGCCTCGACGTGCCGTTGCACGTCACGAAGATCGAGGTGACCGCAAACCTTCTCGACGTGTGGGGCCTGACCCCGGTACTCGGTCGCGCTTTTCGTGCCGAGGACGGTCTCGCGGGATCGGCGCCGGTGACAGTACTCTCGTACCGATTCTGGCAGCGTCAGTTCTCGGCAAGTCCCCGCGTTCTCGGGCAAAGCGTCATGCTCGACATGGTGCCGCACACCATCGTGGGTGTTCTTCCTGCCGACGTTGGAACCGGGTTCTTCAATGATGCGGAAGTCTTCACCACGCTCCTGGTTGATCCACTGCGTCACGGCCGTGATGTCCGCAATGTGATCGTCACCGGACGGCTCAGATCGAGCGCGTCGCGGCAACAAGCCGCCGCCGAGCTCGATACGATCGCTCGTCAACTGCGTGCCGAACATCCCGATACGAACTCACAAATTGGCGCATCAGTGCTCCCGCTCGTCGAAGCTTCAGGGTTCAACGTTCGAGTCCTGCTGACGATCCTCTCGCTGATCGGGCTGCTCGTCGTCGTCGTTGCCTGCGCGAACGTCGCGAGCGTCATCGTCGCGCAGTCGATGGCCCGGCGCCATGAGCTCGCGGTCCATGCCGCGCTTGGCGCCACGCGGGCCGATCGCATCCGTCAGCTGATGACCGAGAGCGGGATCGTCGCGGTGGCTGGATGCATCGTCGGGCTGATCCTTGCCGGCTGGGGCCTCGCGGCGCTGCGATGGCTTGGCCGCAACGAGTTCGGCTTCGCCGACATGCAGATGAACGGTCGCGTCTTCACGGCCAGCCTGCTCATCGCGTGCGCGACGCCCCTCGGCTTCGGACTGCTTCCGGCGCTGCGACTCGCTGCGCCCGATCCTCAGGAACTCCGCGACGGGACACGTGCCGCGGGTGCCACACGTCGCAGCCGCCGCCTGCGTCACACGATTGTCGGGTTACAGGCCGCGGCCGCGATGATCCTGATGGTCCAGATCGGCTTGTTCATCCGCACGACGTGGAAGCTTTCTGACATCGCATCCGGATTCGAGCCAGCGCAGGTGCTGACGTTCCACGTTGGACTTCCTTCGTCCCGCTACCAGGATGCGCAGGCGATTCAACGCTTCATCAACGATCTGACGACGCGTCTCCGTGCGCTGCCTGGTGTCACATCGATGGGCGTCGTCGATCGGCTGCCTGTCTCCGACCGTGAAGAGACCGCCCGACTCTCCATCGAGGACACCGTGATTGGCCCGAACGAGACCCGCCCGCTGGTCTCCCGTTCTGCGATCGCCGGCGACTATCTCCGGACGATGCAGATTCCGCTCAGGCGAGGCCGCGCAATCTCGCCCACTGAGATGACAGATGCGGCTCCCGTCGCGATGATCAACGAGGAAGCCGCGCGACGGTTCTGGCCGGGCCGCGAGCCGATCGGCGCACGCATCGCACTCGGCGACACCGGTCAGAACGTCTGGCTGCAGATCGTGGGCGTGGTGGGCAATCTCCGCAATTCCGACATCGATCAGGGCCCGTTGCCGCAGGTCTATGTGGCGATGTCGCGGCAGTCCAGTGCCGATCTGGCTGTCGTCGTGAAGTCCGCGGGCGCCGATCCGCTACAGCTCGTTCCCGCGATTCGCTCTCAGGTTGCGGTCATCGATCCCAATCAACCCATTCACAGCGTCGCGTCGATGTCACAAGTGCTGTACGACGACCTCGCCAGCACGTACATCCTGACGGCGATTCTCTGTACGATTGGTCTGATTGCCCTCTGCCTGTCCGCAGCGGGGATCTACGGTCTGGTGTCGTACTCGGTGTCGTTGCGCCGCCGCGAGATCGGCGTGCGGATGGCGCTCGGCGCCCGGCCCGAATGGATCGTGCGCATGATCGTCGCACACACCTCGCGGCCGGTCTTGACGGGGAGTGTCGTCGGACTCGTTGCCGCGATTGCGCTGTCTCTGGTTCTGACCGCGGCCGTTCCGGAGATCGATCCTCGCGATCCCATCAGCTACTCGGGCGTGCTGCTGATGATTGTCATCGTCGCCGTCGTCGCAAGCTACCTTCCCGCCCGCCGTGCGGCAACCATCAATCCGGTAGATGCATTGAGAGCTGAATGATGAGTGGCACCCTCTGGCAGGATCTCAAGCACGGCGTCCGGATGCTGCGCAAAAATCCGGGCTTCTCGTTCATTGCCATGACGTCGATCGCGCTTGGCGTCGGCGCCAATGCGGCGATGTTCAGTTTGGCCGACACGCTAGTGCTTCGGCCGCTGTCGGCGCCGCATCCCGCGGAAATCGTCAATGTGACCTCGGTAGCTCCGAGGTCAGGATTCACGACGCCTAATGCCGCGACCCTCTCCTACCCCGACTACGAGGAGGTCCGCGATCGCAACCGTACCTTCAGCAGCCTGGCCGCATTCCGGCTGATCGTGGCGAGCTTTGCTGAGCGCAACGACTCGGCAGCGCAGCGCAAGTTCGGCATGGCCGTCAGCGGCAATCTCTTCGACATGCTCGGCGTGCAGCCGATGCTCGGCCGCTCGATCGGGCTGAACGACGATCGCGTCATCGGCCGCGACCCGATCGTGGTCCTCGATTACGAATTGTGGGAACAGGAGTTCGCCGCCGATCGCAATGTTGTCGGACGCCGCATTCGCGTGGCCGGCGTGGACATGACGGTAGTCGGCGTCATGCCATCGGGGTTTACCGGTCCGGATCAGTTCGTCCATCCGGGCTTCTACGTGCCGTTCGCGATGATGCCGGTGCTGAGGACCGTCGGCAGCACGATCGACCTCATGAGCCGCGACGTGCGCAACATCGCAGTCAAAGGTCGCTTGAAGCCGGGCGTGACGGTCACGCAGGCGGCCGAAGACATGGCGCTGATCGGCGCCAACCTGCGGCGCGCCTATCCCGACACGAATCGGAACTACGGTCTCACTGCGCAAACCGAGTTCGACGCTCGTGTCACCGCCAGACCCCCGCTCGCCGGCGCGGCAGTGATGTTGCTCACGCTGTCGATGACCGTGCTGCTCGTTGCGAGCGCGAACCTCGCAGGGCTGCTGACCAGCCGCGCACCGGTGCGCGCGCGAGAGATGGCGCTGCGATTGGCGATCGGTGCAGGCCGCGTGCGGCTCGTACGTCAGCTCGTGGTCGAAAGCCTGCTGCTGGCGATCGGCGGCGGCACGTTGGGCTTGCTGATCGCGTCGGGTGTGATCGCCCTGTTGCAGGGTCTTCAGCTCCCTACTGAGGTTCCTTTGAAGCTCGTGTTCGAGCTGAATGAGCGGGTGCTCATCGTCGGCCTCGTCGTCGCGACGATGACTGCCGTGGGCTCGAGCCTGGTGCCCGCATGGAAGTCGGCGCGCACCGATCTGGTGAGTACGCTGAAGGACGGCGGCGGCAGCAGTCACCCTCGGCTGCGACTATGGGGACGCAATCTGCTCGTCAGCGGTCAGGTCGCACTCTCATTAGTACTCGTCACGGTCGCGGTGTTCCTGTTCCGCGCCTATCACAACGAGTACGGACGCGGGCCTGGCTTCCGCACCGATCACGTGCTGCTGATGTCACTCGAGCCGGACCTGGCCGGCTACGACACCGCGCGTTCGGACCGGTTCTATGACCAGCTCGTCGATCGTGCACGAGCCATCCCCGGCGTGAAATCGGCGTCGCTCACGTCTTCAGTTCCGTTCGATGGCATCAGCATTGAAAACTATGCGGTCGTTCCCGACGGTTATCAGCTTCCGGCTGGTACCGAGTCGGTGCATGTGCGTTCGGCGCGTGTCGATGAGGAGTACTTCGACACCCTCGGCATTGACATCGTTGACGGACGGGCGTTCCGCCGGACGGACACGCAGGACACACCGGCAGTCGCCGTCGTGAACGAGACGTTCGCATCACGCTATTGGCCCGGCCGCAGTGCCATCGGCATGCGATTCCGACTGATCGACGGCACCCAAACGAAGCCGATGCAGGTCGTCGGCGTCGCCGCGAACACCCGCTATCGCACCCTGTCGGAGGGTCCGACGGAATTCGTCTACTACTCGCGGCGCCAGGTGTCCGCGCCGGACAGCACCATCTTGGTGCACACCGACGGCGACCCCGCTACGTTCGCTGCCCCGCTGAGGGCGGCGGTTCACGACATCGATCCCAATGTGCCGGTGTTCGGCGTCCGGACGATGGACGACTTCTATCGGTCAAGCTCGGTGACGATCACCAACCTGCTGATCGAGCTCGTCGGAGGCATGGGGACAATGGGCCTGGCACTCTCGGTCGTCGGGCTGTATGGATTGATGGCCTACTCGGTCAACCGGCGGACGCGTGAGATCGGCATTCGCATAGCCGTCGGTGCGCGCGCCGGTGCCGTGCTCGTCATGGTGATGCGCCAGGGACTATGGCTGGCTGCCGGCGGTACGCTGCTCGGTCTCGCCGCGAGTGCCGCCACCAGTGGCGTGCTGCGCTCGGCCTTTCCGTTTCCAGATGTGCCGCGCGTGGATGTGACCACATATCTGCTCGTCGTGCCGGCGCTGTTCGCGGTGACGCTGCTCGCGGCGTACATCCCCGCCCGACGCGCCGCCCGCGTCGATCCGCTGCGAGCACTGAGACAGGACTAGACATTTTGGATTGGCGATTATTGATCGGGGATTCGTTGATGATTGCTGATTGGCGATCGTTGATTACTGTTAGGCGGCAACGGCTCGTCGTTCCTAATCAACCATCGACAATCAACAACCATTCACCAATCGACGATCGGGACATCAACAATGATTAGAGACCTCCAGCACGGCCTGCGCGTGCTGATGAAAAACCCAGGCTTCACGTTGATCGCCGTTATCTCCATCGCGATCGGCGTCGGAGCCAATGCCGCGATGTTCAGCGTCGCCGACGGGCTGGTCTTCCGTCCGCTGCCGGTTCCCCGAGCTCGCGAAGTGATCTCCATCCTCGGCCAGGCGCGCGACACCGGCTTCGGCAATCGCAGCCTCTCGTATCCCGATTACCTGGACCTGCGCGACAAGGCCAGGAGCTTCGACAACATTGTCGCGTATTGCTTCGTGATCACGAGCTTCACGAATCGGGCTCACGAGCCGACCGAGCGCAAAGTCGGGATGGCGGTGAGCGGCAACTTCTTCGAAGCGATGGAGGTGCATCCGCGGCTCGGTCGCGCGTTGCGAGCCGACGAGAGCGAAGTCCCAGGCCGCAATCCAGTCGTCGTCCTCGATCACGACGAATGGCGCCAGCACTTCGCGGCGGACCCGTCGATCGTGGACAAGCGCATCACACTCGGCGGTGTCGAATTCACCGTTGTCGGCGTCGCGCCGGAGGGTTTCACGGGCATCGACCACGACGTGAAGCCGGCGTTCTACATTCCGATTGCGATGTACACAGCGGTGCAGACCGGCGTGCAAGCGGATTTGCTGACGCGTCGCGACAGCCGTGTCTTCACCGTCAAAGGCCGTCTGACCGGTGGCGTGACCATAAACCAGGCTCGACAGGACATCGAACAGCTCGCCTCGAGCCTCGCGCAGACGTATCCGGATACCAACCGCAATCGCGATCTGATCGTGAAGACGGAATTCGATGCGTACCGCGATCGGCCGGGCGGTGGCGACACAAATATGGTCGTCATGTTGATGACCCTCGCGCTGCTCGTCCTCGCGATTGCGTGCGCCAACATCGCCGGGTTGCTGGCGAGCCGGGCGCCCGCGCGCGCACGCGAGCTCGCGCTGCGCCTGGCCGTCGGGGCCGGCCGATTCCGCGTGCTTCGCCAGCTCGTGACGGAGAGTCTGCTATTGGCGACCGGCGGGGGACTTCTCGGACTGCTGCTCGGCTACGCCGTCATCAACGCATATCGCACGATCGAATATCCGACGGATATCCCGCTGAAGCTCACGTTCGATCTCGATACCCGGGCGCTCATCGTCGGCATCCTCGTGGCTGCTGGTAGCGCAGTGCTCTCGAGCCTGCTGCCCGCCTGGCGCGCCACGCGCGCCGACCTCGTCCCCTCGCTGAAGGATGCGGCGGGCATGGAGCGAGAGAGAGGCGGACGCCTCTGGGGCCGCAACCTTCTCGTGTGCGCACAGGTCGCGCTCGCGCTGATGCTGGTGACGGTGACGATCTTCATGTATCGCGCATTCAACTCGCGCCTGACACAAGGTCCGGGGTTCCGTACAGAGGGCCTCATCTTCGCGAGCTTCGACCCGAGCCTCGCCCGCTACAGCGATGCGCGCGCGGAGACATTCTTTCGCGATATCAAGGACCGCGCCGCCAGTCTGCCTGGTGTCACATCCGTCGCGCTTGCCTCCACGGTACCGATGCGTACCGACAACCTGCAGGTCTCGCAGATCGCACCCGAAGGCTTCACATTCGCGCCTGGCATCGACAGCACTGCGTGTCCGTCGGTGTTGGTGGACGAAGGTTATTTCGACACGACCGGCATTCGCATCGTGGCGGGCCGAGGATTCCGGGCCACCGACAATCGTGACTCGCCCCAGGTCGCTATCGTGAACCAGCGGTTTGCTGCACGCTATTGGCCAGGCCAGGACGTCATCAAGAAGCGGGTGAACATCCGGACCCCGACGCCACGGACGGTGGAGATCATCGGCGTGGCTGCCGACTCTCGCTACTTCTTCATCGTCGAGCCACAGTTGGAGTTCATGTACTTCCCGCACGCGCAGAGCCCCGTATCACGCCGATCGCTGATACTGGCGTCCTCTGGTCCGGCCGCAGCCCTGGCCGAGCCGCTGCGAGCGCTGGCGCGGTCAATGGATCCCCAGATGCCGGTCCTCGGTCTGCGCACGATGGAGGATTACTACGCCTCGCGGGTGATCCACATCAGCCGGTTGATCGTCGGCACCGTCGGCGGACTGGGAGCCATCGGTGTGTTGCTCGCCGTCATTGGCTTGTACGGACTCGTCGCGTATTCCGTCACCCGCCGCACACGCGAGATCGGCATCCGGATCGCCGTCGGTGCGGCTCCGGCATCGGTGCTGCGAATGGTCCTCAGACGCGGCATGATCCTCGCCGGCGTTGGCATCGTGCTCGGCATTGCCGGCAGCATCGCGACGAGCGGGTTGCTGAGTGGAGTTTTCCAGAACCAGATGGGCGGCCACAGCGTCTGGAGCTACGTGCTTGCGGTGCCGACGCTCATCGCGATCACGCTAATCGCCGCGTACATTCCGGCGCGCCGCGCGGCCCGGACCGATCCACTTCGCGCCCTCAGGCAGGATTAGAACATTAGTGATTGGCGATGGTTGATTATCGATTCGTTGATGATTGTTGATTCGCGAGTGTGGATTGGCCGAGCGGTGCCGTCAGCTGGTCGCGTTTTCAATCAGTAATCGCCAATCACCAATCAACAACGAATCAACAATCACAGATCGGACGTTCAACAATGATCTCAAGACTCCGATTGGCAACGCGCGCGCTGTGGCGCAATCCGGCGCCGACGTCAATTATCGTGCTCACGCTCGCAGTCGCGATTGGCGTCAGCACGATTATCGGCAGCACGGTTGACAGCGTCTGGCACGCGCTACCGGTCGCGAATACTGATCGGCTCGTCTTCGTGTCGTCTACCGATCCCCGTCCCGGCGAAGCGAGGGCGGGGATGGCCGGCGACGTCGCGATTACCGGCACGTCGATTCCCGACCTCGTTGACTGGACCGCGCGATCGATGTCGGTCGATGACGTCGCCGCGTTTCAGTACGCCACGGCCACGCTGACGGGCCTCGACGCACCGGAGCGTGTAGCACTGGTGCGTGCGACCGCCAACTTGCCCACGCAGTGGCAGATTCCCGTCGCCATCGGCCGGAGCATCCGTCCAAACGACGGGCGAATCGGAGCGCCGCGTGTGGCCCTTCTAACGGATCGCTATTGGCGCGAGCGCTTCGCGGGTCGGACGGAGATCATCGGCAGGAGCGTCTTCCTCGATGGCGTCCCGCACACCCTTGTCGGCGTGGTCTCTGCGTCGGCCGGACGCGGCATCTTCGTGGACACTGACATGTGGGTGCCTCAGGAACTCGACGCCGCGCGCGCGAGTCGTGACCTTCGAACCCTCTTCGTCAGTGCACGCCTGAAGCCTGGAGTCACACTCGAGCAGGCTGAGCGTGATTTCACCGCCATCGCCGGGCAATTGAAGACGGAGTACCCGACGACGAACGCGCAGACGGGAATCGTCGTGCGGCCCCTTGTCGAACTGCTCGGCGGCGGTATCCGGTTTCTCCTCTCGCTCCTGGTGCTGCTCGCCGTGCTCGTCGTGGCCATGGCGTGCACCAACGTGTCGAACGTCGTTCTCGCGCACGTGTCAGCTCGACGCCGTGAGTTATCCCTGCGAATGGTGCTCGGTGCGGACCGGTGGGATCACGTGAAGCAGATCATGGCCGAAGGTTTCGTCCTATCCGTTGCCGCGAGTGTCATCGGCGTGGCGCTCGGCGCATGGGGACTGAGTGCCCTCAAGTGGTTGGGCGGTCCCCAGGCCCGCGTGCTCACCGATGCGTCGATCAATGGACGCATTCTGCTCGCCGGGGCGATGACGTCGTTCCTCATTCCTTTTGCATTCTCCCTTCTCCCTGCGCTTCGGGGGTGGCGGCCAGACGCGAATGATCTGCGTCAAGGTGCGCGCGCGACGCGGTCGCCCGGTCACCGCACGCGAACCGTGCTCGTTGGGCTGCAAGTGGGCCTTGCCGTCGTCGTGCTTGTCCAGGTCGCCCTGCTCGGTCGCATGGCGTGGACGATACGCGGAGCCACGTTTGGGTTGGACCCCGCGCAAGTGCTGACGTTCAAGATGGACGTGTCCCCGGCGCGCTACGCGAGTCCTGACAGCATCACTCGGTTTTACGCGGCTCTGCTTGAACGCCTCGAAGGGCTTCCCGGCGTCACGTCGGCAGGGGCGATCAATCGCCTTCCGATCGCCGATCGCGATCTCAACGTCCGCGTGCGTGTTGACGGCGCGCCTCCGGTGGCGACGGAGGCTCTTCCGTCGCTGATGCTGGCATCGATTAGCCGTGACTACCTGCGAACGATGCGTGTGCCGGTGCTGCGCGGACGCAGCCTCGATGCGGCTGATTTCAGCGGCGGCCAACCGGTTGCGCTCGTCAGCGAGGATGCCGCTCTTCAGCTCTGGCCGCGCGGCGATGCCATCGGCAGTCGTGCCACGCTGACCATGCCGGGTGAAGCAGACCGCAGCGTCCTCATCGTTGGCGTCGTTGCCAACCTGAGAAGCGCCGACGTGTTCCGCCGCTCGATGGCACAGCTCTATATCCCGTGGACGCTCCATGCTGACCGGACGATGGCCATCGCGCTTCGGACTGCTGCGGCGGATCCTCTTTCGCTCACATCCGCAGTGCGCGCGGCGGCTGCGGCGCTCGAGCCGAACGAGCCGATCTTCGCCGTCTCGTCTATGGCGCAAGTAATCTTCAACGACACGGCCAGCAACTACATTCTGAGCAGCCTGCTCGTCGCGGTCGGCTTCCTCGCCCTCTGTCTGGCCGGCGCGGGCATCTTCGGCGTGGTCTCATATGTCGTCGTCCAGCGAACACGCGAGATCGGCGTACGCATGGCCCTCGGTGCGCGGCCGTCGGCGGTGCGCCGCATGATCGTTGCGCAGGGTGCCTGGCCCGTGATTGGTGGATCGGTGCTCGGGTTGCCGTTGGCTCTCCCCATCGCCTTGGCAATGGGCCGGGCGTTCGGCTTCATCACCGCATCCGATCCCCTCAACTACGTCGCCGTGCTGTCCTCGATTGCGCTGGTGGCCGTCGCATCGTGTTATCTCCCGGCACGTCGTGCCAGCCGCGTCGACCCGGTCGTGACTCTGCGAGCCGACTAGAATATTTGTGATTGGCGATTGATGATTATTGATTCGTTGATGATTGGCTGAGTTGTGAATGTTGATTTGATGACGAGGCCGATTACAGCGCAATGACGGTCACTCGGCTGATGTCGTCGCGGCTGTTCGGCGTCGCGCCGCTCGACATCACGACCTTTGTCATCGCTGGCGTCACGCTCGTCGCCGTCGCCGTCTGCGCATCACTGATCCCTGCGTCGAGCGCTGCGCGAACCAATCCGGTCCAGGCCCTTCGAGGTGAATGACATGTGCATTCGTGCTGCAGTCCGACACGTGATCCTCACGGCAGTGGTCATTGCGCCGGCGACGACCATCGGCCAGACGACTCCATCGTGGACGCAGTGGGGTGGCCCCGATCGCGACTTCATGTCCGAGAGTAAAGGGCTGGCCTCGACCTGGCCGGCGAGCGGACCGAAGAAGTTGTGGAGCCGGAATCTCGGCGAGGGCCACTCATCGGTGCTCATCGAGAACGGGCGTCTTTACACGATGTACCGCCAGATCACGCGCCAGCCGTCGGTCTTTCATGAAGAGGTCGTCGTCGCGCTTGACGCCGCGAGCGGCAAGACCCTCTGGGAGTTCAAGTACCCCGCCTCGCCGGCTGGCATTCAGTTCGACCAGGGCTTCGGTCCGCACAGCACGCCACTGATCGTCGGCAATCGGCTGTTCGCCGCGAGCTCGCGCAGCGAACTCTTCGCACTCGACAAGATGACGGGCAAGCGCATCTGGTCGCACGACATGGTGAAGGAGTTCAACGCGCCGCTCACCGGACGTGGCTATAGCGGCAGCCCTCTCCTCTACAACGGCAGCATCATCGTGACGATGGGCGGACCGAATCAGGCAGTCGCCGCTTTCGATCAGGCTTCGGGCAAGCTGCAGTGGAAGAACGGCTACTTCGTCTGGGCGCCGGCGTCGCCGATTCTGATTGACGTGGACAAGCAGCCGCAGCTCGTCGTATTCGGCGGCGACGTCGTCACTGGAATGGATCCGGCGAGTGGTCGCGAGCTGTGGAGACATCCGCACAAGACCGACTGGGGGCTCAACATCACCACACCGGTGTGGGTCGCTGACCAGCATCTGCTCCTCGTGTCCTCGGCCTACGGCGTCGGCACGCGCGCGCTCGAACTCCGACAGTCCGACGGCAAGACGACCGTCACCGAGAAGTGGCACAGCCAGCGGATGCGGATTCACATCGGCACCATCCTCCGTCTCGGCGACCACGCCTACGCCTCGAGTGGCGACTTCGGTCCGGCGTTGATCTCGGCGATCGATCTGAAGAGCGGCGCCGTCGCGTGGCAGGACCGCAGCTTCGGGCGAGCGCAACTGCTCTACGCCGACGGCAAGGTCATCGTGCTCGACGAAGACGGGGCACTCGGCCTCGCAACGGTCTCGCCGCAAGGCTTGAAGGTCCTGGCGAAGGCGAGCGTGCTGCAGCATTTGGCATGGACACCGCCCACGCTGGTGGGGACAACACTCTACGTTCGCGATCGTCAGATGATCTCCGCCTTCGATCTGAGTTAACGGGAGGGGGCGGAGATAACGGGTCAACACGGAGAAACGGAGTAACGGAGACAAAAAGTTCTCGCCTTGATCCGTTTTCGTGGACAGGGCATTACACTTACGCCGGCGGCTTCGAAGACTGCCGGCGCCTCGTACCCGAGCGTCGAATGCAGACGCACGGGATTGTAAAAATCCTCGATGTACGCACGGACGGCAGTCTCGGCGCTAGCACGGGTCGACCAACGGCAGGTGTCGAGTTCCTGTTTGAGCGTGCTGAAGAAGCTTTCGGCGACGGCGTTATCCCAGCAGTCGCCGCGGCGGCTCATATCGGGGGGAGTCCATGGGCGGCCAACAGCGCTTGATACGCGTGACTGGCGTACTGCATGCCGCGATCGGAATGATGCACGAGGCCTCGGCCTGGTCGGCGATGGATCAGCGCCATCCGCAGCGCCGCGGTCGCCAGATCACTATGCAACGTGGGGCTGAACGCCCACCCGACGACACGCCGCGAAAAGAGATCGATGACGACGGCGAGGTAGTGCCAGCCTTCGCTATGTCGCTTACGACGGACACGGGCCATGGACGCCTCCCGCGCATTGTGCCCGATCAAGGTGTCCACTGAAACGGATCACGGCCACTTAGATCACTCCGTTTCTCCGTTCCTCCGGTGTGATTCCGTTGCCTCCGGGATCTCCGCTATCTCCCACCATGTGCGCGCAACCACGCCGCCATCGCATCCTTCTTCGAGTTGATCGCGTGAGCAAGCGGCGTCTTGCCTGAGTTGTCTGTCGCGTTCACATCGGCGCCGTGCGTCAGCAGCATCTCAGCGATCTCGATTTGACCCGTGACACCCGCCTCATGGAAGACCGTCACACCGCCTTCCGCACGCACGTTCGGATTGGCTCCCTTTGCCAGCAGCATCTCGACGATGTCGGGTCTGCCGGCGGCCGCGGCCGAGTGCAGCGCGCTCACCTTCATCGATTCGCGCGACTGCTGGTTCACGTCGGCGCCCGCCTGAAGCAGCGCGTCGACGGTGGCCGTATTGCCGAAGAACGCCGCCAGGCCCAGAGGATGAAATCCATCCGGCGCGTACGCGTTGAGCAGCGAAGGATTTGCTGCGAGCAACTCGCGAACACGGGCGGTCTGGCCCGTCGCCGCCGCTTCGAAGATGTTCAGCGCTGGGTCGTTCTTGAGCAACTCCTCGACGCGCGCCTGGTTGCCCCTGTACTTCGCTTGGAGGATCTCACTGACTGGTTCGGTCTGCGCCATGGCGATCACCTGGTTAGTCGTTGGTAGTTGGTAGTTGGTGGTTGGTTGTAGTTGGACCCACCAACCACTACCCACTAACCACCAACCGACAAGCGTCTTTCTCATTTCACACCTCTGGAACGGAGCACATCGACAATGCCCGTGTGGTTCGCGTCGATCGCCACGTCGAGCGGCGTCTTTCCGTCCTCGTCCGCACGAGAGCGATCGGCGCCGCGATCGAGCAGCGGCTGCACGAGTGTGCTGAACCCCATGCTTGCCGCGTAGTGCAGTGGCGTCCAGCCGGCCCGCTTCCAGCCGGACCCGCCCCGCGCGAGCGTGACGTCGGCGCCGCGTTCGATGAGCAGCAGCGCAGCACCCACTTGCCGTCCAAACAGCGCGGCGTGGAGCGGCGTGACCGCGAGCCGATGCGTAGCGACACGATTCACGTCGGCACCGCGATCGATCAGCAGCCGCATGACGTCAAGGTGACCAAAGTGCGCGGCCAGGGCCAGCGGCGTGAAGCCTTCAGGCGAATCCGTGTCGAGCAGTGCCGGGTCTCGATCGAGCGCAGCACGAACGCGGCTGCTGTCGCCAATCGCGGCGGCTTCATGCAGACCGGGCTCGACACCGGCATCGAACAGCAGATCGGCCAATGCCTCGTGGCCGGTGTTCACGGCAATGATGAGCGCCGTGTTGCCCATTGGATCGCGCCCAACCAGCAATCGCCGATCAGCCTTGAGCAGGGTCTTGACGCGCTCGATGTCGCCGCCACGCGCCGCCTCGAGAAGATCCACCACCCTCGTCTCGAATGACTGGTTGCGGGACGGCCGCCGGGCGCGCAGATCGTCAGCCACCGTATCGAGCAGCATCGTGCGAATCCGCTCACGCGCTGAGTGCAGCCGGCCTTTGACGGTGGACACTGGGACTTCGAGAAATGTCGCAACCTCGTCCATCGAGTAACCGCCGATGTAGAAGAGCGTCATCACCGACCGCTCGTGCTCGGGCAACTGACGCACCGCTTCGAGCACCTCGCCCTTCCTTTCTTCTTCGCCTGTCGCCTGCAGTGGATCGGGTGCAGCCTCGAGTGGCACCGTGGCGACGACACGCCGCCGGGTGATGCGGTCGCACTGCTTGAACACGATTCGCCGGAACCAGCCTGCGAACGCCGCCGGCTCCCTCAACTTGGACAGCGTGCGATACGCTTCGAAGAACGCCTCCTGTGCCGCATCCTCGGCGAGCTGGAAGTCATGCAGGACCGAATAGCCGTAGCCGACCGCCATGTCCTGGAAGCGGCGGACGAGAATGCCGAATGCCTCGGCTTCGCCGTCACGAGCCCGCGTCACGATCGCTTCGAGTGCGTCCATCTACCTGTAAAGTCCCATTCCCGAGAGGAAAAGTTATCGGCGCGTCCCACGGACGAACAGTCGCGCATGCGGCAATCGTGCGCGAAGCGTGCAACTCACATGCGTCCAGCTAGTTAGATGTGCGGGCTGCTCTGGCATACTCCTTGGTCAAGGCAATCGCGTCATCAACGGCGATTGACCGATCATGCTGGACATACTCATCCAGGACGTCAAATACGCTGCGCGATCGCTGCGCCGAACGCGCGGCTTCCTGGCCGCGGCCATTGCGACACTCGCACTGGGCATTGGCGCCAATACGGCAATCTTCAGCCTGATGAATGCCGTCCTGTTCCGCACGCTTCCACTACGCGCGCCTGAGGAGCTGTACTTCGTCGCTCACGGCGTTGGCGACAGACAGATCAGCACGGTTTCCAACTATCCCTGGTATGAACGCGTTCGCAACCATAACGAAGTCTTCGCTGGCGTGACCGCCTATAACATTCGCGACTTCAAGGTGACCTCCGATCAAGGGGCGCAGCGCGTGTACGGTCAGTACGCGAGCGGCAACTACCATGCAGTGATCGGCGCGCCGCTGGCTCTCGGCCGCGGATTCACGTTAGAGGACGACCGCGCAATTACCGACACACCCGTCGCAGTCATCAGCGATAGCTTCTGGACGCAACGCTTCGGTCGCGATCCGCAGGTAATCGGCAAGACGCTCCTCGTCGGAGGACATCAGGTCAGCATCGTTGGCGTCACTGCTCCCGGGTTCGAAGGCATGGCCCCCGGCCGTCCCATCGAGATCACGCTGCCGCTCTCGATGCGTATCCGCGACGAGCCAGACTTTTTGACCAATCTCGATAGCTGGACCAACATGCCGCTCGTCGTTCGGTTGGCCTCGGGGGTCGATGCTCGACAGGCGGAGGCCGTGATCGCGTCGGCGTTCCGCGAGCATGTGTCTCAGCCAGGAATCGGTTTCGCTCGGACGCCGGCAGGCCAGCGCACGGCGCTGCTGCAAGCGGCGATCAACGGTCAGGACCGTCTGCGGAACGAGTATCGAACTCCGCTGACCGTTCTCATGGGCATGGTCGGAGCGGTGCTCCTGGTTGCGTGCGCCAATGTCGCGAATCTGCTCCTCGTCCGCGGGACGGGCCGAGCGCGAGAAGTGGCGGTGCGTATGGCTGTCGGGGCAACGCGCCGCCGACTTGTCCGCCAGTTCCTGACCGAGAGCGTGATGATGGCCCTGGCCGGAGGCACATTGGGTGTCGTGCTCGCCGCATGGGGCACGCGACTGGTCAGCACGCTCTTGCTCGCGAATCAGAATCCGATCAGGATTGACGTGCAACCGGATCGCACGGTCCTGCTTTTCGCAGCGGGACTGTCACTGGTCACAGGCATCGCCTTCGGCTTGATGCCCGCCTGTCGAGCCACGGGTGTCAATCTCTCCCCCACGCTCAAACGGAGGGCGACTGCACCCGGGCGATCCTCGGGACGCGCCGTGCTCGTTGCGGTCCAGATCGCGGTCTCAGTCGTGGTGGTTTTTGGTGCGGCGCTTCTGGTCAGAACCCAACAGAATCTTGCCAACGTCAACGGAGGGTTCGAGACTCAGAACGTGCTCGTCTTCTCGTTGGATGCGCGCGACACGACGTTCCCGCTCGACGGCATGACCGCGCTCTGCACCGAAGCACTGGCTCACCTCCGCCGTCAGGCGCGCACCACATCTGCAGCATGTTCGACGATGACGCCGGTCGACACCGCGATCGAAGGACGAGTGCTCGGTATTCCGCGGCCGCCACCGGGGCCGGGTGCGAATCAAGTGTTCGCAAATACCGTAACGCCTGAGTACTTCGGCACGTTCGGTATCGGCCTCGTGCGAGGGCGGCTATTCTCCGGCGAGGACACCGCATCATCCACTCGCGTAGCCATCATCAACGAATCGGTGGCCAAAACGTTCTTTGCTGACTCCGATCCGGTTGGCCAGCGAATCGGCTTTGGCAGCCGGCCCAATCCCGCCCGCACGCTGATCGTCGTCGGCGTCGTGCGTGACGCGCGGCACTCGCTGCGTGATGCACCGCCGAACATGGTGTATCAGCCGCTCGATCAAAGCCTGGATCCGCCAGAAGCCCTGACCGCAGCCGTTCGTACAACCGACAATCCCGTGTTGTTGGCGCCCGTCGTTCGCCAGGTCGTGCGCGCGCTCAGCCCGGACGTAGCGGTGATGTGGGTGAGAACGATGCGACAGCAGATTGCTGCTGCAACAACGACCGAGCGTCTGTTGGCGATGCTGTCGACCGCGTTCGCCGCGCTGGCATTGCTGCTGGCGTGTATCGGTGTGTACGGAGTGATTTCCTACGACGTGGCGGGGCACACGCGCGAGATTGGCATTCGGCTTGCGCTCGGGGCCGAACGATCCGCGGTGCTCGTCGGCGTACTGCGACCGACGATGACGATCATCAGCATCGGTCTCGCTGTCGGGCTGGCGGGTGCGCTCATGACATCACGTCTGATCGAGGCGCTGCTGTTCGGGCTGACCCCACGGGATCCGGCGAGTCTCACGCTGACCACGTTCACGCTGGCAGCTGCTGCCCTGTTGGCGGGATACGTTCCAGCGCGGCGAGCATCCCGCATCGATCCGACGGTCGCGCTGAGGGCTGAATGATCGACACACTGTGGCAGGACATCAAGTACGCCACGCGATCGCTGCGGCACACACCCGGATTCACCGCCGCGGCGATCGTGACGCTGGCGCTCGGCATGGGGGCGAACGCGACGATATTCACGCTGCTCGATGCCGTGCTCTTCAAGCCGCTTCCCGTCTCGCGTCCAGACGAGCTGTTGACCGTGTACGAGAACGCACCGGATGCCGCGCCCAACGCGCTGCCCGATACGGCCGGCGGCACGGGACGGTATCTGCGATTCTCCTATCGCCGCTTTCAACTGCTGCAGGACGCGCTCGGCAACAAGGGCACGCTGGCTGCCTCGACGCTTTCGGCGCGATTCGTCAGCCGCATGCAGGGATCAAAGACAGCATCGCCGATCAATACGCAGCTCGTCTCCGGCGAGTACTTCTCGACACTCGGTGTCGAGATGCAGCGCGGCCGCGCGCTGTTTGCCGGCGACATGCTACGGTGTGCTTTCATACACCGTCGCCAGGCGCACGCAGGAGATCGGCGTCCGCATGGCACTTAACGCCCGGCCTGCTGATATGACGCGCATGGTGATCGGCGACGGCTCGCGGGTGGTGCTGGCGGGCATCGCCGCCGGGGTCGTTGCGGCGGTAATGGAGGGCAGACTCGTGACTCGGTTACTCGTCGGCGTCACGGTCTCTGACCCGATGACGTTCGTTGCGGTGGCGGTGGCGCTGGTCCTCGTCACGTTGGCAGCCTCCTATGTTCCCGCGCGTCGTGCATCTCGCATCGACCCAGCAACGGCCTTGAGGACCGAATGATCGATCGACTGTGGCAGGACGTTCGCTACACGGTCCGCTCTCTAAGTAAGGCGCCACTCTTCACGCTGGCGGCGGTCGCGACGCTGGCGCTGGGAATCGGTGCGAACGCGGCGCTCTTCAGCGTGTCCGATGCGATGGCCATGCGCCCACCCGATGTCCCCCATCCCGGCGACCTGGTGCGTGTGTTCACCAGCACGAAAGACACGCCGTACGGTGAGGTTCCGTATCCGGACTACCGAGACTTTCGGCGGCAGGCGACGTCGGTCTCCGGTCTCGTCGCTTACGAGTCCGCCGACTTCGCGCTCGCGAGGACACGCGAGGCGTCGGCGACATATCTCGGCGGATGGCTTGTCAGCGCCAACTTCTTCACCGTGCTTGGTGTCGAGCCGACGCTGGGCCGTGGCTTCCTGCCCGAAGAGGACACGACCCCCTCGTCCGTTGCAGTCATCAGTCACCGATTGTGGCAACGAGAATTCGCCAGCGATGCGACCGTGATCGGACGCGAGGTGCTGCTGAGCGGTGCGCCATTCACCATCGTCGGTGTGGCGCCGGAGCGGTTTGGCGGGACCGAGTTGTTCTTCCATCCCGATCTGTTCGTGCCACTCGCAGCCATTCGTACGGCGTATCCGAACACGCCCGCAACGATCCTTGAAGACCGTGCCGATCGGTGGCTGACCGTGCTCGGCCGGCTCGCGCCAGGCGTCACGGCGAACGAGGCTGCCTCCGAATTCACCGTTGTTGCCGGACGACTTGCGAGCGCGTATCCAGACACCAATCGTGACCGCACTGCCGTGGTCGTGCCCGAGATGGCCGCGCGAGCCCGGCTCGATCAGGGCGGAGCCGAAGGCGTGACAGTCATCTTGGGACTCGTCGGTCTCGTCCTGCTGCTCGCGTGCGCCAATGTTGCGAATCTGGTGCTGTCGAGGAATGCGTATCGCGTGCGCGATGTGGCGTTACGCCTAGCGTTGGGTGCGACGCGCGTGCAGCTGGTTCGACAACTCCTGACCGAGAGTACTGTGCTCGCTCTCGCCGGCGGTGGCGGGGCGCTGATCGTTGGCGGATGGGCAATCGCCTATCTCTCGCGCGTCATCATTATCCCGAGCGCGCTGCCGTTGTGGCTCGATCTCCGCCTCGATGCGCGTGTGGTAACCGTCACGGCAGCGGCGACCTTCATCGCGGCAATCCTCACCGGTCTCCTTCCCGCGCTTCACACATCTCGCACCAGCCTGAACGCCGTACTCAAGCAGCGTCCCGACCCGTTGCCTCGTCTGGTGACACCGCGCACGGTGCTCGTCGTGGCTCAGGTGGCAATCTCAGTGCTCGTGCTCGCCGCTGCGGGGCTCCTGATGCAAGCCGCCTGGGCGGCGCAGCGCGTCGATCCGGGATTCCGCCGCGATCGCGTATTGCTAATGTCTTTCAATCCCGGGCTTGTCCGTTATGACCCGGTCCGTGCCAGCGCGTTCTATCAGCGGCTGGTCGAGCGCACCCGTGAGGTGCCGGGCGTTGAGGCCGTCGGGCTCACGCGCTTCCTGCCGCTCGGCGTAAACAGCGGTTCGCTCACGTTGCTCATCGACGGCGCCCGGCCGGAGGGTCAGGGCCGAGTATCGGTCGCCGAGACGGTCGTCGATCCCGGTTATTGGCGCGTGATGCGCACGCCGATCGTGCACGGACGGACGTTCGACGATCGCGACACGGCGACGAGTCCACGCGTGGCCGTCGTCAACGAGACGTTCGCGGCGAAGTTCTGGCCCGATCAAGATCCGCTAGGCAAGACCGTCCGAATGCCCGATGTCCCGGGACCGAACGGCGTGCAGACACTCGTCATCGAAGTGGTCGGCGTCGCCAAGGACGGAAAGTACCAGCAGCTTGCCGAATCGCCGCGCCCATTCATTTATCGGCCGGTCACTCAGAGCCGGGCCGGCGCATTGACGATGACCGTGCTGGCGTCGGAGTCGCCGGAGGCGATCGTGCCCGGCGTCAGGGCCGCGGTGGCCGACGTGGACGCCAACGTCCCGGTGTTCGACGTGACCACATTCGATGACTTGTACCACTCGCGGGCGTTGCTGCCGTCGCGTGTGGTGGCGCAGATCATCTCAGCGCTGGGCGTCCTCTGTCTGATCCTCGCATCGATTGGACTCTATGCCGTCATCGCGTTTCTGTTCGCACGACGCACGCAGGAGATTGGCGTCCGGATCGCAGTGGGCGCCTCACAAGGCCAGGTCGTGCGCATGGTACTGAGCCAAGCCGCTGTGTTCGTGGTGCCGGGGTTGGTCGTCGGCCTGGCGCTGGCCGCGATACTCACGCCGCTGCTGGCAAGCCCCGCCTTCGACTTCGTCGCGCCGGGCGACCCCTTGGCGATGGCGGTTGCGGCGATCGTAATGATCGCCGTTGCCTTCGTCGCAGCGACGTTCCCCGCCGTGCGCGCCTCACGCGTCGATCCTGTTACGGCGCTCCGCGCGCTGTAGGCACATCACTGCAGGAATCACCTGATTCCTATTCTTTCAACGGGCGACGCCCCATGGTCGACGACCGGTCGCCGTGTAGAACGCCCAGGCTGTCAGCGCCACAACGATCGCGAGTATGAAGACGTTGCTGCCGAAGTACCACGCTGATGAATCCAGCGTGAGCACGACGTCGAATAGCAGCGAGCTCACGAACGCCCCGACCACGAAGGCCAACAGCCCCCCGAATCGGACGATCACGAAGGCCCCGGTGCCGAAGTAGAGCAAGCCAACCACGGCCCCGCGCCAAACCTGATCGTTGCCGAGCGCGTTCAGCACCGTGAAGAATGCCGTAAAGGCAATCATCGCCGCCCACTGACTTCGCAGCATCATCCGCAGGGCAAATAGGATGAAGAAGTAGAACAGCGGGTTTCGGATCGCGTACACCGCCTCCTCCAGCACGACACCGAGTGTGCTCCGCAGACCGAGCAACAGAGCGACCTCGCCAGGGAACGCGACTGGACCACCGCCGATGGCCCTGATGAGCAGCGCGAACCAGATGCCGAGCGCCACGCCAATCAGCGCGTCGCGCCCCACCACGGCATCCGACGCGCGGCCGGTCAGCACGTTCGTCCACGACACCAGGACTCGCGGCCAGTGGCGTCGGACAAAAGGCTCGAGGGCGAGATACACGGTCCACAGCAACACGCCGTAGAAGACCGACGTACAGACGGCCAGCAGCATCAGAGCAAACAGCCCGAGTGAGCCAGACACGTGAACCTGGCACACCCACAACGTCAGCAATACGCCCGTCACGTATGCGGCCAACCGAGCCGCGCCGCGCCGATCGCCGCGCCCTTCGCGAATGTTTTGCCGGGCCAGTATCGCCGCGCCAATGAGAATCACGATGGTGGCACCAAGCAGAAGCACGAGATAAGCGGTGATCTCGCCGCTCGTTTCGTCCGTCATCCGCCATGGCTTCTGTGCGTCGCTGATCAACATGAACGCCACCGGGCTGCCGCCGAGGGCGGCCGCTTCGACACGTAGCGGCCGGCCGCTGCCCGGCCATGTGCCCGTCCACGCCGCGCGCGTATCCGATGCGGCCAGCCACGTCCACACCGGGTCCACGGGCTGCAGCGTCGACTGATCGAGCGCGGCGAGTCGAAACAGGGGCGCCCAGTCCACCGCGGCCGCGCGCACCGGAGACGGCAGGCGCTGCGGCGGAATCGCTTCCAAGAACGTCAATCGACCCTGATGATCGACGTTGACCTGGATCATGTCTGATGAGATTGGGGGCGGATCGGCTCGATCGACGATGCCTGGTGTGAGCAAGTCGGTATGGAACGTCGTCGCCACGAGCGGCTCGGTGCTTTGCCGATACCAGAATGTCAGCGGCGAGGGACGCTGCTTCAGGATCCGGTCCCACTGCGGCGACGGTCCCTCCTTCTCGATCACATCCTGAATCAGCGGATCGCTCCACTCGAAGCCGACTGCGGCATCTGCGGCACGCGTCTCGTAGCCGAGCTGAGCGATCGCATCGCGTGCCTTTTGTGTCAGCACATCACGCGAGTATTCAGGGCGAATGCGTTCGAATGGGCTGTCCCGAAGCGCGAGCGCCATCGCCGCGATCAGGCCGACGACGATGGCCCCGAGCATCGACCAGGCAGCAAGCCGGCTGAAGCCGGCGCCTTCTCCGGCCGCCGCTACCACTTCAGGTGACGGCGTCTCGCCAGCCGCCAGCATCGCGGCAAGCGGATCACCGCCGGGCAGCGCAGCGGCAACCGCGAGCGCCGACGCAGGCCGCCGTTCGGGATCAGGATCGAGGCATCGCAAAATGATGTGGTCGATCGCGGCGTCGATTGCGCTCACGACCTGCGATGGAGGTGCAAGTGATCGAGACTCGTGCTGGTTGACGAGATCACCGATCGTGGTCGCGGTGTACGCACGTCGTCCCGTGAACAGCTCGTAAATGACCAGTCCCAGCGCAAAGATGTCACTGCGCTGCGTCACCTCGCGTCCGAGCAACTGCTCCGGCGCCATGTACGCCGGTGTGCCGGCCCTGACGTCGTCAATGCGCCCAGCCGCCGCAAGCCCGAAGTCCATGATGCGGACGCGACCTGATCCGTCGAGCATCACGTTGGCTGGCTTCAAATCGCGATGAATCACTCCACGCTGATGCGCGGCGGCGAGCCCGGCGCACAGTTGTCGCGCGATGTCGGCGGCTTTGTCTTCGGGAAAGCGCCCGATCCGCCGCAGCGATGTCGCGAGGTTCTCGCCGTCGACATACTCCATCGAGATGTACGGCACGCCGTCCACTTCGCCGATGTCGTACACGCGGCAGACGTTCGGGTGTGAGACCTGTCTGGCGATCCGGACTTCGTTGTGAAACTGAGCGAGCCGGACCGGCTCGTCACGCAACCCGTCCGGCAGAAACTTGAGCGCGACCGGCTGACCAAGCCTGAGATCGTCAGCCCGATAGACCTCGCCCATGCCGCCCTTGCCGAGCAGCCCGATAATCCGATATCGCCCGTCGAGGACCGTACCCGGTGCGAATCGGCCATGGCTGATCGAATCTGAGGACGACAGCCACCCGCTGTCGGATTTCTGCGCCGCAACCAAAGATTGCGCAACTGCCGGCGTGGGCGTGCGACGGCTGACCACGCCAATCGGCCCAGCCGCTGCTGGTATGGTTGGCTGCGCGCTGACACCGACCGTCAGCGCGCCATCGGATGCCGCACCGCACGCCGGACAGAACCGCGCGGCATCAGGAAGCGGCGCAGCGCAACGGGCGCAAGTCACGACCGGAATTCTAAGTTATTCTTGGATCTTGCATGTCTCATCGGTCATCGATCCGTCCATCGGCCCTGCTCGGGCCAGCCAGCGTGTGTGCGGCTGTTCTCGCCCTGACCACTGGCTGTTCGCTCAAGACCATGGCGGTCAAGACAGTCGCCAACACGCTGTCCGCACCCGGCGATGTCTTCACCCGTGACGATGACCCTGATCTGATTCGCGAAGCGACGCCATTCGCGCTCAAGCTCTACGAATCGCTCCTCGAGTCCGTCCCCAATCACGTGCCGCTGCTCATCTCCACGTGTGGAGGGTTCACGCAATACGGCTATGCGTTTCTCGAAGCCGAGGCCGACAGCCTCGATGCCAGCCGCCGCGCCGAGGCCACAGCGCTGCGTGAGCGGGCGCTGAAGCACTACATCCGTGGCCGTGGCTATTGCCTCCGCGGTATGGACGCACGATTCGGCAAGGGGACGAGTGCGGCGCTGCTCCAGAACCCCGAGGCGACGGTCGCCAAGGCACGCAAGGATGATGTGCCGTTGCTGTACTGGACGGCGGCTTCATGGGGCGCAGCGATTTCGCTCGGCATCGATCGGCCGGATCTCGCGGTGGACTTCCCGACCGTGCGAGCACTGGCCGATCGGGCGCTGGCGCTTGATCCGGGATGGAGCCGCGGCTCGATTCATGAGTTGATGATCACGCTCGACAGCCTGCCGGAAGCGCTCGGTGGGAATCCGGCGCGCGCCCGCGACCACTTCACGAAGGCGATCGAGATTCAGAAAGGCGTATCGCCTGGCCCCTACGTTTCGTTGGCGACGGGCGTCGCGGTGCCGAATCAGGATCGTCAGGAATACGAGCGGCTGCTGAAGGAAGCATTGGCCATCGATCCGGAGAAGGATCCGTCGAATCGTCTCGTCACTCTTGTGTACCAGCGGCGCGCCCGCGTGCTGCTCGATCGGATCGACGAGAAGTTTTCGAAGTAAGGTTGGAGACTGAATGGTAGCTCGAAGAATCGCACTCGTACTCGCCGTCGCCATTATCGTACCTGTCTCGTTGTGGGCCGCCGTCACCGTCAAGATGGCCACGCAGGCGCCGGTCAATTCCTCGTGGCACAAGACGCTGCTGGACATGGGCGCCGAGTGGGGGGCCAAGACCGCCGGCCGCGTGAAGCTCACTATTTACGCGGGCGGCACGCAAGGCAGCGAGGATGCGACGATTCGCATGATGCGACCGGGCGTCGATCAGCTGCAGTCGAATCTGCTGATGCTGCCGGGCCTCAGCACCATCGACGAGTCGTTCAATGTCTTCGGCATCCCGTTCTTTTTCCAGTCCGACGCCGAAGGCCAATACGTGCTCGAGAAGCTCACGCCGATGCTCGAGAAGCGGCT
>DAINQP010000066.1:0-25230 GCA_036742665.1 Vicinamibacterales bacterium | reverse complement strand
CCCGACCCGATAAGCGAGATCACCTCATAGTGACCGAAGCGTTCCCCAGCACGGAAAGGCATACGCTAGGTGTTGAGCGTCGCCGTTCTCGCGCCGGCCAGGCCCAGCGTCTGGACCGCAAACCGGTATTTCGACGCCGGCCGCGGCGTCAGTTGGAATTGGTCCACGAGCCTTTTGAAAACACGTGGGAAGACGCCCGAATATTTCAGTTCGAGGATCATCTGTCGTTCCAGAAGAGGCCGGCTCGGTCCTGCGCTCAATGTCACCAGCGTCGTCGGGCTCGCCATGACGTCGGCGTCGAGCGTCAAACGCACCGGAGAGCTTCGTCTCCGACGTGAACCGGTTATGTAAGGCACGTCAGTATTGTGCCCTATCTATCCAGTACGGGCCGGCTCCCATCGCCGGCCGAGTGCGATGATGCGCTCGAGCAGTCGCTCGTAGCTGATGCCGCTTGCCTCGGCCGATTCGGAGAAGTCTTCGCCGTAGGCCATGTTCGGATTCGGGTTGGCCTCGAGCACGTGGAGTCGCTCCTGTTCGTCCATCCGCAAGTCCACGCGGGCATAGCCACTGAGGTCGAGGGCACGGTAGGCGCGCTTGGCGACACGCTGTACGCGGTCGAGCAGCGATGCATCCAGCCTGGCGCGATCGGTCATGATGCCGTGCTTCTTCTGGTATTGCGTGCTCCATTTCACCCGTTCTGTCGCAATGCGCCAGCGGTTCTCAGGCATGCCGGCGAACGACATCTCCCACGGCGGCAGCACGTCGAGACGCTCGTTGCCGATCACGCCGACGTAAATCTCACGGCCGTCGATGAACTGCTCCGCAATCGCCGCGGTGCCGAGCGTTTCGTGGATGAAGGTGGCGCGGCGCGCCAGCTGATCTTCGTTCTCGACGACGGAGGCCTGTGAGATGCCGGCCGAAGCTTCGAAGAAGAGCGACTTGACGATCAACGGGAAATCGAGCCGCTTGGGAAGTGTCGCTTGTCGTCCCGGCCGCACCACCGTGAATTCCGGCACCGGGATGCGGTGATAGGCGAGCAGCTTCTTCGACAGCGCCTTGTCGCGAGCGAGGATCAGGCCGCGCGGATTACATCCCGTGTACGGCAGGTGCAGCAGCTCGAGATAGCTGACGACGTTTTGATCAAAGGTCGGAATCCCTGCGAATGCCTCCATCAGGTTGAAGACGATGTGCGGCTTGAAGAGCCCGGCGATCGGTCGAATGCTCCCGAGGTTGTCGCTGATTCCCAATACCCGCACTTCGTGACCCATCTCGCGCAGGGTCTCGATCACGTCGTACTCCATTTTCCACTCGGCCTCGGCGACATCGACACCGGTGGTGTCCTCGGGCGGCACGAGATGGTCATGAACGAGGGCAAGCACGCGCAGCTTCTTCACAGGAAGAGGCGCCTCACAAGAACAGACGATGGCCGCCGCTGTGCAGGTAGTTCATGGCCTGCACCGTCAGCAGCACAGTGAATTCCTGTCGGCCTTGATCCTCGGGCACCGCGAGACGGAGATTCAACTCGCGGCAGCGCGCAATCATGTCTTCGAGCACCTGATCGATTGTGTACTGGTAGATACCTGTCCATCCCGAGACGAGACGCCTGACCGATCGCCTGATGCGATTGATGAACTGCGCGGCGGACATTGCGTTGGCAAATTGCGGCGCATCCGAGAACAAACGCCGAAGATCGCGATCGTAGAAGTTCGGGTAGTCAACGCCGTAGTAGCGGCGCTTGTTCCGATAGTGCTGACGCAGTGTCGAGCGGAGTGCGTTGAGCGGATCGACTTCCTCGGAATTCTGCACCGGCGCCGTCGCGCCAGCCAGCGAGTCCATGAGGCTGTCCATGTATTCGAGCTTGCCGAGCGCACGCCACCCGGCGTACCGCTGACGCCATTCGCTGTTCGGCGTCAGCCAGACGGCGAACGTTTCCGCAAAGTCCTCGTCGGGATGGCTCTGCGCGTACCACGAATCGAGATGGAGCACGAAGCTCTTGCTGTATGGCTTCGGCGTATAGAACTCCGGGTACGGCTGGCTCGGCGAACCGAAGGTGTGTTGCCGCTGACGGCGGCGTCGCAGACGGAAGGCGTTGTCGATGGCGTGTCCGGCTTCGTGCCTGAGGATGCGCATGCACCACTCGTGCTCGCCGCCTTCCACCTCGAGCATCTGCGCTTCCTCGAGTTTCTCGAGACGCGGGTGGGAAAGATAAAACGGGATGGCGATCGCCGTCGCCCCGTCCGGCGTGAACCACTCGTCCGAGAGATAGAAATGCAGCGGGAAGCGCAGGTCGCGCGCGTCGAGTTCGGCACGGAGCTGGGCGATCCGGCCACCGAGCGTACCTTCGATCGCCAACGGCAGATCCGACATGCGGACGTCCAGCAGCTCTTCGTCACTGAGATCCGGCCAACCGTCACGCAACTGCGCCCGCGCCATGAGGTAATGTGTAAGGGTAATACCATGAGATTGGCCATTCTTTCGGTGGCGGTGATTGCGATGACGGTAATGCTGGCCGGACAGGAGCGCGACCGCGCGAAAGTCCCAGACGCGTTGAAATGGAATCTGGCCGATATCTATCCCTCCGAGGCGGCCTGGCGCGCGCAGAAGGACAAAATCGAGCAAGAGCTCCCGAAATTGCGGGAATTCCAGGGCACGCTCGGCGCCTCGCCGAAGACGCTCGCCGATGCACTGGAATATATGTCGCACCTCGATAAGGAGTTGTCGCGGCTGTACGTCTACGCGAGCATGCTGTCCGATCAGGACACGCGGCACTCGGGGCCGCAGGGCATGCAGCAGGAGATGCAGCAGCTCTTTGCGAAGTTCGGCGCCGAAGCGGCGTTCGTCGAGCCCGAAATCCTCAAGGTTGGCAAGGGCACGGTGGAGAAGGCGATCGCCGCGGAATCGCGGTTGAAGACCTACGCGTTCTATCTGAACGACACGTTCAGGCGAGCCGCCCATACACTCTCCGACGCCGAAGAGAAGCTGCTCGCAGATGTCGGTCCGCTGGCCGGGTCGCCCAGCAACATCTACACCATCCTGACCAATGCCGATTTCCCGTATCCGACTATCACGCTCAAAGACGGGAAGACCGTCAAGGTCGATCAGGCCGGGTACAGCGATCTGCGCACCTCACCGGTTCGCGAGGTCCGTCAGGCGGCGATGACGGCATTTTTTGGTGCACTCGGCGGCTTCAGCCGCACGATGGGCATGACGATGAACTCGAGCGTGCAGCGGTCGCTGTTCTATTCGCGCGCGCGGAAGTACTCGGGCAATCTCGAAGCGGCGCTGAACGGACCCAACGTGCCGGTCTCGGTCTACACGCATCTGGTCGATGGCGTGAACCGTCATCTGCCGACGTTCCATCGTTACTTGCGGCTGCGCAAGAAGATGATGGGCATCACCGACGATCTGCATTACTACGATCTCTATGCTCCGCTGGTCGCCGACGTGAACCTGCGATACACGCCGGAGGAGGCGCAGACGCACATCATCGCCGCGATGGGGCCGCTCGGGGCCGAGTACACCAGCGTGTTGCAGCGGGCGTTCAAGGAGCGGTGGCTGGATTGGTCTCCGACAGAAGGCAAGGTGTCGGGAGCGTACTCGAACGGTGGTGCGTACGACGTGCATCCCTTCATGCTGCTGAACTATCTCGGGCAGTACAACGACGTCAGCACCGTCGCCCACGAGCTCGGGCACACGATGCAGAGCTATTTCTCAAACAAGGCGCAGCCCTACGCGACGGCGAGCTATCCGACGTTCGTCGCCGAAGTCGCGTCCACGTTCAACGAGGCGCTGCTCGTCGATTACATGCTGAAGCAGGTCAAGGACACGCCGACGCGGCTGTCACTGCTCGGCAACTATCTCGAAGGGATCAAGGCCACCGTCTTCCGGCAGACACAATTCGCAGAGTTTGAGTTGCGCATGCACGAGATGGGCAAGAAGGGCGAGCCGATCACCGGCGATGCGCTGGCGAAGCTCTATCTCGACATCACGAAGAAGTACTACGGGCACGACCAGAAACTCCTGATCGTCGACGACTACATCGCCAACGAATGGAGCTTCATTCCGCACTTTTATCGCGACTTCTACGTGTTCCAGTACGCCACGTCGTTCACCGCCGCCGAAGCACTGTCGGCCAAGGTGCTGTCGGGTGATCAGGACGCCATCAAGCGCTACATCACCTTCCTGTCGTCAGGTGGATCGAAGTATCCGGTGGATTTGCTGAAAGATGCCGGCGTGGACATGACGACCGACGAGCCGCTCAATCTGACCATCCGTCGGATGAATCAGGTGATGGACGAAATGGAGAAGCTGCTCGCGAAGTAGGGGCCACTCTTCAAGTGGCCCGGCGTGGTTGGGTTGGAAATTGGGAGTTTCTTCACGCCGGCTGCGGACGCGTGCGGCACCAGACAACGATGCCGAACGTGATTGCCGCGGCCACTGTGATCCAGATCAACGTCGTGACCGCCGTCTGCACACCGTCCATCTCGAGCATGCCGAGGACACGGTCTCCAAAGTACCTGGCCAGCAACGCCACGGCTGCGAAGCGAACCAGCCGCATCACGCCGAAGACGAGGAAGAAGCGCCGGCGATCGAAGTCGAGCGCGCCGCACGTCAACTGAAACGCCGTCAACGGAAATGGTGGCGGCATCACCGCCGCAGCGGCGAGCGCGGCCGCGCCGGTCGTCGCCAGGCGCGCTTTCATACGCTCGAGATGGCGCGCCGGCACGAGACGCGGCAAGCCCGCATGGCCAGCCGTTTGCCCTACCCAGTAGGTCAGCGCAGCACCGACAAGCGAAGCGGCGGTGACGATCGGCGGAAATACCCAGAAGATCTCGCCATGCCTTGCTGACAACACAGCGACGAGCGCGTCAAAACCAAATGGCACTAGACACACCTGCGACGAGTCCGCCATCGCCGGAAGGAGGGGCCAACCAGGAGAGAAGAACCCGAATATCGACGTGGAAAGAACGGGCGCGTCGGTCCGAGCGAAATGCGCAACCGAGCGCGACCATTGCGCACTTCGCAATGCAGATGCCAGATCGATTAGGCAGACATGTCCGCAATCCGCGCGGTCACATGCTCCGAGGACCATGCGAATCAGGAAGTCTTTTTGACTCGGTTACACGATCGCGCCGTTTTGATATTTGACGGCGCTCAACACCCAACCTCGACTCCCAACGCCAACCACTCCCAACTCCCAAGAACTCTCAATTGGGGTTGGAATTGGGAATGGTTGGGCGTTGGGAGTCGGAGGTTGGGTGTTGGCGTCAACGCAGCGCTCGCGCTCCGTTGACGCCTGCAGCCCTAGCGCTGCGTTGACGCGTTCGTCGGCATCGCGAAGAGGAACTGTTGTCCGTCAGGGCTGACGTTCTTCCATTGCAGCGGATTCCCCGGCAGCGGGCCAGGCAGACTGAACAGCATGCGTGGTGTCCCCGCCTTGAACGTCGGCGTGGTCTCGATATCCACGGCCATGACCTCCCAGTTGCGGGTCATGTAGTAGAGCTCCTTGCCGTCCTGCCGCCACGCGATCATTCCCTGCGCGCCGTCTTTCGACACCCGGACTGCTGGACCAGCGAGCGGGGCGTCCGGCTTGTTGGGATCGAACGGACGGACGTAGACCTCACCGCGATCGACATCGTCCTCGTTGGAGAGAAACGCGATGTATCGATTGTCGGGTGAGAAGCGGCCTTGTCCGGCGAGGTACTCCTCGCGCAGCCAGTCGATTTCCTTCCGGTCCGACGCCTTCTGGTTGTTGCCGATCGGCACCAGGACGATGACCCCGGTGTAGAAGGTCATGAACTTGTTGTCGTTCGACCAGTCAGTCAGCACCATGCCGGCACCTGGGGTGTAACTGAACACCTGCTCGGCTTCACCTGTTCCATCGGCGGCCTTTCGGTAGATGCTCGAGATGCTTTCGTGCGTCGAGACGTAGGCCACCTGTTTCCCATCCGGCGACCAGATCGGCGCGTTCTGCGGATCGGTGTCGTTGGTGATTGGCGTGCCTTTCCCGCTCGCCAGATCCATCGTCCAGATGTCCACGTTCCCGGTGCGCGGATCGTTGCGCATCAGCACTGCACGCGTGCCATCGGGAGACATGTTGGGTTGGTTGTAGAAGCCAGGCTCGCCGACTTTGCTCACGACCTTGCCCGCCCGATCGTAGACGGTGAGTTGCCGCAGCTGCGGGCGCGGGACGGCAATCACGAAACGCTCGCCGTCACGGGTGACACTGGCATTTCCCGGACCGATCCCTGGCGCGATATCGGCGGGAGGACGGAACAGTACCTGCGGCTTGCCGAACTTGGGAGTAGCGCCGGCGCCAACTTCGATCACCATGACAGCTCGGTCGGCGGCCAGATAGTAGAGTTCCTTGCCGTCTTTCCGCCAGAACACCATGCCGGTGCCGCCCTGATCAGATAGCTGCCACGGGCCAGCGAGTGCCGCACCCGGCGACGCAGCCGGATCGAACGGAATCGCGTACACCTCGAATCGTCCCGACGCGTTGGACGTGTAGGTCATGATGCGGCTGTCAGGGGACAGCCGCGGCCCCTGGTTCTGCGATTTGTTGCCGAATACCTCGATTGGTTTTCGTTCACCGGTCCCGGCCAGCGGTAACGCATAGAGCCGCCCGCCGGCGAGGTCGGTCGAGAAGTAGGTCAGGTATTTCCCGTCTTGCGACCAATCGGTGAGCGTCATCGGCGCGGAGCCCTTGTAAAGCAGCTCCTCCTCACCCTGGCCGTTCGAAGATTTTCGATACAGGCCGAAGTACGCGTCGCGCAGCGCGACATAGGCAATCTGCTTTCCATCGGGCGACCATGCCGGCGACCCGGCGTTCTCCCGTGTCTTGCTGACGGTGAGCTGAATGGATTTGCCGCTGGCGTTGTCGATCACCCACAGATCGCCAGTTTCCTTCTCGAGGTCCGGCTTAACCACGGCCATGCGGGTGCCGTCCGGCGAGAAGACCGGTTGGTTATAGAGATCGCGCGTGCCGACCGTGCTGACCTGCCGCCCCTGCCGATCGAAGAGCGTGAGCTGGCGGGCGTTTGCCTCCATGATCTGCGCGACCACTCGTGCCCGCTCAGCGGGATCTCTGGGTAACTGGGCCTTGCTGATGGACGGCGTCAGGAGCAGGGCACTGCACAATACGGCCTTCGTCATTGAGGACCTGATCATCTAAACCTCCTCAGCAGTTCTGCGGACAGGCCGAGACGACCTTCCCGCCCGGGAGTGTCAGCTGGCGAATCAGCCCGGCCCGCGAATGATCCCGCGCACGGCTGACCTCGACGACGACGTCCTTGCCGAGTGCGCCCTCAAAGTCCGCCTTGGCGATATCGCGGGTTCGGAAGAAGTTAGGTGCGGGACCTTCGACCGACCACGTTTGACCTTGTTCTGAGCCGCTTTTGACATCCACAGCGAGGTAGATGTGAGGATTTCTCCAATCGATCTTGCTGAGCGCGCCGTTCAGCGTCACGCGATCGTTGAAGTCGAACAGCGCCGACATGTTGTGGTGTGCCCAGGCCGCCGACGAGGCCAGGAGTGCGACGGCCACACCGAGGCATACACGTGTGCTGAAGCTCATGGAAGCCCTCCTTGTGCCTGAAACTACGTTCGTTCTCCAGGGAAGTTCACGGCGAAAGCGGTCCGCCCGCAGGGACGGCCCTACCAACAGCCATGAGACGGACTGGACCTCTCAGTGGTTGGACGCCTGGACGAGGACTGCCAACTGGCCGTTTTCTATAGAATTCGTTTGCCCAGCGCCGATAACGCGAGTTCCGTTGCGAACTCGGCTGTCGTGTTGCGAATGTCGAGTGTCGGGTTGACCTCGACCAGATCGAGCGCTACCAGACGCTGCGAATCCGCGACGAGCTCCATGACCATGTGCGCCTCGCGATAGTCGAGCCCGCCCCTCACGGGCGTGCCGACGCCGGGGGCATGCATCGGATCGCAGGCATCCAGGTCGAACGACACGTGAATGCCCCCAGTGCCCTTTGCGGCGAGCGCGATCGCGCGTTCGGCGATCGTCGCGATGCCTTCACGATCGATGTCCTTCATCGTGAAGACGTGGACGCCGGACGAGCGGATCTTGCCCTTCTCGTGCTCGTCGAGATTGCGAATGCCGAGGAGCACGGTATGGGCGGGAGACACCGACGGCGACGATCCGATCGATGCCAGCTCGTGAGGCTCCTGCCCGAGCAGAGCGGCCAGCGGCATGCCGTGCACGTTGCCGGTGTTGGTGGTCTGCGGCGTGTTCATATCACCGTGCGCGTCCACCCAGATCAGACCGAGCGGATACGACGTCACGCTGCGCACGTAATCGGCGCTTGCCGCGACCGAGCCCGCCGCCAGGCTGTGATCGCCGCCGAGCACCAGCGGCAGCGCGCCCGCTTCGTGCGATCGCATCGCCACGTCGTACAGCTCACGGCACACGCGGGCGATGTCGTTGATGTACTTCTTCGTCGGATCGACTGCCTTCGCTGTTTCAGGAATGGCCGACGGCAGATCACCCTGATCGCGGACTGTATATCCCAGCGCAGCGATGTGATCGCTGACGCCGGCGATGCGGAACGCCGACGGCCCCATGTCCACACCGCGGCGTGCACCGCCGAGATCCAGAGGCACGCCGATGATGTGGACGGATTTCACCTGATCTTGTACGAGATGGAGATACCTTCGCTGGACGGCGCGACGATGGTGGTGAAGAGACCGGTATGCGTCTGCACGGTCGCGAGGAACGGTTCCATCTCGCTCTTCTTGTTGACCACGTTGTGTGCGGTGAAAAGACCGCCGGGGTTGAGTCGTGGGTAGACGATGTCGAAGAATTTCTTGTAGTCCGGCTTCCACGCGTCGAGGAACACGAAATCGAAGGTGCCAGGCAGCTTGGGAAGTTCCTTGAACGCGTCGCCATGAATCACCTGGACGACGTCGGTCAGGCCGGCAAGACGGATGTTCTCTGCCGCTTCCTTCGCACGCTGAGGGTCGTACTCGATCGCGATGACACGTCCGCCTGATTCTCGTGCGCCGAGGCCGAGCCAGATCCCGCTGTATCCGCTCGCAGCGCCGATCTCGAGGATCGACTTCGCGCTGCGGGTCGCGATGAGCACACGCAGGAATCGGCCGTCCTCTTCCGATACGGCCAGCTGGCCCTTGTCGGCCGCCTTGATCTTTTTCAGGATCGATTCGATCTGCGGCGTGAGGGCCCCAGATGGTCGCTGCTGCGCCTCTGGTGCAGCGAGCGCCACGACCAGACCGATCACACACACGACGAGTGCGCGCATGGAGGAATCTTACGTCACGTCGGCGTGACGCGCTGACACGTAGGCCGCTGCGCGCTGCGCTGTCGCACGCGCATCGGCAATGCAGTCCGGGATGCCGATCGCGCGGAAGCCGCTGCCGGTGAGGAACACCCCCGGCAGGGAGGCGAGGTGATCGTCAATCGCCGCGACGCGCTGTAAGTGGCCCACTTCGTACTGCGGGCTTTGACGGGTCCAGCGGAACAGGCGGGTGATGATCGGTTCGCCAGTAATGCCAAGCAGGTCGCTCAATTCCGTGCGAGCGGTCGAGATGAGCTCCTCATTGCTGTCCTCGAGGCGCTGTGGATCTCTCCCGCCGCCCAGAAAGCCGCGCAGCAATACGTGACCTTCGGGTGCGCGGCCAGGCCATTTCGAGGTCACCCATGTGCCGGCGAGGAGCGATGACCGCTCGACGCGTGGCACGACGAACCCGGTGCCCGGCATCGGATGCGCGATCTGCTCGCGCGTGTAGCCGAACGCCACCGTTGCCGTCGATGCATACGGCACGGCGTCGCAGAACGCCGCAAGCGCCGTATCGAACGCGCGCAGCAGTGAAGCGGCGACGTAGGCGGGCACCGCGAGAATCACCGCCCGCGCGTCGAGGCGTCCCACGCCCGATTCGAGGATCAGCGATCCCGTGCGACGAAGCTCGGTGACGCGCGCATCAGTGCGTACGATGCCGGGCATCGTCGCGAGCAGCGCGTCGATGAGTTCCCCGGTGCCGCCGGGCAGTGACACGAAGGCGCCCTGTGACGACGGCGTCGCATGCAGTGCCCGAAACGCCCGCAGCACACTGCCCGATTGGCGTTCAGCCTCGAGCAGCCGCGGGAAGAGCGCGCGCATCGACAGACGTTCGACGTCGCCGGCGTGGATACCGGCGAGCAGCGGCTCGGCCAGATAGTCCACGGCTTCTTCGCCGAATCGACGCCGCACGAATGCGCCGATGGATTCGTCTTCATCGCCGCGGTGGCCAGGGATGAACAGCTCTCCTGCAAGTCGCAGCTTGCCGCCGATAGTGAAAAGTGATGAGCGGGCGAGCGCGCTGAATCGCAGCGGAAAACCGAGGAAGGACCCTTCGGCGAGCGGGTGCAACCGGCCATCACGGAGCACGTACGCCGTGCGCGGTGTCAGCGTCGAGATCAGACGATCACCGAGGCCAAGCTCCCGGCAAAGTGCGACCGCCGCAGGCTTCTGCACCAGCATCGAGTCCGGGCCGCCATCAATCACCCAGCCGTTTGAGCGCTCGGTCGTGATGACGCCGCCGGCGCGGGACCCGGCTTCGAGGACAACGACAGAGAGGCCGCGCAGGCGCAGCTCATATGCGGCTGCGAGACCGGCGATGCCGCCGCCAACGATCGCGACGTCAACCGTCGGCATGTTTAATGACGCCGGGAGGCCGAATGGACGTACTGGGCGAGCATCTGCACATGCTCGACCGGTGTGGACGGCAGGATGCCGTGACCGAGATTGAAAATGTGACCCGGTCGATTACTCACGCGAGCGAGCACGGTGTCTGTCTGCTGCAGCATGCGCGCAGGAGGCCCGAGCAACACCGTCGGATCGAGGTTTCCCTGCACTCCGCGATCGGCGCCGATGCGTGTCCATGCTTCGTCGATCGGGATGCGCCAGTCCACGCCGATCACGTCGCCGCCCGCTTCACGCAGCTCCTCGAGGATCGCCGCCGTCCCCGTACCGAAGTGAATCGTCGGCACTCGTTTTGCCACAGCGTCGAACAAAGGACGCGTATGAGGCAGCGCGAATTCGCGATAGTCGGCGGCACTCAGCACGCCGACCCACGAGTCGAACACTTGCACCGCATCCACTCCCGCCTCGATTTGCGCCAGGAGGTAATCGGCGACGATCGATGACAGCTTTTCGCAGAGACGATGCCAGGCATCCGGGTGCCCGTACATCATCGCTTTGGTTTTCGCGAACGTGTTCGAGTGTCCCCCTTCGATGGCGTACGAAGCCAGTGTGAACGGCGCGCCAGCAAAGCCAATGAGCGGAATGCGGCCGCGCAACTCTGACTGGATCTGGCGAACGGCCGTGAGTACGTGCGACAGCGCCTCGCGAGGCTCGAACACCCGCAGCCGGTCGATGTCAGCCGGCTCGTTGATCGGCTGTTCGAGCTGCGGCCCCTCACCCTTGATGAAGTCGAAGGGGAGTCCCATCGGCTCCAGCGGCAGGAGCAGATCGGAGAACAGAATAGCGGCGTCGAGATCGACCCGTCGAATTGGCTGCAATGTCACTTCGGTCGCCAGGTCAGGCGTCCGGCAGATATCGAGCAGGGAGTAGCGCTCGCGCAGCGCACGGTATTCAGACATGTATCGGCCGGCCTGGCGCATGAACCAGACAGGCGTCCGGTCAACCGGCTCGCGGCGGCAGGCCTTTAAAAAACGGGAGTCAGTCACGCACAGGCACGGTCAGCAGATCGCGCGCCAGCGTGACGAGCTCATCGAGCCACAGCGGCTTGTAGCGCAGCTCGGCGCCGAGCGCCCGGATTTCCTCGGATTGGGCTTCGGCCAGATAGTAATCCCCGGTGACAATGGCCACAGGCGTGTGCGCGAGGCTGGAAATCGCGCGGATCGATCGTAAAAGCTGCAGTCCGCTCGTCAATGGCATCCGTAGATCGAGGATGATGGCGTGCGGACGGTGAATTCTGGCCAGATTCAGAGCGTCGTCGGCGGTGTGGGCGGCCCAGACTTCATAGCCTTCCAGTCGCAACATCCGCGAAAACAGGTTGGTGACGCCCTTATCGTCGTCGACGATGAGCACGCGAGGCGCGGGTGCGCCGTCCGAGGACACTTAGTGGACCGTATCGGCTGAGGAAGTCAGAATCACAACAACACCACGAAGTCATTGTGGAGCCCGGCCGAAGAGCCGTCAAGTGAGGTAATCGTGTTATATTCTGGCCCCCTCGGCCGTAGTTATGGCCGGTCCCTGCGCCGCCCACCTGCCGGGTCTTGCGTGGCTGGGCGTCTACGCCTTGGTATGTCGACGTGTCGGAGGTTTTGTTGAGCCCTATCCTCGTGCGGCCTGTGCGCGAGCAGCTCGAGCACGATCGGGTGATTCGCCTGCTCCAGGCGAAATACAAGAGAAAGTTCGAAGTCGCCATCAATCCGGGTAACGAGCAGACGGCGCCGGTCGGGGCGGCCGAGTCGCCGTGGTATCCGGACCTGGTGCTGCTGGCGTCGGAGCGTACACGCAAGCTCGCGGGCGTGGTCGAGGTCGAGACGTCCGAGTCCATCAATCACCTCGAAGCGATGTCACAGTGGAAGACGTTCTCCAGTCTGAACGTCCCATTTCATCTGTATGTGCCGGCATCGGGCGTCGATAGCACGCGCCGACTCTGCGCCGATCATCAGATCGCGACCACCGAAATCTGGGCGTATCACGCCATCGGCGACCAGATTCGCTTCACCCCGGTGCAGCGGGCGCCGCAACCGGCGGACGGAAAGGGACGCCCGGCAGCCGAGACGCGCGAACCGGCCGCGGCGCCCAAGCCAGCAGCCGCAAAAACTGCGGCGTCACCGCGCGGCGCGGTGTCACGCCCGCGCACGGCCCGTCCCGTGACGAAGTCGGCGGCGCGGTCCACGGCGCGTCCCAAACCGCGAGCGGCGGCGGCGCGAACCAAGAGTTCGGCGGCATCCAGGCGCGGCGACAAAAGCGCGGCGCGCAAGACCGGAACAGCCGCCAAGGCTCTGAAGCGCAAATAATCTGTGCCCTTCCTGCGGGTCATTCGCGACAAGCGCGGGTACGAAACCACATATCTGATGCACCTGTATCGCGACGGGGCGCGTCAGCGTTCGAAAATCCTGTACGTGTTCCGCACGCCGGGCGGTGTTCGCGTGGGCCGCGATCCGCTCGAACCCGAGGTGCTTCGTCAGATCGAATCGCAGTATCCCGAAATTCAGTTCAACTGGACGATGGTTCGCGAAAGTCAGCAGGTCATTGAATCATCGGCCGAGCCGCGACGCCGCAAGCCACGACGCGAAGAAGAGGCCCCTGCGGTCGCGGCGCTGCCCGTCCCGATTGCGGTACCAGCGGCAGCGGCCCCGGCCGCCGCACCACCTCGCCTCGCCATTCCCTCAGCGATCGACGGCGCGACGCCCGACGAACGCATCGCGTTTCTCGCGCACTGGCATCCGATCATTCGCGAACGAATTCCGCACCGGACGTCGGATCCGGTGAGACAGGAAGCGCTCAACGCGCTCGCCGATCGACTCAATCCCGCCAATTGGACCGACGCGGACGAAATTACCGCCGGTTTGCAACAGGCCGCGGAAGCGTTGGAGCGCCTCTCGCTCGTATTTGCGAAGCGACGGCGACGCGGTCGCCGGAAGCCCAAAGAGCCGCGTTCAGCCGATTCAGCACCTTCTGAATCGTGATCGATTGGATTGCTTCGGTCGTCACACATCTATCCACCTTGGGGCCATGGGGAGCTGTGCTCTTCGTCGGGCTGTACATCGTCGCATCGGTGACGATGGCGCCCGCTTTCATCCTGACGTTCGCGGCCGGCGCGGTCTGGGGATTGTGGAAAGGCTCACTCCTCGTCTACCTCGGCGCGGTGCTGGGGGCGTCTACGGTGTACGTAATCGCCGGCAAGCTGGCTCGTTCTCGCGTGATTGGTTGGCTCGATCGCGATCCACGTGTCGCGGCAGTGCGCCGTAGCGTGGCCGACCAGGGCGTGTGGATCATGTTCCTCCTCCGATTGTCGCCGCTGGTCCCGTTCGTTCAACTGAACTACGCACTTGTCTTGAGCGGCGTCGGGTATCGTGACTATCTGATCGCGACAGTGGGCATGTGGCCGACGATCATCATGTACGTGTATTACGGGAAGGTTGTTGGCGACGTCGCGGCGCTTGCCGCTGGCGTGGCGCCGGAGCGAGGACCGGAATACTACATCCTGCTGATCGTTGGACTCGTCGCGACGATTGTGGCGACGACGATGGTTACGCGCGCGGCGAAGAAAGCGATGATGGCGTAGCGAAGCCCTACGATGTCGCGAATCGCCGCTCGATGTCGTGGACCTTGTTAAGCCGCCGCTGATGCCGCTCCTCGCCGGAGAACCTGGCCGCGAGAAACGCTTCCGAGATCTCGAGCGCGAGCGCGGCGCCGATCACGCGCGCGCCGACGCACAAGACGTTCATGTCGTCGTGTTCGACTGCCTGATGCGCCGTGTAGGTGTCGTGGCACACCGCCGCACGAATGCCCGGAAATTTGCTCGCCGCGATTGACACGCCCGCCCCGCTGCCACAGACGATGATGCCGCGCTCGGCCTGTCGGTCGCGAAGGGCCACGGCGACCGCTTCGGCGGAATCGGGATAGTCCACCGGCGCCGCCGAATGGGTCCCGAGGTCGACGATATCGTGGCCCTGTTGAGCCAGTTTCGCCGCCAACTCCTGCTTCAGGACATACCCTGCGTGATCGGCGCTGACGGCAATTCGCATGGGTATAATCTATCGCATGCGCACTACAGCTATGCTTCTGGCCGCGGGGCTTTTCGGCCTGCTCACGGCGGTGCCCTCGTCATCGCCTGTCGCGCATGCGCAGGCGCCTGCCGCCCAACCGCAAGGGCAGAATCAACCTACGTTCCGGGTCAGCGTCGATCTCGTCACGACCGACGTCATCGTCCGCGATCAGAAGAACGATCAGTTCGTCGCCGACATCAAGGCCGATGAGTTCGAGGTCTACGAAGACGGCGTCAAGCAGCAGATCGCGTCGCTCGTCCTGACGCACGGCGGACGCGTCTACAACGTGCAGGCTCCGCCGCCGCCGCCGGTGCAGGAAGGCATCATCCTGCCGCGCAACCGGCCGACCAACGACGCCGCGGGCCGCGTGTTCCTGCTGTTCATCGACGACCTGCATCTCGATTTCCGCAGCACCCCGCGCGCCCGCGATTTGATCAAGCGGATGATGCGTCTGCTGATTCATGACGGCGACATGTTCGGCATCGTGAGCACGGGCACCTCGTCCATCTCCGAGCAACTCACCTACGATCGTCAGATCCTCGAGTCGGCGATCTCGCGCGTGACCGGAGGCGGGTTGCGCGCCAAGGAAATCATCGAGGGCATGCAGGGCTCGCAGGGCCCGACCGAACTCCGTCACCGCGCTCACGTCGCGTTCTCCACGGCCTACGATCTGATGCGCAACCTGGAGAAACTGCAGAATCGCCGCAAGGCCGTCATCTATTTGAGCAGCGGCTACGACTTCAATCCGTTCGAGACGTCGCGACTCGAGGAGCAGGCGCGTCGCATGCACCTCGGTGGCACCGACGACAACGGCAACACGACGAACGGCGTCGATCAGCTGCTCACCGATCCGTTCTACCGCACGCAGCAAAGCAGCCAACTCCTCGGCGAAGCCGACCTCGTTCGCGAACTCGCCGAGTTGACACGCGCCGCCAACCGCGCCAACGCGACGATCTACACGATCGACCCGCGCGGTCTCATCGCTGGTCAGGATCTCGATGACGAGGTGCCGACGCAGGAATGGAACGCGTATGTGCGTGATACGCAGGACAGCCTGCGCGTGCTGGCCGAGGAGACAGGGGGCATTGCCGTCGTCAATCAGAACGACTTCGACAAGGCGCTGAAGCGCATCGATGCCGAGACGAGCGACTACTATGTGCTTGGTTACTACTCGTCCAATCCCGATCCGCTGCGGCGCATCCGGAAGATCGAGGTCAAGACCACGCGACCGGGGCTGAGCGTGTATGGGCGCACTGAATACGCCCTGCGTCTGCCGCCGCCGGCCGCAAGTCGATAATGTGGTGTCCGCCTTCAGGCGGATCTACGATCGGTCCGGCTAAAGCCGGACACGACATCATGCGGGCCGCGTCGTCGGTGGAAGGCGCGGCCGCACTGTTTCAAATACCGTCATCACTTCTGATACCGCTCGAGGCAGCCGGGCCATCTTCGGATAGAGCCAGCCTGTCTGACGGTCGAGTTGCACGCCGCTGACGCGGCTGCAGAACAACTGCTTGCTCTTCACGTCTGCCGCCGCGGCCTGCCACGGGATGATGCTGATGCCCAGGCCGTTGCGGACCATCGCCTTGATGATCTCGACGTTCTCGGTCTCCATGATGATTTCGGGAGCAATGCGCTCGCGGGAAAAGAAGGTATCCACCGTGCGGCGCGTGATCGAACCTGTCTCGAAGAGCACGAACGGCTGACGATCGAGATCGGTCGGCGCCACGTGCTTCTTCTTCGCGAGGGGATGTGCCGGGTAGGTGATGAGCAAGAGCTCCTCGCGCAAAACCGGTACTGCCACCAGGTCGGCGGCTTCGACGGGCAGCGTGAGCAGACCTAGGTCGCCGGCGCCGGCGCGCAGCATCGCTATCGAACGCTCGGCGCTGCCGACAGTCACCTTCAAGTCGAGATGCGGATGGATGCGACGCATTTCCGCGAGCAGCGTCGGAAACACGTACAAGCAGACCGTCATTCCACCGACCAGGCGAATAGTGCCTTTGAGCGATTCGCGGGTATCGCTGATCGTCGCGACGGTATCGTGCAGGTCCTGAAAGACCCGATGGCTCAACTGCAGCAGCGATTCGCCGGCCGGAGTAATGCGGATGCGCCGGCCGATGCGATGGAAGACCGGCTCTCCGAGTTCGTCCTCGAGCAGCAGGATTTGGCGGCTGATCGCAGATTGCGAAACGTGCAGCTTTTCGCCCGCGGCGGTGAATGAGCCGCTGTCGGCGATGGCGCGGATGATCTCGAGCTGCCTGAGGTCCATGCGGTCAGCATACATTTGCGACACGCATGGGTTCAACGGGAACGATGTGGATGGTCGATAGAGGACGAAACGCTATCGATCGCGGGCGCGTTCGATTCGCTTCGCTTTTTCGGGGCGGACCCGATCGATTCGCTTCCGTCCTTCAGCGACAATCCCAGCGGTTGGCAGCGCCGCACGCGTGCGATCGATCGCCTGCTCGAGATAATCCTCATCCATCTCGACACCGATGAAGTTCACGCCCAACTCCGCGCACGCGACGGCGGTGGAACCGAGACCGAGAAACGGGTCGGCGACGACACGCGCACGCTCCAGCCCATGGAGACGCAGGCACATCTCCGGCAGCTTCGGCGGGAAGGTCGCCGGATGTGGCCGATCCTTCTCCCGGCTTTGAATGGTCTCGTAGGGAATGAACCAGGTGTTGCCGCGACAGCGGACACCTGATGCGGCCGTTCGCCATCGCCCGACGTTCGATTGGTCCTGATATCGGACACCGATCGCCTGTCGATCGAGCGGTGTCTCGCCCGACGCGGAGAAGTGGAACACGAACTCGTGGCAGTCGTGGACGAAGCGACGACTGTTGATCGGCTTGTAGTGACCGACCGCGAGGTCGTCATCGAGATTGGCGCGCGCACCGGCGAGCGATTTCTCGATGGCGATCGACTTGATCCAGTGAATCGTGTTTTGCAGCTGCAAGTACGGCCGGACCGCTTGCGCGATATCGATGGCGGTCCACGGGTCAGTCGGCTTTGCGCCGACATTCAGGAACAAAGAGCCCTCGGGCGCGAGCACTCTCGCGACGTGCTGAACCCACTCAGCGGTCCACTTGAGGTAGTCGCCGCGTGGCATCGTGTCGTCGTAGCTGCGATACCTGATGCCCAGGTTGTAGGGCGGCGAGGTGACGATCACGTCCACGGATCGCTCGGGAAACTGACTCAGTATGTCGAGACAGTCGCCGAGATAGAAACGATAGAATGCGCGACCGGATTTGAGTGTGGTGTAAGTACCGGCGGATCGATGCACCACGGCGATTGTAACCGCGCGTGGTGCGCGATGCGCGTGAGCGCTGGCTTACGACGCTTGCGAAACAGCCACCGCGGCCGCGGTGACAGTCGTGAGGTGCTCGGGAATCGTGTGATTACGCCGATGCCCGTGGAGCTCGCATTGCGTACCTTTCTCTTCCACGTAAGAGACTTCTCGACTCGTCGCCAATTCGCGATAGCGGCCGATCACGCATCCACACGAGAGAGTTCGAAACCCTAAGAGTCGTACCAGGCTCATGGCCGTTTCCTCTGCGTCGATTCGAAGCAATCTGTGTACCGCGATAGTTGAGTTCGAAAAACCGCGACGTCTCGTAAGGTCCAACGAAAACATCCCGCGATCTGAACGCGCCCGCGTCCTGATCTAGACACGCGTGTGTCGTCCCGCGGCACACGCCTGGTGACAGGTGCCAGCACTTGGATCGCATTCAATGGATTGGACACGGGGAGTGCGATCTTCGTCAGGGACTGCCTTCTGCCGTACGGTTTCGCATAGCGGCCCACGGATTCGTGGGCAGAGTCGGCCACGATGCGTCGTGACGATGCGAATTGATTACGTTTTTGCCGCGGGGTGTTCCGATCTGATAGCGCGATAGCTTTCCAGTTCGACTGCTCGCTGACGGGCGGCGGCTCCGCGAGCTCGGACCAGGCGAACGAGAAATGCGACATGGAGTAGGCCCAGCACGCCGAGTTGCACGCGCGATGGCGACGGCAGTAGCGCCGGAATCAGATTGATGACGGTGGCGCAGATGAACACCACCGTGAACAACGGATCGATTCCGCCGCCAGGCAGCGCCGGCCCGACCTTCATCGCGGTCGTCTCCCAGAGCGGGCCATCTTCGCGCGATTCGTAATAGACCTGCACGTATCTGCCAATCCGCTCAACACCGACGTGCAGCGCGTGAATCGCCTCGAAGCCGGCGACCAGGACCGCCAGCGAGAAGAGCGAAGCGAGTGGGACGTCGCTGACAAAAAGTAGCTGACACGCGAGGGCAGCCCAGCCAAGAAGTGTCACCGGCAGGAGGACGATGCGGGTCGTGCCGCGGCTCGAAATCGTTTGTCTAAGTATGGTGAACTCGGATTCGGGGAGAGTCATCGAGTATGGCACCTTTCTTGGAAAGGCCGTGAACGGCAACGGTCGGTGTCCGGGGCGTCGTCAAAACCCTTGCGAACTAAGAATTGTTTGTTAGAATGCCGATACCTCTTTCTAACCACCGTCTTTCCAACGAGTTGCTGCGCCTGATGTCCAAGCGGCCGACCTTGATCCCACGAGCCCTGTGCCTTCTGGCTACCGTTGTCGTTCTCGGCTTGCCGTCCGATACCCTGGCCGGCCAGCGGACGTCTTCCCGGTCGTCTGGCACAACCACGAAGAAACTCAGCCTGAAGAAGACCCCGGCATCCTCGCGGTCGTCTTCGACGTCCTCCGCCCGGAAGCGACGGGCGACGCGTGCCGCGGCCGCAGCACGAGCGATACGCGAGGCACAGGAACCGCGCTTCAAGCTCGACGCGTCCGGAGCGCTGGTGCCAGATGTGCGGGCCGAGGCCGCCATTATCTACGACACGGCCACGGGCCACGTGCTCTGGGAGTCGAACTCGAACAATCAGCGGTCGATTGCCAGCATTACCAAGGTCATGACCGCGGTGGTATTTCTCGAAAATTCACCGAGTCTCTCCGATTCGGTAGTCGTCGATCGCGCCGACGTCCGCGCCGCCTCGACCACTTATCTTCGCGCCGGCTACACCGTCACCAAGGGTGACTTGCTGCATTTGACCCTCATCGCGTCTGACAACGCCGCCGCTCGCGCGCTGGCGCGCGTGTCTCCGTACGGTTCGACTGGCTTCATCGACCGGATGAACGAGAAGGCGAAGGAGCTCGGCCTTACCAACACGCATTACGAAGACCCGTCAGGCCTCCTCGCCGCGAACGTCTCGTCGGCGTACGACATGGCCAAGCTCATCACCTATGTATCTGGTGACGATCGCATCGCCAGCGTTATGCGCAAGCAGAATTATCAGGTCGCCGCCGGCCGCCGGATGATCAACATCCATTCGACCAACCAGCTCGTGATGCGGGGCGATGTCGACGTGCAGGCGGGAAAGACCGGATTCATTCGCAACGCCGGCTACTGCCTGGCGACGCTTCTGCGCCTGCCGCAGGGATCGCAGGTTGCGGTTGTCGTGCTCGGCGCGAAGTCAAACGCCGGACGGTTCTGGGAAACCCGTCACCTGTTCAACTGGTTCTCGACGAAGGCTCAGGATCTGCTGGGAGTCGCGCCGGTTGAAGCGTCGGAATTGAAGCCCGCCGCCAATCAGTAGTTCTCGCGACGTCGGCGTCGCCGGCGACGCACGTTACCTTACGACGTATACCCGCGCTGCATTGCCGCCGCATCGAGCGGCAATGTGGCGACGCTGTCCACGATCGGCATCACCGGCCTGGTCGCGCGACGGCCGTCGTACGCTTTCAGATACCGCTGACACACATCGCACGCATAGACGCGATACTTGCCGTCGGTCGTCGCAAACGATGTGATCCGCGACCGGTCGCTGTTGCGGCAGTACGGGCAGGTCAGCGACTCGAACTTCCATCGCAGCGAGCATCGTCCGCAAATCAGGTGGCGTTCGGCTGAGGGTGTGATGACAGCGAGATCGGGCTCGCCACCGCACAGCGCGCAGTGCGAGTGCGTCCAGTTCGCCAGTTCGGGACGCTGCTGGAGAACCTCTGCGCATCGCGAGAGGAACGGCCGCATCGCGAGTGCAATCACTTGACCGAGCGCGGTCTCGTCTCCCGGACTCTTGGCCGACACCGATGTGACACCCGCCACCGCGAGCTGACGCTCCGCGGCCTCTCGGTACCAGTTGCCGACGGTGGTCAGTAACTGCATGTCACGGCCGAGCGACTGCGCCTTGTCGTAATCCGCCTGTTCGAGTGCGCCGAAGCGGCGAAGAACATCCGCCGTCGTGCGCACCGTCAACCGAAGATCGCTGAGATCGAGCGGGATGTCTTCGAATCGCAGAAGGGGACGCGCTTCGACCTGATGTCGCCGAAGCGTATCGGCCGAGAGATCGAGCATCGGGAGCGTCACGCGACCCTGAATCCGTCGCTGCAGCGCGAGCAGTTCAAGGTGCATGTCGACGGCGGCCGCGAGCTCCGGATGCTGCGCGCGGATCGACTGGAGTTCCAGCGCTTCACGCGACTCCGATCGTGCAGGTCGTGGCGGCCGAGCGGCCGAATCAGTCACCATGCGATCATAACGCAGTGCGGATTCTGATGATTGGGTCCGAGGCGCTGCCGTTTGCAAAAACGGGCGGATTAGCCGACGTCCTCGGAGCCTTGCCGAAGGCGCTGACGCGTCTCGGACACGCGGTCGATCTGGTGATGCCGCGCTACCGCGGCATCAACGTCGGGCCAGCGACCACGTCGATTCGCGTCGCACTTGGTGGGCAAGTCGATGATGCTCAAATGTCCGTCACGACATCCGGCGGCTTACGTACGATCTTCGTTGGACACAACACTTACTTCGATCGGGAATACCTGTATGGCGTCACGGAGCGTGACTATCCGGACAACCCGGAGCGGTTCGCGTTCTTCTGTCAGGCTGCGCTGAATTGGGCAACGTCGAATGGTCTGCATTACGACGTGGTGCACGCGCACGACTGGCAGACGGGACTGGTGCCCGTGCTGATGAAGCGTGCGGAAGCCACGCTGTCCGCACCCCATACGCCCACCGTGTTCACCATTCACAACCTCGCATATCAGGGCATCTTCGACGCGAGCTGGTTGCCGCGTCTCGGCCTCGGATGGGATCTGATGCGCATGGACGCGTTGGAGTACTGGGGCCGTATCAGTTATCTCAAGGGTGGCGTCCTATTTAGCGATCTAGTGACCACAGTCAGCCCGACCTACGCGCAAGAGATTCAGACCCCAGAGCTGGGCTTTGGCTTTGACGGCATCCTGCGTCACAAATCGGATGACCTCGTCGGGATTCTCAACGGAATCGATTACGATCAGTGGGATCCGGACAGTGATGTGAACCTTCCGGCGCCGTACAATGCGTCAAAGCTGAAGGGGAAAGGCGCAGCGAAGCGAAAGCTGCTTGAAGGCTACGGTCTTCCGGCCAAAGCCAAGGATCGCGGCCGGCCGCTGATCGGCATGATTTCGCGGATGGTGGATCAGAAAGGATTCGACCTTATCGCGGCGGTCGCCGATGAGTTGCCCAAGCTCGGCGCAGGGTTTGTCGTGCTGGGGACCGGCGATCGGCGGTACGAGGATCTCTGGCGCGACCTGGCTGCGAAGCACCCGACTGTGATCGCGGCGCGGATCGGGTTTGATGAAGCACTGGCACATCTCATCGAGGGCGGTGCGGATATTTTTTTGATGCCGTCGCGGTTCGAGCCATGCGGTTTGAACCAGATGTACAGCTTGCGGTACGGGACGATCCCGGTCGTCAGAGCCACGGGTGGGCTGAACGACACCGTGCTCGATGTGGACCCGGAAACGTGCCGCGGCACCGGCTTTCGGTTCGTCGAGTACACCCCCCAGGCGCTCCTTGGCGCGATTCGACGAGCGCTGGCCGCGTTTGGCAACCGGCCTCTCTGGCGACGCATCCAAAAGGGAGGGATGCGTCAGGATTTTTCGTGGGACGCGTCGGCACGGGAATACGTTGACGTCTATGAGCGCGCAGCACGCCGCGTCAGAGTGTAGGGACAGACGCAGGAGATAACGAATGGCATCCGAAAAGGTCAAGACGCTCACTGACAGCAACTTCGATGATGAGAAGAAGAGCGGCGTCGTGCTCGTGGACTTCTGGGCGGAGTGGTGCGGTCCGTGTCGGCGGCTGGCCCCGACCGTAGACGCGCTCGCGACGGAGTTCGATGGACGCGCGACGGTTGGGAAGTTGAACGTTGACGAGAACCCCACGATCCCCGAGCGGTATGCCGTCCGCGGTATTCCTACGTTGCTGCTGTTCAAGGAAGGCGAGCTCACCGAGACGATCGTCGGTCTGCGCGGCAAGGAAGATATTGCGAAGATGATCGAGCGCCATCTCGGAGACTGAGATGTCGTCTCCAGCCGATCGCAGAGTCGTCATCATCGGATCTGGGCCGGCCGGCCTCACCGCGGCTCTCTACACCGCGCGCGCCAATCTCGCGCCACTGCTCGTCGAGGGACTGGAAGCCGGCGGTCAGCTCATGCTGACGACGATGGTCGAGAACTGGCCGGGGTTCCGTGACGGCATCATGGGGCCCGACCTGATGACCGAGATGCGTGCGCAGGCCGAGCGCTTCGGCACCGAGATCATGCAGGGCAACGTCGCGCGCGTCGATCTGCAGCATCGGCCCTTCACGATTGAATTTGCCGGCGGCGAGAAAGTCACGACCGACGCCCTCATCATCGCGACCGGCGCCTCGGCGAGGTGGCTCGAAATCGGATCCGATCGGAAACTTGCCGGACACGGCGTCTCCACGTGCGCAACATGCGACGGCTACTTCTTCCGAGGCAAGCCGATCGCGGTGATTGGCGGCGGCGACTCGGCGATGGAAGAAGCGATCTACCTGACGCGATTTGCGTCCAAGGTCTCGGTGGTCCATCGCCGCGACACGCTGCGAGCGTCGAAGATCATGCAGGACAAGGCGATGGCGAATCCCAAGATCCAGTTCGTCTGGGATTCCGAGGTCGCCGAGGTCAAGGGTGGCCCCAACGGTGAGGTCACCAGCATCATCGTCCGCAATCTGAAGACCGGGCACTTGAGCGATCTGCCGCTTGACGGCGTCTTCATTGCCATCGGTCACACACCGAACACATCGCTCTTCACCGGACAGATTCAGCTGGATGCCAACGGCTACGTAGAGACGCATCACGGTTCGAAGACGAGCGTGCCAGGTGTGTTCGCCGCCGGCGATGTCCAGGATCACATCTACCGTCAGGCGATCACGGCCGCGGGATCGGGATGCATGGCGGCGCTCGACGCCGAGCGTTACCTCGAAAGCCTGCACGACGCGGTGCCAGCTGCAGGCGCCGCCGCGCACGCCGGCTAAGTTATCGGGAGGGTGGGATGCCTTCCGATCTGAATGCGCTTCTCTTCCTCATCGACACGGCGTACAACCGCGCCTCGTGGCACGGCACGAACCTGCGCGGCTCGATTCGTGGCGTCTCGCCGCGCCAGGCGGCGTGGCGTCCCAGTCGCGGCCGCCACAACATCTGGGAGCTCGTCGTCCATTCGGCGTACTGGAAGTACGTCGCGTGGCGGCGGTTGACCTCCTCCAGGCGTGGATCGTTTCCGCTTGATGGCTCGAACTGGTTCGAACGGAGGCAGGACGCGACGCTCGCCGCTTGGCGTGCGGACACCGCATTGCTCGATCAGATGCATCGGACGTTGCGATCGGCCATCGCCGAGCTCAATCCTCGCGATCTCGATCGACAGGCATCACAGGGGAAAACGACCAAGCGTGCGCTGGTAACGGGCGTGGCCGCGCACGACCTCTATCACGCCGGACAGATTCAGTTGCTCAAACGTCTCGCGCCCAGCTGAGGCCATCATGTCTCCACACGTTGAAGCCATTGCAGACGAATTCACACGCTACAAGGCGCTCGGCGAGGCCGCCATCGCGCAGCTCGACGATGGCCACCTGGGGCTGATCTGCTCCGACGGTGGCAATTCCATCGTCACGATCGTCTGGCACCTCGCCGGCAACCTCGAATCCCGTTTCACGGAGTTCCGCACGAGCGACGGCGAGAAGCCGTGGCGCGATCGTGATGAGGAGTTCGTGCTGAGGACCGTCACGAAAACCGCGCTGCTCGAAAAATGGGAGCGTGGATGGCGTGCCCTGTTGACGGCGATCAGCGAACTCACCGATGCCGATCTCCTTCACACGGTGACGATCCGGCGCCAGCAGTTGCGCATCGACCAGGCTCTGCAGCGATCGCTGGCGCACACCGCGTATCACATCGGCCAGGTCGTATTTCTGGCGAAGCAGATTCGCAGCGGCGGCTGGCAGTGTTTGAGTATTCCGTTAGGCGGGTCGGCCGCGCACAACGCGCGCGGGGCAGACGAATCAGCGAAGGCGCATAGCCGGATGCTGGATCAGTCTCACTCGGTCCAGCCGCCGCCGACGACAACGTCCTCGTCGTAGAACACGACGGCCTGCCCCGGCGGCACCGCGGCCTGGGGGTG
>DAINQP010000065.1:0-25390 GCA_036742665.1 Vicinamibacterales bacterium | reverse complement strand
GCAGGCCCCACGACGTGCTGGCGGGTTGATGCGTTGCTCCAGGCTCCGAGCGACGACAGAGTTGCGTGAGACGCCTCATCACCGCGCAGATATGTAGGAGACCTGAAAAATGCCTGCCGCCAAACCCGGACCCGACGCCACTACTGCGGCGCGCGATGCGCGCCGGCTTTCAACCCTGCTCGAGGTGAGCCAGGCCCTCTCGGGCACACTCAATTTGAAGGCCGCTCTGCAGCGTGTGCTTGGCACGCTGCTTCGTCATCACAGCGTCGTGCGCGGAATGATCACGTTGCTCCGCGACGGCGAGCTGCACGTCGAAGCCGTCGAGGGCTTCGAGGATCGCGCGCGCACCATCCGCATCAAGCTCGGCGAAGGCATCACCGGCAAGGTCGTCGAGAGCAACAAGCCGATCGTCGTGCCGCGCGTCAGCCGCGAGCCGGCGTTTCTCAACCTCGCGCCGCGACGGCCTGAGCACCCGAAGCAGGAGCTGAGCTTCATCTGCGTGCCGGTCTTGCTCAATCGTCAGGCGGTCGGTGCGCTTGCTGTCGATCTGCGGTTCAAGCCGGAGCGCGACTACGACAGCAGCGTCAAGTTCTTCGGCGTCGTCAGCAGCATGATCGCGCAGGCGCTCAACGTGCAGCGCATGGTGGACGAGGAGCGTCGCCGGCTCACCGACGAGAATACGCACCTGCGGCAGGAGCTGCGCGAGCGCTACGACTTCTCGAACATCATCGGGACCAGCGGTCCGACGCGGCAGATGTACGAGCAGGTCGCCCAGGTTGCGCAGACCAACACCACCGTGCTGATTCGCGGCGAATCGGGCACCGGCAAGGAGCTCATCGCGCACGCCATTCACTACAATTCGCTGCGGGCGAAAAAGCCGCTCGTGAAAGTGAGCTGCGCAGCGTTGCCGGATACGCTCATCGAGTCGGAGCTCTTCGGCTACGAGAAGGGCGCGTTCACCGGCGCCAACGCGCGGAAGAAAGGCCGCTTCGAGATGGCCGAGGGTGGAACGCTCTTCCTCGATGAGATTGGCGACATCAACCTCGGCACGCAGGTGAAGCTGCTGCGCGTGCTGCAGGAGCGCGAGTTCGAGCGCCTCGGCGGTACCGAGACCGTGAAGGTCAACGTGCGGCTGCTCGCGGCGACCAACAAGGACATGGAGAAGGCGATCGCCGACGGCACGTTCCGCGAAGACCTCTACTACCGGCTGAACGTGTTCACCATCTTCGTGCCGCCGTTGCGCGATCGGAAGGCCGACCTGCTGCTGCTCGCCGATCATTTCCTCGAGCGGTTCTCGCGCGAGCACGGCAAGGTCATCAAGCGCATCTCGACGCCGGCCATCGACATGCTGATGGCGTATCACTGGCCCGGCAACGTACGTGAGATGGAGAACGCCCTCGAGCGCGCCGTTCTGGTGTGCGACGGCGCTGTCATTCACGGGCATCATCTGCCGCCGTCGCTGCAAACCGCGGACTCGTCCGGAACGGTCACCCGGGTCGCGTTGAAGGATGCCGTCGCCGGCTACGAGCGCGACCTGATCATGGACGCGCTGAAGACAACGCGAGGCAACCGGGCAAAGGCGGCGCGTCTGCTCGATACCACCGAGCGCATTCTCAACTACAAGGTGCGCGGCTATGGTATCGATGTGCGCCGTTACAAGACGCCTGAAGTGGGGCGTCGTGGGCCGACCGACACCGCTGCGTCCGATCCGACACGCGATCTTCCGGCGATCGCGTCGTCTCAATAGATGGACGTGCGTCAATTCCCGACTCCCAACTCCCAATTCCCAAGCATTCCCAACTGCCAATCCCCGATTGGAAGTTGGAAGTTGGGAATGTTTGGGCGTCGGAAGTTGGAAGTCGGCAGTTGTGTTGCCGCGCTCAGCATCATAAGCGCGGCGTGCGGCAAAAAGGGGCCGCCGCTCGCGCCGATCGTGCACATCCCTGCCGCCGTCGAGAAAGTCGAGGCGCGGCGTCGTGGCGATGAGGTCACGCTGACGGTGACAGTGCCGTCGAAGAACGTCGACGGCACGGTGCCCGTCGATGTCGCGCGCATCGAGGTCTACGGATATACCGGCACGACGCCGCCGCCGGCCAGTCGCTTCCTCGAACTTGCGACGCTCGTCGGAACAATCGCTGTCCCCGCGCAGAAACCTGACGCGCCGCCGGATGCGGGGCCGCCACTCGGAACGCCTGTCCCTGGTGGCCCGGCGACGATCGTCGAGTCGTTGACGCCGGACGCACTCGTCGCCAAGCCGATTCCTCCGGCGCCAACCACGAAACGCGATCCGCGGCCTCTTCCCGCCAGCACGGCTCCGGGCCCCGCGGTCCAGACTGGCCCGCTTCGACGCTTTTACTATGCGTTGGCGTTCAGTCCGCGCGGCCGTCCCGGTCCCCCGGGCAATCTTGGCGAACTGCGTCTGACCACGCTTCCGGTAGCGCCAACCGCAGTGAAGGCAACCTTTGTCGCCGATGCGGTTCGCCTCGAATGGGAACCGTCCGGCGGTCTTATCGGATTCCTGCTCGAGCGGGCTCTTGCGCCCGAGCTATCGCCGCTCGACGATCCGCTGTCTGATGCGGCGTCTTCATCCGCATTGCCAGCTACGCTGCAAGGTCCGACGCGCTACAACGTGTACCGCGAGCTCGCACCAGTTGAAGAAAAGACGACTCCGTCCCAGCCTGCCTCGCCGAATTCCGACACTCGAGGCGGGCCGACGCCGGTGAAAGAAGTCGAAGCGGCACTCGTCAACAGCGCCCCGATTGACACGCTGACCTTCACCGATCCCCTGACGAGCCTCGACGGACGACGGCGATGCTACGTTGTGCGCGCCGTTCGCGGTGACGGCGCTCAGGCGGTCGAAGGCACGCCCTCGGAACCCCCCGCGTGCGTCGACCCGGTCGATGACTTTCCTCCTGACGCGCCAAGCCGGCCTCAAACGATCACCAGCGAAGGGGCGATCACGTTGATTTGGGAGCCGAATGCCGAGGCGGATATCGCCGGTTACCTGGTCTTGCGTGGCGAAGCGGGCGATGCCACACTCACTCCAGTGAGCGACACGGTCGTCACCGAGACACGATTCACCGATCGAACGGTGAAGCCGGGCGTCCGGTATGTCTATGCCGTGCAGGCGATTGACTCGCGGTTGCCGCGGCCGAACGTGAGTCTCGAATCAGCGCGTGTGGAAGAGACGGCGCGCTAGCGGAGCTCCTATGAAGTTATTTGTCGACACTGGCAACGTGAAAGAGATTGAGGCGCTCGCCGCTCTGGGCATCATCGACGGCGTGACGACGAACCCGACGCTGCTGTCCAAGGAGTCTGGCGACTATCGCAAGATCCTCAAGCGCATCTGCGAGATCGTCCAGGGCCCGATCAGCGCTGAGGTCGTGGCCACCGACACTGCGGGGATGCTCCGTGAGGGACGCGACCTCGCTACCATCGACGAGCACATCGTCGTCAAGGTGCCGTTTACGAAGGACGGTGTGAAGGCCTGCAAGACGCTCTCGTCGGAAGGACTCCGCGTCAACGTGACCCTGATCTTCTCGGCCACGCAGGCCTGGCTGGCGGCCAAGGCCGGCGCCACTTACGTGAGCCCATTCGTCGGCCGACTCGATGACATCGGGACGACAGGCATGAACCTGATTCGCGAGATCGTCGACATCTTCGACAACTACGAGTTCCCGACCGAAGTGCTCGTGGCCAGCGTTCGTCACCCGATTCACATCATCGAGGCGGCGCGCATGGGAGCCGACGTGGCGACCGCGCCTGCAGCGGTGATCGAGCAGTGCTTCAAGCACCCGCTCACCGACATCGGGCTCGAGAAATTCCTGAAAGACTGGGAGAAGGCACAGGGCGCAAAGGTCTAGTGGCGATGTGTCGTTATTAGATGACCTTCAACGCCGGGCCGCGCTCGGCGGTGGGGAAGAGCGGCTGCAACGCCAGCGCGACGCGGGCAAGCTGACCGCCCGCGAGCGCATACTCCTGCTCTTCGATCGCGATACATTCGAAGAGCTCGACGCCTTCGTTACCCACCGCTGCCGCGACTTCGGCATGGAGGATCAGATTGTGCCTGGCGACGGCGTTGTCGCAGGCTACGGTCGGGTGGCCGGCCGGCTCACCTACGCGTTCGCGCAGGACTTCACGGTCTTCGGCGGATCCCTCTCGGAAACCAACGCAGCCAAGATCGTCAAGATCATGGACCTGGCGATGAAGATGGGTGCGCCGCTGATCGGTCTCAACGACTCCGGCGGCGCGCGCATCCAGGAAGGCGTGCTCTCGCTCGGCGGCTACGCCGACATCTTTCTGCGCAACACGCTGGCCTCCGGTGTCATCCCGCAGATCTCGGCAATCATGGGACCCTGCGCCGGCGGCGCCGTGTATTCACCGGCGATCACAGACTTCACGATCATGGTGAAGGGTACGAGCTACATGTTCGTGACCGGACCAGACGTCGTGCGGACGGTGACGCACGAGGAGGTGACGAAGGAGGAGCTTGGCGGCGCGATGACGCACAACGAACGCAGCGGCGTCGCGCATTTCGCGGTGGACGACGATCAGGCCGCGATTCTGCTCATCCGCGAGCTGCTGTCGTTCATGCCGGCCAACAACGTGGACGATCCGCCGCGGCGCCAGCCCGCGGATCCGCCGGCAAATGCCGATCAGATGCTCGACGCGATTGTCCCGGCCTTGCCGAATCAGCCCTACGATATGGCCGACGTGATCCGCCACGTCGTGGACGATGGCTATCTACTTCAGGTGCAGGAGCACTTCGCGCGCAATCTGATCGTCGGATTTGCGCGCCTGGCGGGTCGCCCAGTGGGTATCGTTGCGAATCAGCCGGCGCATCTCGCCGGGACGCTCGATATCGATGCGTCGGTGAAGGGCGCACGTTTTGTGCGCTTCTGCGATGCGTTCAACATCCCGCTGGTGACATTCGAGGATGTGCCGGGGTTTCTGCCCGGTACGAGTCAGGAATACGGTGGTGTGATCCGTCACGGCGCGAAGCTGCTCTTTGCGTTTGCCGAGGCCACAGTGCCGAAGGTCACGGTGATTACACGCAAAGCATACGGCGGCGCCTATTGCGTGATGTCGAGCAAGCACATCCGCACTGATGCCAACTTCGCGTGGCCGACGGCGGAGATCGCCGTGATGGGCGCTGAAGGCGCGGTGAACGTGCTCTACAAGCGTGAGCTCGACGCCGCCGCCGATGTCGCCGCGGCGCGGGCCGCGCGCATTGCCGAGTATCGCGAGAAGTTCGCCAACCCGTACGTCGCCGCTGAGCGTGGCTTCATCGACGAAGTGATTCGCCCCGGTCAGACCCGCGCGAAAGTGATCGCGGCGCTCGCCGCGTTCGAGACGAAGCGCGACCGGAATCCTCCGAAGAAGCACGGCAACATTCCGCTGTAGCTACTCAAGACAATCCGACTGGCCATCCTCACCGCAGGTGAACATGTTTGGGTTCTCCGCAAGGGTCCATTCGCGAGTGTTCTTCCAGACGCGCGTGTGTCCATAGCGGAGCGACGTCCATCCCAACCGGTCCTTGGCGAGCCATACCCGGTGCAGGGCGAAGTTCTCATCGTCACCGAAGAGGTGATAGGACTCGTGAAGCAGGATCGTTGCGCGCTCGACCTCGTCCACCGGGTACTTGAAGAACGTGGGGTAGATGGTGATGACGGCAAATGGAAAGTTCGTCGCCGCGTAGGCGGTAGGATGACCGACATGACGGTTCCACCAGTTATCCGTACGGCGGAAGCTCGCGACGCGACGCAGCACCGACGCCTCTCGAGAGAAGCCGGCTTCATCGAGTACCCGAATAGCGTCCATCAGCACCTGCCGTTCGTGAGGAGTCACCGGTTCTGACGTCAGCAGCAGCGATGCGTACGCAGTCGTCAGGATGGTGACAACGACGGTGAGGATCCACAGTACCCAACCTCCGAAGCTGCGTCGGCCTTCGCTGCTTCGCAACTTCGGCTGGACAGGCCCGCGGCCATCTGGCGCGAGTTCATCCTGGTGTAGCGCGAGCGGCATCTCGCAACGCCGGCAGACCTCATTGGTCGCAAAGTTCACCAGGCCGCAGCTTGCGCACTTGATGCTGTTCAGGGGACCGCTCCTATCTCCCGGGATATCGGCCCGGTCCGACCCAAGCCTCCTGACGTCGGATGCTAGAATTGCTTGATTTTGCGCAAGATCCTCATCGCCAACCGCGGGGAGATCGCGGTGCGCGTCATGCGCGCGTGTCGTGACATGGGCCTCGCCACGGTGGCGGTGTATTCCGAATGCGATCGCGCCGCGCGCCACGTCCGCATGGCGGATGAGGCAATTGGGATCGGCCCGAATCCTCCCCGAGAGAGCTACCTGCGCATCGACCGCATCATCGATGCGGCCAGGGCCAGTGGCGCCGACGCGATACACCCAGGCTACGGCTTCCTGTCAGAGAACGAGGACTTTGCCGCCGCGTGCCGGGAGGCTGGGCTCACGTTCATCGGCCCCACCGCTGAGGCGATTACGTTGATGGGGAGCAAGACGGCAGCACGCCGCGCAGCCATTGCTGCCGGCGTGCCCGTGGTGCCCGGCACCGAAGAGCCACTCGCTGCCGACGTGCCCGATGCGGTGATCGTCGAGCGCGCCACGCAGATTGGGTTTCCGGTGATGGTCAAGGCCGTCGCCGGCGGCGGTGGGAAAGGCATGCGCGTGGTCGGCAGTCCCGCCGATCTACCCTCGGCCATCCGTGCCGCTCGATCGGAGGCAGGTGCGGCATTCGGCGATTCGACGATCTATCTCGAGCGTCGTCTCGAGCGGCCGCGCCACATCGAGGTGCAACTCCTCGCCGATCACCACGGCACTGTGCTCGCGTGCGTCGAGCGCGAGTGCTCCATTCAGCGGCGCCATCAGAAGGTGATCGAAGAAACGCCATCACCTGTGGTCTCACCGGAACAGCGCGCGCGTCTGACATCGGCCGCGGCAGCCGTCGCGGCATCGGTCGGCTACACCAATGCGGGGACGGTCGAGTTCCTCTTCGACGAGCAGGGCCGCTTCTACTTCCTCGAGGTGAACACGCGCATCCAGGTCGAGCATCCGGTGACCGAAATGATTACCGGCGTGGATCTCGTGGCGTGGCAGATTCGGATCGCATGTGGCGAACGGTTGACGCTGTCGGCGGACCAGTTGTTGACGCCACGCGGTCATGCCATCGAGTGCCGCGTGTATGCCGAGGATCCTGATGCCGGCTTCCTACCATCGCCCGGCCTGATCACGTCGCTGCGCATCCCGTCTGGGCCGGGCATCAGAGACGACGGTTGGGCTGAAACCGGAACCGATGTGCCGGTGTTCTACGATCCGTTGATCTCGAAGCTGATTGCCTGGGGAGAAGACCGGCCGCAGGCGATTGCGCGAATGCGGCGCGCATTGCTGGAATATGAAGTGCGGGGCATCCGCACCAGCCTGCCGTTCTTTCAGTGGATGCTTCGTCAGCCGGCGTTCCTCGCGGGGGAATTCCACACCGAATTTCTGGACGAGCTCTTGCAACGTCGTGGCGTCGAAGGGTTTTCGGCCATCGATCCGTCCCTCGAAGAGGTCGCCGCGATTGCTGCCTGCATTGCCGATGCGGAAGACGCGAGCGCTGGCCGGTCCGCTTCACCTACGGCTACGACGGACGGCCGTAGCTCAAAGAGCGAAGGCTGGTGGGACCGGCCGGCGCTCAGTTGGAAACATCGCGCCCGTGTCGAGGCTCTTCGCGGATGACGTGCGATCTCGAAACGCAGGGTGGACGACGATCGATCGATTTCCGGCAACGAGGGTCGGTGTGGGAAATGACACTCGACGGCCGGATACTGAGCGTAGACGTCACTCCTATTGCAGGACGGCGGTCGCTGCTCATCGGCCCTGCAGGCGGCCCCGTGAGGAGCTACGAAGTTGCCGTCGAGCGGCGCACCAATGGCGAGCGGATCGTTTACGTGAACGGCCTTGCGGTACCGGTGTGGATGGTCGATCCGCGCGAGCGCCTGCGCAGGCGCGGCAATGTGTCCGCCGAGACCGGTCCCCGGTCGATCGTGTCGCCGATGCCCGGTCGGATCGTCAAGGTGTTGGTGCGGGAAGGTGATGTCGTCGCGGCGCATCAGGGTCTCGTCGTCGTCGAGGCGATGAAGATGGAGAACGAGCTGCGGGCGCCTCGCGCCGGTCAAGTGAGTACGGTGAAGGTCGTCGAAGGGATGTCGGTCGAAGCCAGAGCGGTGCTGGTGACGTTAGCGTGAAGATCAACACTCTTACCGCCCCGTTCCGCCATCCGGCGACTCAGAAGGCGCGCCTCATCCTGCGCCGCGTGATCATCGTGTGCGCGGTGATCCTTGCTGTGGCAGTTGTCACCTCGGTGTCGGTCGACGTGGGACCACTGCTCAAGCGGGTCGCCGAGGAACAGGGCTCGCGCTATATCCAGCGTCCTATGCACATCGGACGCATGGAGGTGCGGATCTGGGACGGCAGCTACATCGTCGAGGATCTGCGTATCGACGGCCTTACCCCCACGTCCGAGCCGTTCCTCGTCGCGAAGCGCATCACGGTGTCGAATGCGTGGCGCACGCTGATCGACCGCCGGTTCGTACTCACCAACATCGAGATGTCCGACTGGCGGATGCACATCGAGTACACCGCCGACGGCAAGCACAACTTCCCGAAGTTCACGCGCGATACGCCGCGCGGTCAGAGCCGCTGGACGACGACGCTCCAATACGTGCGCGCGCATCGCGGCGCCTTTACGTACCAGGATTTCGGCACGCCCTGGGGCATTGTGGCGCGCAACATCGACGTCGTCGTCGAGAAGCCAGGCAACGGGAACTATCGTGGCAGGGCCGATTTCACCGACGGCCTGGTCGCCATCCAGAACTACGTGCCGTTCCGCACCGATATGCGATCGAAGTTCGCGATCGACGACGGTCGCGTCGTCTTCGAGCGCATGGAGCTCACCACCGAGGGAACGCATTCGGAACTGGTCGGTGACGCCAACCTGCGCTACTGGCCCGAGCTGATGCTGTCGATGAAGTCCACGATCGACTTTCCGAAGGCACGCGAGCTGTTCTTTGCGGGCGATACGTTTTTGCTTACCGGTACCGGCGCCTTCAGCGGACACTTTCACCTCTTCAAGGAGATCCTACCGAACGGTCAGCAGCGCACCGGCAGGGAGCTGAAGGGCGACTTCCACGCCAATACGCTCGGAATGAACCAATATCGGTTCACCAACATGCACGGTGACGTGCGGTGGACGCCCGAAGCGCTCGCCGTGACCGACGCGACGGCCAGTGTGTACGGCGGCGACGCTCGCTTCGCCTACACGATGGCACCGCTCAACACCAAAGGTGTGACGCCAACCGCGAGTTTCAAGACCGATTACGACGGCATCAATCTGGCGACGCTCAGCGACCTGTGGAAGTTCGACGGGATCACGCTGGCAGGGCGTATCTCGGGTTCGAACCTGCTCGAGTGGCCGATCCGGCGCTATAGCGCCCACACCGGCGGCGGCAGCGTGCGTTTCACGCCGCCAGACGAGAGCGTGTTGATGACGAGGGAAATGCCCCTCGATCGGATTACCGCCGCCGAGGCGCGCGGACTCGAGGTCGGTCCGTTCAGCCCGCTGACGCCGATCGACCCGGTACCGATCGGCGGCGAGATCGTCTACGAGTATGGTCCCGAGTGGATTGACATCAAGCCTAGCCACATCGCCACGCCATCGACCTACGTCGAAGCGCAGGGCCGCACGAAATACGGTGTCGAGTCGGACCTGTTGTTCCATGTGTCCAGCGCAGACTGGCAGGAAAGCGATCGGGTCTTCGCGGGTGTGCTGACCGCATTCGGGTCGAAGACGAAAGCGATTCCGATTGGCGGCTACGGAACCTTCGACGGCGCGATGACCGGAGCGTTCAACGGCCCGCGCATCGAGGGCGACTTCAGCGGCGAGCAGATGCGGGCCTGGGACGTGGTCTGGGGAACGGTCCGCGGCAGGGCGTTGATCCAGAACAGCTATGTGGACGTCACGGATGTGACCATCACCTCGGGCAGCTCGGTGACCATGACGACGGGACGCTACTCACTCGGATTCCCGCGTAAGGATCTGGGCGAAGAAATCAATGCCCACATCGAGATCAAGGGCCGGCCCGTTGCGGATCTACGTCGCGCGTTCGGGATCGAGGAGTACGACATCGACGGTCTGTTGACCGGCACCTTCGACCTCAACGGCAAGTACCTCGAGCCCGAGGGCTCGGGCCGCATGGAGATCGCCAACGCCATCTTCTATGGCGAGCCTGTCGATACAGCGACCAGTGCGGTCCAACTCGAGGGCAAAGGCGCGCGGCTGCAGAACATCCAGATCGTCAAAGGCGGGGGCCGTGGGACCGGCAATGCCTACATCGGATTGGACCGTACCTACTCGTTTAACTTCGACGCGCGCGGGATTGCCGCTGAATCGATCACCCTCAGCAAGACGATCGGTCAGCCGATTTCTGCGCTGCTGAACTTTAGCGCCGCGGGCAGCGGCACCTTCGACGCGCCGCGCTACGAGGTCAAGGGTCAGTTGAACGACGTGTTCGTCGCGGACGAAGGCATCGGCAACATCGCCGGCGGCATCAACGTCAACAACGGGTTGATGACGGTGCAGCTCGAGGCCGCCTCACCTCGACTCTCGGTGACGGTCGCCGGCCAGATCTCGTTGCCCGAACAGGACGCGGACGTCACGTTCATGGTGCTCGATACCTCACTCGATCCGTACGTGCGACTATTCCTGCCGCAGCTCTCTCCGTACACCACCGCCGTGGTCGGCGGATCGGTACGTGTGGTCGGCAATCTCAGTGACATCGACAATCTGCTCGTGGACGCCACGGTTGACAACCTCGACATGCGCCTCTTCGACTACGCGTTGCGTAACGCCCGGCCGATGCGCCTGGCGCTCGATCGCCACTCCGTCCGCATCGCCGATATGCGCATCGTCGGTCAGGATACACAGATCGACATTGCCGGCGTCGCCAACCTCCACGACAGCACGATTAACATGCGCGCCAACGGCGACGCCAACCTCGCTGTGCTTCAGGGTTTCATCTCGGATTTGCGGAGCTCTGGCACCGCCTCGCTGTCGGGGACGCTCGAGGGGCCGATCGACAATCCGATGGCGGGGGGCACGCTCACGGTGAAAAACGGGCGTATCCGCCACTTCGCGTTGCCTCATGCGCTCGAGAACCTCGATGGGCCGATCCGCTTCGACTCGCGCGGCCTCACGCTCGATGGACTCACTGGCCGGCTGGGCGGCGGTGACGTCAAGTTCGGCGGACGCGTGGACAAGGACGGCTACCTGCCCGGGCGCTTCGATGTGACGATGAACGGGCGCGACATGCGGCTGCGGTTCCCGGAAGGCATGCGGTCGCTGGTCGATGCGGACCTGACGCTGCAAGGGACGCGCGAAAGCGCCGTGCTCTCCGGTCTGGTCGCTGTCAAAGATGCGGTGTACACGCAGTCATTCAATGCCGCCGGCAGCCTGTTCGACTTTGGTACGGACCCGGCGCTCGGGCCCGCCGCCGCACCGACGGCCGAGACATTGCCGGTTCGTCTGGATATCCGCATCAACGCGCCGTCCACGCTGCAGGTGAACAACCGGAACCTGCATCTGGTTGCCAACGCCGACCTGCAGCTGCGCGGCACGATCGAGCGGCCGGTGCTGCTCGGCAGCGCCGAGATTGTCCGCGGCGACGCGACCTACGAGGGCAAGCGTTTCCTGATCACCCGCGGGACTGTGGACTTCAACAACCCCACGCGGATCGAGCCGTTCCTCGACATCGAGGCGGAGACGCGCATTCGCGTGCCGCAGGAAACCTACCGCATCACGCTGCGCGTGACCGGTCCGTTGACTGGCACTCCGAACTTCAGCTTCGATTCGGATCCGCCGCTCGGCGAGATCGAGATTCTGGCGCTCATCTTCGGTGACGTGGCGCCGGGGTCCAATGCCGAACTGCGGCAGTTCGACGAGACGACGCCGCAGGCCCGACTCTTCCGCGAGCGCGCCGCGCGCGCGCTCACCGGCGTGCTCTCATCTGAGGTCAGCCGCGTCGTCGAGGATGCGTTCCGCGTCGATACATTCCAGATCACGCCGTCACTGCAGGATCCCAATACGCAGTCGGCACGCAACATCGAGCCCGGGATGCGCTTGACGGTGCTCAAGCGGCTCTCGGAGCGGCTCTACCTCACCTACTCGCGCAGCCTGACCACGTCCACGCGCGATCAGGTCGTTCTGCTCGAGTTCGATCAAACCGATCGCCTCTCGTGGATCCTGTGGCGCAATGAAGATGGCATCTACGCCCTCGACTGGCGCATCAGGAAGACGTTCTAGATGACGCACCGCCTGCCCTGGTTCTGTGTGCATCTGGCGTTGTCCCTTTCGTTTTGCGCCGATGCCGCGAATGCCCAGGTCGGACCACCCATCGTCGAAATCCAGCTTGATCAGGAAGGACGGACCGTCAACGAGCCCGCCGTACTGCGGCTGATCGAGACGCGTGTCGGGGATCGTCTGGCGGTGCGTTCGGTGCGCGAGACGATCGCGCACCTGATGGCGCTGGGCCGCTACGAGGACGTGCGGGTTGAGAGCGAGCCGGTCGGCAACGGCGTGCGCGTGAAGTACGTGCTGATGCCCCGTCATCCGATCGATCGCATTGAATTTGCCGGGCGCACGGAGCTCTCGGCAGACGATCTTCGCCAGCGGATCACTGAGCGTTTCGGGACCTCGCCGAGCACCAACCGTCTCAACGAGCTCATTGAGATGCTGCGGCTGGAGTACCGCCGGCGGGGCTATCCGGCGGCGAAGCTGACGCCGCGGCTGGAGGCCACACACGACCCGGATCGTTCCACGCTGGTCATCGAGGTGAACCCCGGCCCGCGCGCGAAGATTCTGGATGTTCGATTGACGCAAGTCGATGCGACCGAGCGCAGCACACTGACCGAGGTGCCGGACATCAAGGTCGGCGACACCTACGACGAGAACGAGATCGGCCGCAAGATGCAGGCATGGGAGACTCGCATGCGAGAGCGGGGCCACTACGAGGCTCGTGCCAACCAGAACGCCAGCATCTCCGAGGACGGCTCGGTGTTTCTATTCCTGAACCTCGAGCTCGGTCCCATGGTGCGGCTCGTGTTCGAGGGTGACCCGCTGCCGGGCGACGAAGTGGACAAGCTGGTGCCGGTGCGCCGAGAGGCGTCGGTTGACGAGGATTTGCTCGAAGACTCGCAGAGCATGATCGAAACGTATCTGCACACGCAGGGCTATCGCGACGCCACGGCGATGTACACGCGTCAGGAACGCGCCGGCGAGCTGGTGATCACGTTCAAGATCATGCGTGGGCCGCGATATCTGCTGCGCAGCGTCACAGTGACCGGCAACTTCGTGGTGCTCACGCCGCAGCTGGTTCCGCTGGTCCGGCTCAAGGAAGGTGAGCCGTTCGTCCGCTCGACGCTGGCGATGGGTGTCACGGCGATCGAGAACCTCTATCGGATATCGGGATTCACGCGCACGCAGGTGAAGGCGACCGAGAACGTGGTCGCTCCTGAAGACGTGCGCGACCCGGATCGGCTCGTCAACGTCACCATCACGATTGTCGAGGGACCACGCACCGAACTGCGGTCGGTCACCTTCCAGGGCAACATGACCCTGAGCGATGCCGAGCTCCGCAAGCGCATCTCCACCGCGCCGGGCCGCGTCTACTCGATCGCCGAAGTGATCGTCGATCGCGACTCAATCGTGCAGGCGTATCACGACCGCGGCTTCGAGACCGTCGCCGTCACGCCGCAGACGATGTTCTCCGAGAGCGATACGCGTGCGGACGTTCGCTTCACGATCGTCGAAGGGCCGCAGATCATCGTCGATCACGTGATCATTTCCGGCAATCTCCATATCAGCACGGAAACCATCGAGCGCGAGATCGTCCTGCGTCCCGGCGAGCCGTACGGTGAGGCGGCCGTGGCCCAGAGCCGGGTCAATCTCGTTCGCCTCGAGCTGTTCCGGCGCGTCCAGATCGAGGCGCTCGCGCATTCCGGTGAGACGCGGCGTGACGTGCTGGTGCAGGTCGAAGAGTCGAGGTCCACGACCGTGGACCTCTCCGGCGGCGTCGAAGGCGGGTATTTCGTGCGGCCGACCGGTGAGGGAGGTCTCGCCGAAGATCGCTTCGAGGCCACACCGCGCGGGTCGATTCAGGTCACGCGGCGCAATCTCTGGGGCAAGAACCGCACGATGACGCTGTTCACGCGCGTCAGTCTACGCACCCGGGACGCGCAGCCCAACGCGGCGCAGCTCAACCCGCCCGAAACGATTCAAAGCAGCTACGGGTTTCACGAATATCGCGCGCTCGCGTCGTATCGCGAGCCGCGGCTGTTCCGCTCGTCAGCCGAAATTCTGGTGACGGGTATCGTCGAGCAGGCCTTTCGTCCCAGCTTCAACTTCGCACGCAAGGTCATTCAGGCACAGGTGGGCAACCGCCTGTCGGACCTCTACACCGTTACCGGCGCGTACTCGTTTCAGCGCACCCGCCTGTTCGACATCCGAGCGGCCGCCAACGACGAGGCGTGGCTTATCGATCGTCTGTTCCCGCAGGTGCGGTTGTCGAAGTTCTCGGGTACGATCTTCAGGGATAGCCGCGATCCTAGTGAGGCACTCGATCCGACCCACGGCACCCAGGTGATTGCGACCGCCGATCTGGCGGCGCGGGCGTTCGGCTCGGAAGTGGGGTTCCTCAAGACATATCTCCAGGGCTACTACTATCACCAGCTCCCGGTGCCGCGGCGAATTGTCCTGGCGCTCGGCGCGCGCGTCGGGCTGGCACATGGGTTCAACCGGGACATTCCGCCTGCGCAGCTGTCGGATGTGCCGGCCACCGGCGGAACGATCAACGGCTTGCCGGCAAGCGAGCGCTTCTTCGCTGGTGGCGATACCTCAGTACGCGGGTTCGCGCTCGATCGGCTCGGCAACGAGCGGACGATCTCGACGACCGGATTTCCGACCGGCGGCAACAGCGTCGTGGTCTTGAACAGCGAGCTGCGCGCGCACTTGTTCGGCGCGTTCCACGGTATCGGATTCGTCGATGCCGGCAACGTCTTTCCGCTCGCCAGCGATCTCAGCTTCAGCGATTTACGTCCAGCCGCCGGATTCGGCCTGGCCTACAAGTCGCAACGCATCGGCCTGGCGCGCATCGATTTGGGCGTCAATCTCAATCCGCAGGAGTTCGTGCCGGGCGCACCCGAGCGACGCTGGGTCGTGCACTTCCTGCTCGGACAACCCTTCTAAGCTTCGCGTGTAATGCAAACTTCAAAATGCAAGATGCACAACGGCGGACCGCAAGCGTGGGGTCTGCTCTGTGTGCATTTCGCCTTCTGCATTTTGAATTACGCCGTTCTGGACGCACAGCAAGTCCTCGACCGTGTCCTGGCGAGAATCGCGACCGAGGCGATCACGCAGACCGATGTGGAAGCGCTGGTCGAGTTCGGTTTGATCGAGGCCAGATCGCCGACCGTGCCGGCGGCCGTGCAGCAGGCAATCGATCGACAGTTGATGCTGAGAGAGGTCGCGCGATTTCCCCCGGCCGAGCCTCCCGTTGCTGAAGTCGAGAAGCAGCTTGCCGCGATGAAAGCGCGGGTCGGCGACAGGCTCGGCCAGATGCTGCAAATCACTGGTCTCGACGAAGACCGTTTGCGCGGCCTGGCTCGTGACACGCTTCGCATCCGCAATTACCTGCAACAGCGGTTTGGTGTCTCCGCTCAGGTGGGAGAAGAAGAAGCGCGAAGATATTTCGACGCGCATCGCGACGAGTTCACGCGCAACGGAATGCCGCTCACCTTCGAAGAGGCGGCGGCCGAAGCGCGTCAGCGAGCGGCAGCCACGCGTGTGCAGGGCGCGGTCACGCAGTGGCTGCAGGATCTGCGTGCACGTTCGGATGTCGTGCTGGTCATGAGCCCGTCAGAGCCACCCGCAACACCTCGAGCGAATTGAACCCGGCGTGGCTCACGATCGGCGCCACGCTGCTCCGGCGACGCAGATACATGATCGCCCAGATCGCGCCCAGCGCACCGGTCGCAATCACGGCGTCCCACCCTTGCGGGGAATGTCCCAACCCGAAGGCGATACTCAGCACCATGACGCCGACCATCGGTCCACCCAGGTGCTGTTCGAACCGGCGGAGCAGGAATGCGCGCTGCAGTTCTTCCCGAACGCCGCCGGCCAGCACCGCGATCACGCCAAGCATCGCCGCTTGATGCGGCCCGCCCGCGGCGAGCTGCTCGATCGGATTCTCAGTGACGTTATGCAGGCCGGGTAGCAGGCGCATCAGGCCGGTCATCAGCAATCCGACCACCAGGAAGACGAGCGGGACCAGTGCCAATCCGAAACCGACCTCACGCAGAATCGGTCGATCGCCGAGCCACAACGTGCGCGGGCGCTCGCCGTGTGCACGCGTCAGCACCACCATCAACGCGGTCAACACAACGGAATCAATCATCAGCAACGCGAAGGCGAACGGCGGTGACAACTGCCCGCTATCTGTCCTCGGATCCAGTCCCGCGGCGACGAGCAACTGCCCGATCACGATCTGCGTCGGCAAGCTCGAGCACAGAAGGACTTCAACGACGGCAATCAGGCGCTTTTGGCCCAACGTCATTGCTTCAGCTGGGCTTGTTATGACCGGCGGTAGTGGATCGGGATAGACCATGTAAATATGACAGAGTAACATTCGAAGAGCATGTCCAGCACGTCAGGGGAACGCGTCCTCATCGTCGAGGATGAGCCCAGCACGCGTCTCGGTTTGACCGAGTTGGTGCGTACTTGGGGCTTTACAACAGACTCCGCGGGCGACGGAGAAGATGCGCTTCAACGCATTACCGTCTTTCGCCCGAACATCATCATCTCCGACCTCGTGATGCCGCGCATGGGTGGTCTCGAACTGCTGCGCGCACTCAAAGACGATGGCGGGGATTACACCGTCGTGATTCTGACCGCACAGGGAACCGTCGAAACTGCGGTCGAAGCCATTAAAGAAGGCGCCTACGACTATTTGAACAAACCGATCGAGCCGCAGCGTCTGAAGATCCTCCTCGACAAGATTGTCGAACGGCAGGACACGCTGCGCGAGGTCAAGGTGCTGCGCAAGCAGCTCCGCGAGCACGGCACGTTCGGCAAGATGATCGGCAGCAGCCCGCAGATGCGGAAGGTCTATCAGGTCGTCGAGCAGGCGGCGCCGACCTCCGCGTCGGTGTTGATTTGGGGCGAGTCGGGCACCGGCAAGGAGCTCGTCGCCCAGACCATTCATCAATTGAGCTCGCGCGGGCAGATGCCGTTTGTCCCGATCAACTGCGCGGCGATTCCCGAGACGCTGCTCGAGAGCGAGATCTTCGGTCACGAGAAGGGTTCGTTCACCGGCGCGGTCGATCGTCGCGCCGGCTGCTTCGAGCTCGCCGATCATGGCACGCTGTTTCTCGACGAGATCGCCGAGATGCAGCCGGCGACGCAGGTCAAGCTGCTGCGCGTGCTGCAGGAGCGCAAGTTCCGGCGGCTCGGCGGACGCGGCGAGGAGACGGTGGACGTCCGGGTGATCGCCGCGACCAACGTCAATCCCGGCGAGGCGGTTCGCAACGGCAAGCTCCGTGAGGACCTCTACTATCGCCTCAACGTGTTCGCCATCGAGCTGCCGCCGCTGCGCCAGCGCAAGGAGGACCTGCCGCTGCTGGTGCAGTCCTTCCTCGCCGACTTCAACGCCCGCAATAACAAGCAGGTATCGGCGCTCGATCCGGCGGCGATGCGTATCCTCGAGCAGTACAACTGGCCCGGCAACGTGCGCGAGCTGCGCAACGTCATCGAGCGCGCCGTGATCCTGAGCTCGGGCGAGTTCATCGATCAGAAGCAGTTGCCGCCGCTCGTCACCGACTCGCCCGATGTCGTGAAGCCGACGTTGTCGCTGACGCCAGGGACGACGGTTGAGGAGGCCGAGACGCGGTTGATCCTGATGACACTCGAACACACACGCGACAACAAGACGCGCGCCGCCGAGATCCTCGGGATCAGCTTGAAAACCCTGCACAACAAGTTGAACAAGCTGCGCGGCCGGGGCAAGCGGTCGGAAGAAGAAAGCGTCACCTCTTAAGAGATCGACGTGCGCTTCAGCATCAGGGTCAAGCAGATTGTCGGCGTGACGCTCATCGTCGGCCTGGCGGTGGTCGCGCTGAGCGTCCTGTACGCTGCCCGTCTGACAGACGTGGTGCTCCACGAGAGCTACTCGCGCGGACAGTTGATGGCGAGGACCATCCTGCATCGCGCCGGCGCGGTGGTCACGAGCGGCGGCGACCCGTGGGCGCAACTCCGCGAGGACTCCGGGCTGCTATCGATCATCGAGGCGAGCGCCTACAGCGACAACATCACCACCGCAACGATCGTCGACACCAACGGCATCATCGTCATCGCCAACCTGCGCTCGATGGTCGGGCAGTTGAGTCCGCAGCAGGACAACCTCGGTGAGCTCGATGAATCGGACGCCTACGCGAAGCTGAAGGAGATCTACACCGGCGACGGGCGCACGCTCGAAGTGCGCGAGCAGTTGAAACGCGGCGACGAAGAGTTCGGATCGATCCGCATCGGCGTGTCGACGTTGTTGATGCGGCGCGAGCTTGACGAGTTGTTCTGGGGCGCGTTGTTCACCGTCACCGCGGCGCTGGGTATCGCAGTGTTGGTGGCCGGCGTGTTCGCGCAATTGTTGTTACGGCCGATTCATGTGCTGCGCAGCGGCTTGACCCGACTCGGCAAGGGCGAATTCGGCGTCCGGCTCGATCTGCCACCGGGCGACGAGTTCGGCGAGCTGGGGGACTTCTTCAACACCGTCAGTCAGCAGCTCTCCGCGGACCGTTCGCTCCTCGCCGGGCAGAAAGCCAATCTGCAGACCGCGGTGGAACACCTCGAGGACGCGGTCGCGTTGTTCAACCCCTCAGGTGAGTTGCTCTTCAGCAATCCGGCGATGCAGCCGACGCTCCCGGGCGACGCGATCGGTCGCGCGCTGCATGGCCTCTTGCCCAACGGGCATCCGTATCGCACGCTCGTCGAAGAGACGCTCGCCACGCGGAAGTCGCGTGGTCCTGTGCAGAGTCAGCGTCATCCGTCAGAACCGATCGTTGTGGCGTCGAGCGGCTCGGGTGTCCACGCTGCGGCGGACGTGAAAGCGGTCGACGAAGAACTCATCATGACGCACGCCATCGTCGGTACCAGTGGTGAACTCGTTGGCGTGCTGCTCGTCTCGCGGAATCTGGCGCACCTGTCGCGGATGCAGTCCACGCTGGCGTACTCGCGGAAGCTGGTGGCGCTCGGACGATTGACCGCCGGCATCGCCCACGAGGTGAAGAACCCGCTGAACGCGATGATGATTCACCTCGAGTTGCTGCGAACGAAGATTCGGGCGACGCAGGTTGCGGTTCAGCCGGAAACGGTCGCCGCGGCAGGTGGCATGCTCGGGCTTGGCTCCGGACGATCGGCCGCGCTGCCGTCGCCGATCCAGGGTGCGCTCGATCATGTCTCCATCATCGAGAGCGAAATTCGGCGCCTGGATGAGGTGGTCCAGGGCTTCCTGAAGTTCACACGGCCCGAAGATCTGCGGCTCCAGCCTGTAAAGGTTCATGCATTGGTGGACGAGATCCTTCCTATAATTGAAACTGAAGCCACCAAGCACAACGTGAAAGTGACCATCGACGTGCCGCCGTCAGTACCGGCCGTCAACGGGGACTCGGCGATGCTACGCCAGGCGTTCTTGAATCTGGCGATCAACGCCTGCCAGGCGATGCCCAACGGGGGCTCGCTGCGTCTGAAGGCCGGCCCGTCATCGCGTGCCCGCGTCGAAGTGATAGTGCAGGACACCGGGGTCGGTATCGCCCCCGAGCACCTGTCGAAGATTTTCAACCTTTACTTCACCACCAAGGAAAAGGGGACCGGCATCGGCCTTTCCATGGTCTATCGCATCATTCAGATGCACGACGGCGAAGTCGAGGTACAGTCAACTCCAGGGCGGGGAACGACGTTCCGCGTCCTGCTCCCGCGTGCGAGCGGGATTTAGAACTCACGGACCACGAGATGATGCGTACGATGTGCTCCCATCGTTCGTCGATCGTGAACCGGCGTTGGGCTTCGAGCCTCGCGATGTGTGCGTTGTCCGCGGCGCTGGTCGGCGGGTGTGCGAAAGCGCGCGCCGAGACGGTGCCTGATGGCCCGCCGTTAGCCACGCCGCAGCCACCATCGCGCGTGTTCGCGCCGATCGAAGAAGAACCGTTGGTATCGTCGCCGGTGGCCGAAGCGCCGGCAGCAACGGCACCGCGTGTACCGCCGGTCGCGCAACCAACCCGGCGCACGCCGGCCCCCGAGCCTGAGAAGCCGGCCCCGACGCCCGTGCCGACGCCTTCCGCGGAGGCGCCTCGCGTGCTGAGCGCAGCCTCCACGCCCGCCGATCGTGAGGCGGAGGGACGTATCACTGAGATGCTGCGCACGGCCTTGCGCGATTTGAGCCGCGTGGACTATCGCGGGCTGACGCGAGGCGGCCGGGAACAGTACGACCAGGCCAAGGGCTTCACCGAAGAAGCCGACAAGGCGCTCAGGGAGCGCAACTTCATCTACGCGCAGACCGCCGCTGATAAAGCCGCGAAGATCGCCGCGGAATTGTTGGGCCGATAGGGAGGGCGTAGGGCTCGTCCTGTCGGATGAGCCATCAAAAGCTGATTCCCATCGCGAAGTGCACGCGTGGCGTGCCGTCTTCGGGCCACGCGATATCCAGATCGAGCTTCACCACTGCGGCGCCGAGAAACACGCCGCCGCCAACTCCGCGCTCGAACGGCTGATCGGAGAGGCTCGTTCCTGAATTCCACACCGTGCCGGCATCGATGAATGCTTTTACACCCAACTTCGACACGCGCAGCGGCGAGTTGAGCGGAACGCGCACCTCTGCCGAGACCGCCGCCATGCTGTCGCCGGCGCGATGGCCGGTTCGATAGCCGCGCAGCGAGTCCCAGCCGCCCAGTAACGACTGCTCGGCCTCAGGCAGCGTCGCGTCCGATCGCTCGAGCTGTCCGCGCAACGCGACGACGGTCCACGATCCGATGCCGATGTAGCCACGCGCGTCGGTTGTCCATCGTCCGGCGCTTCCGGTTTCGAACGAGACGGCCTCCCAGCCGATGCGCGTGTGAATGGCATTGCGCGGAAACAGCGGGTCGATGCGTGTGTCGAAGGTGACGTGTGGACCTCCGGCGACGTGACGGGCATCGTAGCTGTCGCCAAAGTCGACCTGCGCAATGCGCGCGCTGCCGCCGACCCGCATCCACGGGACGATGGCGTGATCGGCTTCGAACCGTAGCTGCTGCCGAACATCGGAGACGTCGAAGAACGGATTGACTCGGCGATTGACCCAGAATGCGACGCCCGCTCGCGTGCGCTGATCGTTGAACGATCGCTCGAACTCGACGCCGGCGCGGCGCTCGCCACCCCACGAGAGCGGGAACGACAGCATGCTGTCCGCGCCAATCGGGTCGGTGAACGCTGGACGGATACCATAGGTGAATCCGTAGCCATCGGCGTAGCTGAAGATCGGCCACCACACCATCGAGCTGCGGACACGATCGCCGAAGCCCGGCGTCAGGTCGTCGGCGCTGACGCCGGCGCGCTCGTCGATGACGATCATGACGAGGATGTCCGCGGGGTTGTCGATCGAGCGAAACCGCTTACGGAGCTCCACGTCGTCGAAGCGATTGGTTTTGCGGAGCGCCTGCTCGGCCTCGGCAAGGCGTGCGTCAGTCGCCGGGTCGCCTGGCTTCAGTCCACTCAGACCGATGACGTCCGCATCGGGCGTCGTGTGGTTGCCATGCACCCTGATCTCGGCAATCGTTTCCTGCGCCACCGCCCACGACGGGATCACCGCGGAACAGACGATCGTCACGAAAAACGTAGCGAGCTTCACCTTTGCCGTTTGACCTTTGCCGTTTGACCTCGGCGCGATAGCGCCGCTCATCGAACCTTCGTGGCGACCGTTGCCAGTTTGTAGTCGTAGTAATCGACCGCGTAGCGGCCGGCGACTTCGCCCGTCGCGAGCGTCAGATCGATTCCGATGCGCAGCGATCGCGGCAGCCATACCGACGGGAAGGGTTGTCCCATCTCCATCGCCGCGTTCATGCCATCGAGGTGGACGAGCCATCGGCCGGGGAGGAAATCGAGATCGACATTCTCGAAATCGTATTTGAGAATCTGGTGTTCGGCGGAGTCGATCCAGAGCGTGACGAGCGCGCCCTTGTTCATCTTGGACTGAATCTCCGTGTCGCGCTTGCGCAGCTCCTTATTTGGGCGCGAACGTCCCTCGCTGAACAGCTTTGACGGGTAGTACTCGATCTTCAGAACGTTGCGCCCTTCCAACTGATCGCGGCCAGCCAGGGCGTAATGACCCGGATCGAACTTGAATCGCATGAAGTAAGCAGCGGAGATAAATCCCGGCTCGAGCGCCTGGCGAACGCCTTCCTCGGTGAGCGGCGTCGCGCTCGCAGTTTGCTGCTCGGGATTTGCGCGCTTCTCACGTTCGGCGCGCCGCTTCTCCCGATCGTCCTCGAGCTTCAGCCACATCTCTTCCGCCTTGCGGCGATCCTCCTCGCCGATCGCGACGCCGTTGATGCGCAACGGGCTCTTGATGAACCTGCCGTCACGCGGAAACCACGTGGACTCGCGACGTACGCCATACAAGGGCGTCGCCCCGGGCCCGATCAGCTGGAACGTTTCACGTTCTTCGAGGACGTATTGCTGCAGTTTCTTCCAGTTGTCATCCCGCCGCTCGAGTACGCGGGACATGAACGCATCAAGGTCTGTGGCCGGAGCGGGCGTCGCGGTTTGTGCGCGAAGCGCGATCGACGCTGCGACCAGTCCGGCGGCGAGAACGAATCGGAGGACAGCTGGTTTCATCAGGAGCCTGCCCGGTGCAAAGACGAGACCTGGCTGAGCCAGGTGTCGTCGGTGTAAACCATAGATCCTAAAGCCCAGAGCGCACCGGCGCCGCCCCGTTCATGAGGAGTACAATGAAGTCCACATATTGCGCGTGCCCTAAAACAAAGGCGCAATATGTTGTGGTTTGACGCTTGACAAAGCAGGAAACCGGGCGCACTATGGCCGGGCGCTGAGCGACAACGAAGGGCCGGACGCTCCCAGCGTCGGGCCGGCCGAGGAAGCCTGCTGGACGCCCGCAGCGCACACCACAGAATAAGATTTCGGACGCCGCCGCCGGGGGTAGGTGCGTCCTTGAGAGCGATTCGGAGGAGCAACATGGAAAGAGGCCCTGCCCGCGAAGCAGCAGCTGCAGGTCAGCAAGCGCAGACCAGCGCCACGACGCCGGCCGACCCTTCGATCCGTACCCGGAAGGGTGCTGAACAGAGGAATACGGAGTCGCCGGGTCTGGAATTCCCCCGGTTTTTCACACTGCCCGGCGTCGATCCGTTCGACGAGGTCGAGTGGGAAATCCGCGCGGCGGTGATCGGCAACGAAAAGGGCAAGGTCGTTTTCGAACAGCGTGATGTCGAGATCCCGAAGTTCTGGTCGCAGCAGGCAACCAACATCGTGGTCTCCAAGTATTTCCGCGGTCAGCTCGACACGCCGGAGCGCGAGCGAAGCGTCAAGCAGCTGATCGGCCGTGTCGTGGACACGATCACCGGCTGGGCACGGACGCAGAAGTACTTCGCCAGCGAAGACGCGCTGATGTCGTTCAGCCACGAGCTGAAGCACCTGCTCGTGTATCAGAAGGCCGCCTTCAACAGTCCGGTGTGGTTCAACTGCGGCTTCGAGACGGCGCCACAGTGTTCGGCGTGCTTCATCAACTCGGTGAAAGACACGATGGACTCGATCCTGACACTGGCCAGGACCGAAGGCATGCTCTTCAAGTTCGGCTCCGGCACCGGCACCAACCTCTCGGCGATCCGCTCGTCGAAGGAACTGCTCGCCGGCGGCGGCACCGCCTCCGGGCCGGTCTCGTTCATGAAGGGCTACGACGCGTTCGCCGGCGTAATCAAGTCGGGTGGCAAGACGCGACGCGCCGCGAAGATGGTGATCCTCAACGCCGAGCATCCCGACATCATGGAGTTCATCAACTGCAAGGTGGAGGAGGAGAAGAAGGCCTGGGCGCTCATCGACGCCGGCTACGACGGCTCCTTCACGGGGACGGCATATACGTCCGTGTTCTTCCAGAACTCCAATAACAGCGTTCGCGTGACCGACGATTTCATGCGCGCGGTGCTGGACGATGGCGCCTGGACGACGAAGAGGGTGACCGACGGCGGTCCGGCGGAGACCTACAAGGCGCGCGAGCTGATGCGCGGTATCGCTGAGGGGACCTGGGTCTGCGGTGATCCGGGTATGCAGTTCGACACCACCGTCAACGAGTGGCACACCTGCCCGAGCACCGACCGCATCAACGCCAGCAACCCGTGCTCCGAATATATGTTCCTGGACGACTCGGCATGTAACCTGGCGTCGATCAACCTGATGAAGTTCGTCAAGGACGACGGTGAGCTCGATGTCGCCGGATTCAAGGCCGCCTGCCGCACGCTCATCACCGCGCAGGAGATCATCGTCCCCAACTCGAGCTATCCGACGAAGGCAATCGAGAAGAACTCGCACGAATACCGTCCGCTCGGTCTGGGCTATGCCAACCTCGGCGCACTGCTGATGTCGCGCGGCCTGCCGTATGACAGCGATGAGGGCCGCGCCTACGCCGCGGCCATCACCGCAGTGATGACCGGCGAAGCTTACGCGCAGTCGGCGCGGGTGGCCCGCGATCACGGCGGTCCGTTCGGCGGCTTCGACAAAAACCGCGAGCCGTTCATGCGTGTAATGCGCAAGCATCGCGACGCGGTGTCGGAGATCAATCAGAAGTACGTGCCGGTGGATCTCTATGCCGGCGCCAAGCAGGCGTGGGACGAAGCGGTCGAACTGGGCGAGGACTTCGGCTATCGCAACGCCCAGGCGACTGTGCTGGCGCCGACCGGCACTATCGGCTTCATGATGGACTGCGACACGACCGGTGTGGAGCCCGATATCGCCCTGGTCAAGTACAAGAAGCTCGTCGGCGGCGGGTTGATGAAGATCGTCAACACCACCGTGCCGATGGCGCTCAGCAAACTCGGCTACACCGTCCCGGAGATCGAAGCGATCGTCCATCACATCGACGAGGTCGAGACGATCGAGGGTGCGCCGTTCCTGAAGGACGAGCATCTGCCGGTGTTCGACTGTGCGTTCAAGGCCGCCAACGGCGAGCGCTCGATCCAGTACATGGGCCACATCCGGATGATGGGCGCGACGCAGCCGTTCATCTCCGGCGCGATCAGCAAGACCGTCAAC
>DAINQP010000064.1:6803-25427 GCA_036742665.1 Vicinamibacterales bacterium | reverse complement strand
CGCGAAGGAAGCCCCGGATCGGGTTCGCGAGCGCGAGGCGTGGGGCGCGGTGTTCGATCGCACGCCGGACGGCCGCATCAACCAGCGCAACTTCGGCGGCCATCGCTATCCGCGTCTCGCACACGTCGGCGACCGCACCGGCCTCGAGCTGATTCGCACGCTACAGGATCACGCGGTCTACAAGGGCATGACCGTGCACATGGAGCACACGGTCATCGAGTTGATCCTCGACAACGGACGGGCCGCCGGTGTGCTGGCCTACGACCGCGAACGCGGACGCTTCCACGTTTTTCACGCCAAGGCGATCGTCCTGGCGACGGGTGGACTCGGACGGGCGTTCCGCATCACGAGCAATAGCTGGGAGGGGACCGGCGATGGACACGCGCTGGCGTATCGCGCCGGCGCCGAGCTGATTGACATGGAGTTCATCCAGTTCCATCCCACCGGGATGGTCTGGCCGCCCAGCGTGCGCGGGATTCTCGTGACCGAGGGCGTACGAGGTGAAGGCGGCGTACTGAAGAACAGCGAAGGCCGCCGCTTCATGTTCGATGACATTCCGGATAACTACAAGCCACAGACCGCATCCGATCCGGAAGAGGGCTGGCGGTACACGCAAGGCGACAAGAGCGCGCGGCGTCCACCCGAGCTGCTGACGCGCGATCACGTCGCGCGCTGCATCAATCGCGAAGTCAAGGCAGGCCGCGGATCTCCGCACGGCGGCGTGTATCTGGACATCGCGTGGATCAAGGAAAAGCTCAAGGACTCGGAAGCTCATATCAAACGGAAGCTTCCGAGCATGTACCACCAGTTCAAGGAGCTCGCCGACCTCGACATCACGACGGAACCGATGGAAGTCGGGCCGACGACACATTACGTGATGGGGGGAATCCGTGTGGACGCGGATACGCAGATGTCCACGATTCCCGGTCTCTTTGCCGCGGGTGAGTGCGCATCGGGCATCAACGGGGCCAACCGTCTGGGCGGCAACTCGCTCTCGGATCTGATCGTGTTCGGCAAGCGCGCCGGCGAGTATGCGGCCAAGTGGTCGCGCGAGAACGGACAGGCGCGCGTGGACGAGGGCGCAGTACAGAAGGCGCTCCAGGATTCGCTGGCGCCATTCGAGCGCGGCGACTCCGGCGAGAATCCCTACAAGGTCCAATCGGATCTGCAGGACACGATGCAGGCGCTGGTCGGTATCGTGCGCACCGAAACCGAGATGCAGGACGCGCTGCGCCGCATTCAGCAGTTCAAGGAGCGGGCGGCTCGCGTTGGCGTCAGCGGGCATCGCGAGTATCACGCCGGGTGGCACACGGCACTTGATCTGCGGAACTTGCTGACCGTTTCGGAAGCTGTCGCGCGATCGGCGATCGAGCGGAAGGAGAGCCGCGGCGGGCACTTCCGCGAAGACTATCCGGACAAGATCGCGGAGTTCGGCAACGTCAATGTCATGGTGAAGCAGGGCAGCACCGGCGATCTGCAGTTGTCGCGAGTTCCGCTTCCCGCCATGCCCGACTACCTGAAGCAAGTCATCGAGGAGCAGAAGTCCTAATGGCGACCACTGCGACGTTCAAGATCTGGCGCACGCATCCCGCACCCCATCACCAAGGCGTGGGCGATGGCGGACCCGTGGTCGGCGACGGCACCTACCAGACGTTCCACACCGAGGTGACCGACGGCATGGTCGTCCTCGACGTCGTGCACAAGATTCAGGCCGAACAGGCGCCGGACCTCGCCGTGCGCTGGAACTGCAAGGCGGGCAAGTGCGGGTCGTGCTCAGCGGAGATCAACGGCAAGCCGCGGTTGATGTGCATGACGCGTCTGAGCCAGGTGAACCTGCACGAGCCGGTGACGGTCGAGCCGATGCGGGCGTTCCCGCCGATCAAAGACCTGGTGACCGACGTCTCATGGAACTTTCGCGTCAAGACGGGAATCAAGAAGTTCAAGCCGCGTAAGCCGGATGCGCCCGATGGTACGTGGCGGATGCACCAGCGCGATATCGATCGCGTCCAGGAGTTCCGCAAGTGCATCGAGTGCTTCCTGTGTCAGGACGTCTGTCACGTACTCCGCGACCACGGTAAGCACGAGGAGTTCATCGGCCCTCGCTTCTTCGTCTATGCGGCCAATCTCGAGATGAATCCGATCGACGTCGAGGATCGCGTCCCCCAGCTCAAGGACAAGGACGGCATCGGCTACTGCAACATCACCAAGTGCTGCACGAAGGTCTGTCCCGAGCACATTCACATCACCGATAACGCAATCATTCCGCTGAAAGAGCGCGTGGTCGATCGCTACTTCGATCCGGTCACGAAGCTGCTGCGCATTTTCAAGTAATGGGCAGCGTAGGGCGGGTCTTGTTCTTCAGACCCGCCGCTGACGACAGTCGTACGCCGCTTACAACCTTGCCGTGCAGATCCGGCAACCGGCGCAGGACGCCGCATTGTCGTGATCTCGCAAATGACAGCCAGTCAACAGATTAGAACTAAGACTCGGCCGAGCTGCGGCCGCGGCACGTGCCTTGCCCCTTCAACACCGTCCGCCTTCGCGGCGGAGTGGTGTGTTCACCCGTGAAGGAGGCTCGTCATGATGTGGGCGTTTCTCGCTGTGATCGCTGGAATGGGACTCGCTGTGGTGAAGATTCGCCGTCAGCGCAAGATTCGCGAGTCGCGCGGATCGCACGCCGCGGCCGCGTAGATCAGCGTGTCCGGACGACGCTCGCCCGAACGGCGAGCGACGTCTGGTCCTATGCTTTGGGGGCGTCGTCGGCCAGACTGGGAATTGCGCTGGTCAAGGCGAGGCCGGCGCGGTAATGAGGCGTGGATCCAATCTCGAAGCTCGACCACGCTACCACCGCCCCCGTCTTCACCGATCCGCGGCCGGGTGGCAGCAGGACGCGCACACGCTGCTGCGGCCGGAGCACGATCGTCGATCGCACCTGCAACCCACTCGCAGAGACGTCAAGCAGCGCGACCGGCGCGCCGTCAATGAATGCCTGCTCGTCGTCGCGGGCGCGCACGCGCTTCGCGCGGCGCTGCGGTCGGGCCGGCAGCGGCTCGGCAAGCACCGACAGCCAGACCTGCGGGTGGACGTCTCCCGGTTCCGACGACATCAGGTCGGCGGCCCGGTCGGCTGGAAGCAAACGAATCTCGATGCCGCGCTCGTAGCGCTCGTTGTGCAGTCTGGCCATCAGGGCTGATCCGGAACCGCTCGCCGCGACAGCTTGCTCAATCACCACGACTTCAGGACGTCTTGACCCGATCATCTCGAGGGCTTGCGAGAGGTCGGTGTGCGCGATCGGGATCACCGAATCCACCGACTTGGCGCGGGCATTCCACGCTTCGAGCAGCGGCTGTGATCCAATCAACAGTGTGCAGGGATGTGAGCTGGTGGAAGTCGAGACACTCATGATCGTAATTGTGTCCAAAAATTAGCAAGAAGGCAGCCACTACGGTGTCTTCCGCGTAACCCGTGATCAGTGAATCGGTTGTAGCCCACTTTCAACTGTTGTATGCGCAATGCGGCGAAGGATTTCCCAGAGAAGATCTGAGGAGACTAGAAAAACTGAGAGATGTGCAGTGTTGACTAACGAACAGCCTGATGCCGAAACGCGTCCGCCTGCTCGTGCGCGTGATACGACGACCGCACCAGCGGACCGGACTCGACGTGCACGAATCCCTTCTCGAGCGCGACGCACTTGAGATCGACGAACTCGTCGGGATGGTAGTAGCGCGTCATCTTCGCGTGCGCGGGTGAGGGCCTGAGGTATTGACCGATGGTCAGGATCGAGACGCCGACCCGGCGCAGATCATCGAAGACAGTGAGAATTTCCTCGCGCTCCTCGCCGAGACCGACCATGATGCCGGTCTTGGTGGCGATGTCCGGACGATACCTGCGCGACCGATCGAGCAGTTCCAGAGATCGCGGATAGCGGCCACCCGAACGCGCCATGCGATACAGCCGCGGCACAGTCTCGATGTTGTGATTGAGGACGTTCGGGCTGGCATCCAGGACGGTGCGAAGCGACGACTCGATGCCCTGGAAATCCGGAATCAGCACTTCGATGCGGCACGACGGCACTCGCTCGCGCGTCAGCCGAATCGTCTCGGCGAAGATGAACGCGCCGCCGTCGGCGAGGTCGTCGCGATCGACGGATGTGATCACGGCGAACTGCAGCGCCATGCGCGCGACCGCTTCGGCCACGCGAGCCGGTTCCGCGGTGTCGAGTTCGGTCGGTCGGCCATGTGCCACCGCGCAGTACGAGCACGCCCGCGTGCAGACGTCACCAAGGATCATGAACGTCGCGGTGCCATGGTGCCAGCACTCGCCGATGTTGGGACACCGCGCGTCCTCGCACACCGTGTTCAGCTTGAGGTCCTTCATGATCCCCTTCAGCCGGAGGTAGTTGTCCGACCCGGGGGCACGAACTTTCAGCCACGCTGGCTTGGGCTCGCGCGATGCAACGAAGTGAAGGGGTGCTTCGATCATCAAGCTCTGTACAGTGTAATTGACGATTGACGATCTACAAATTGGCGGATTTATTGAAGATTGTGGAATTGTGGTTCAACGCGAACCAGAGCGACGCTTCCGGGAAGTTGCATACGCAGCCGCGTTGGCCTTCGCTGTCAGCTGCGATTGGCTAAAGATAGCCGTCAATTCACCTGCCTCTCCAAGCAAACGCACGAGTGCAGGTTCAGACGTAATCTTTGCAACCTGTATCACCTCGAGCCAGTAGCAGGTTTCGTCGGCTTCTTCCACGACGTGCCCGATCTTAACGACGAAATCCGGATGAGAGAGACCACGGCACGCCGCGCGACGATGGCAGTCGAAATACGCCAAAATTCTCTACGTCTATGAACGGTTAGTCGGCAAGTTCTTCAATCCGCAATCAATGCGTCATCGTCCACTCAATCCGTCAATCGTCTCTCGTCAATCGTCAATTCACCATGCACCCTCTCTCGATCACCTGGTTTGGCCACTCGACGTTTCTCGTGCGTACGCCCGGTGGGAAGCGCCTCCTGTTCGACCCCTGGTTGCGCGATAACCCGTCATGTCCCGAAGCCCTGAAGAAGCCACCTAGGGCCGACGTCATCCTCGTCTCTCACGGCCACGGTGACCATATGGATGATCTCGTCCTTTGCGCACGTGAGAGTGGGGCGACCGTCGTGGCGATGTACGAACTGTGCGACTGGCTCGGGCGCAAAGGCCTGCAGAACGTGGCGCCGATGAACAGGGGCGGGTCGTTGCAGCTCGCGGAACTGACCATCACGATGACCGACGCACGCCACAGCAGCGGGTTCATCGATGACGGACAGATGGTGTATATGGGTGAGGCCGCTGGGTACGTGATTCGCCTCGAGGATGAGCGAACCATTTATTTCGCTGGGGACACGGCCTTGTTCGGCGACATGCAGTTGATCGCCGATCGCTACAAACCCGAGATCGCGTTCCTGCCGATTGGCGATCGCTTCACGATGGATCCGATCGATGCCGCGCGCGCCTGTCAGATGCTCGGCGTACGCCAGGTCGTGCCGATGCACTGGGGAACCTTCCCGATCCTGACTGGCCGGCCCGAGGAGCTCAAACGTCTCGTCGAGCCCAAGGGAATCCAGGTGCTGGAGCTGAAGCCGGGACAGACAGCAGAATAACTCCCAACTCCCAACAGTCGGTTGGGCGATGGTTCTTGGGAGTTGGGAATTGTATCTATTGGATTCGAATCGTGCCCTCAAGCGAGGTTACGCCAGGCTGATTGTGATCGTGGAAGCCGCACGTGCGCACGGTGTTGAGATTCTGCGTCGTGCCGCTCTGCCCGGCCGTAATGAATCCCACGTTGATCTCGGGACAATCCGTGTGGGCGGGGTGCGGATCGGAGTTCATTTCGTGCGGGCGGCTGTCGTTGTTGACGAACGTGACACGCGATCCTGGTGCGACGGTCACATTCTTCGGCGACACGCCGGCCGCGGTGATCGTGATGGTTGCTGCCACGGTGCCGCCGGTGCCACCACCTCCGCCGCCGCTGCCACCTGACGGTGCGGTCCCTGGGCTGTCGTCGCCGCCGCATGCGGAGGTGACGATCGCAAGCAGCGCGATCGCCATCGCTGATGTGAATCGGTGTCTGGTCATTAGAAGAACTTCCTCGAGATGTTGAATCCGAGATACCAGTCCTCGCTGCCGGTGCCGCCGCGCGCGAGCTGGCCCATCGTCGTGCCGAAACCGTTGGAGAAGTTCAGTTGGAACACGTGCCCGCCGGCACGTTTCTCGATGCCGAACGAGCCGTAGTTGACGTCCGGCTCGTAGCCAACCCGTGGAATGAACTCGCCCACAAGATAGACCGTCGGCCGAACGCGGAGTCGGGCGCCGAGGCCGAGCACGAACGTGTCGTTGTCATCGACCAGCTCGCTCGGCAGCGGGTTCGAATTGTTCACCCACATCGGCTCCGCATAGATCGCGCCCCACCCGCCGAGTTCACGCGATACCACAATGCCGAGCGCTGGCGTGTAGCTGTCCTTGAAATTATTCGTGCCGTCGATGCTGAAATACGCATCGAGACCGATCACTTTGTTGTTGCGCTCTTCCAGCACGTTGTACTGCCCGAAGAACTCGATCGTCTTGTTGCTGGTCCTGTGGATGCCGACCTGCCCGCCACGAATCAACCCGAAGCGATATTCGAGACCGATCTGCGCGCCGGAGTCCAGACCGAACAGATCGCTCGCCAGATCGCCGAAATCGCCGGCGCCGAGCGGCCGTCCAAACCGATGCGTGACGCGGAAGGCACTCTTGAACCGCGGCACGCGCAGGGTCGTCGGCAGGTTGACGATGGTGAAGTCCGGCTGGTTGCGATTCGGATCGCGATCGGGATCATCCTCGGGGGCCGGTGCCGGAGCCGGTTTGGTCTGCGCTCCAGCGTCGTGCGGCCACATCACGGCAATCAGGGTGATAGCGAGAAACAGTCTCGACCACTTCATCAGTTGGCTCCTAGTCGTTGCGTGCGCCGAGTTCGATCCATCGTTTGATCACGAGGATCTGTCCGTCCGTCAGATATGGCGGACCGGCCAGCGGCATCCGCACTCCAACGATACCCGGGCGGCCTTCGAGTTTGTGAATCAGATAGCTGTTCTCGGCATCGCCGGGGATGACACGAATGGCCCCCGGCTTACCGCGGCTCCCGACGCCGACGAGATTCGCATACGAGACTGCCGGCGAGAGATCGAGCCCATTGAACAACCGTCCAATCGCATTGTGGCACTGCGTGCAGGCGGCGCGACCCGATGAATCGCTGCTACTGAAAATGTCTGTCTGAATACTCGAAAACGTCGGAACCAGGTTGGGCGTGGGTCCGGTGATGTCAGGCAGCGATTCATCGCATGCGGCGCTGCCGACGCTCAGGGCGAGCAGTGCTGCGCCCACCATGTACCGATACAGGTGCATCTCACCTCCTAGGGTGCTTGGCTCTCTCGTGCTTTCACGACGAGCGTGCCTTTCATGTCGTCATGACCGTCGCCGCAATATTCCGAGCAGACGATGGGGAAGCGTCCCGTTTCGGCGGCGGTGAACTCGATCATCACGGGCTCCGCGCCGCGGGGGATCTCCTTCTTGACTTTGACTTTCTTGATCTCGATGCCGTGCACGCCGTCGGCCGAACGCACGGCGAGTGTCACCTTCTCGCCGACGGTGACTGCGATTTCGGCGGGCTCGAACGCAAATCGCCTGGCGATGACCTCGATGACGCGTGGTTCCTGGGATTGAGCCGTGGCGCCGCCCGCCGCGTCCTGCCCTGAGCCCGCCGAGCGGGCCGCGGTGGCGAGCAAAGCGACCGTCAAGATGAGGTATCCGAGGTGTCGTTGGTTCATGGCGGGATGGATCCGTTGCGTATGTAGGCAAGGGTGATGCCCGGCCTTTTCGAGAGAAATCACCGGAATGGCCGGAGTTTTCGGCCCTCCTCCCCGGCACGATTACCAGCGTGGTAATCCGCGACGTGAGTCGAAACCTCATGCGGCGTCGTCAATCGATGCGGTACTTGGCCAGGTAGTAGCTCAGGGCGCGCTGGCTGATCCCCATTAGCTCGGCCGCATCCTTCTTGACGCCGCTGGCTTGTTCGAGGGCGCGGCGAATGGTCTCGCGCTCCACCCATTCCAGATTCTGATGCAGTCGTGTCGACGGCAGGCCTGATGACGGCGCTGACGTCGCGCCGAGCAGCGAGATCGATTGGGTCGTGAGCACGTGACCGGTGGCGAGCACTACCGCGCGCTCGATGGTGTTTTCCAGTTCGCGGACGTTGCCCGGCCAATCGTAGCGGTTGAGCGCCTCGATGACGCCTGGATCCACGCCATCGATGCGTTTACCCGATCGCTGCCGGTGCTTCTCGACGAAGTGATCGATGAGCGTGGGGATGTCGTCGCGGCGCTCGCGCAACGGCGGGATTTCGATCGGGATCACGTTGAGCCGGTAAAACAGGTCCTCCTGGAACCGGCCGTCGCTCACCATCTGCTTCAGATCGCGGTTGGTCGCGGCGACGACCCGCACGTCGACGCGTTGCGTGCGTTCGGCGCCGAGCGGCTCGAACTCGCGTTCCTGCAGCACACGCAGCAGCTTGGCCTGCACCGCGGTGCTCATCGTCCCGATCTCGTCGAGGAAAATCGAGCCGCCGTCAGCCAGCGCGAACTTGCCGCGTTTGGTCATCGTCGCGCCGGTGAACGCGCCACGGACGTGGCCAAACAGCTCCGATTCGAGGAGTGTGTCGGGGATCGCCGCGCAGTTCACCTTGATCAGCGGCATTTCGCGCTGCGCGCTGCGGTGATGAATGAGCCGCGCCACCATCTCCTTCCCGGTGCCGGTTTCACCCGTGATCAGCACCGTGCTCTTAGTGGAGGCGACAAGTTCCGCGCGATTGATGACGTCCTGCATCATGCGGCTGCGACCGACGATGCCGTAGTGATTGAACTCGGCGTCGCGCTCGCTGAGCAGGTACTGCTTTTCCGTTTGCAGCCGCTGACTCCGCACGGCCCGGCGCGCGAGCGCCAGAAGCTCGTCCACCTCGAAGGGCTTTTCGAGAAAGTCCTCGACGCCGAGCTTGAACGCTTCACGCACGATCTGTGTCGAGCCGTGCGCGGTCATCATGACGATCTGCGGACGGTCTGACTCGGGCATGGACGCCGAGACCTCGCGGATCAACTCGAGGCCCGTCATGCCGGGCATCAGGTTGTCCACCACGAACAGGTCGAACGAGCGCTCGCCGAGCTGGCGTTGCGCCTCGCGCGCGTTCGACGCCTCGATCACTTCGTGTCCTTCGTCGCGCAGTGCACGCCCCAGCCGCTTGAGAATCTTCTCCTCGTCATCAGCGAGCAGGATCGAGCCGCGGACGCTCATTCGGCGGACTCCGCGGTCAACGGCAGGTCGAGCCTGATCGCGGTGCCTTCACCGAGTTGGCTGGTGATCGTGATCGAGCCGCCGAGCCCTTCGATGATGGTCTTGGCGATCGGCAAGCCCAGGCCGGTCCCTTTCCGCCGCGTCGTGAAGTACGGATCGAAGATGTGGCTCATGTCGTCGGCGCTGATGCCGGTGCCGAAATCCTGAACGGTGATCGACACCCGGCCTGCCGTGTAGCGTGTCTTGACGATAACACCAGGCCGGCTGGCGACGGCGACACCGCCAGGCGGGTCTACAGTCCCGCCTCTACGATCGCCGGTTGAAGACCCACCTCGGCGCGTGCCGGCCGCCGCGTGCACCGCGTGACGGGCGTTGGTGAGGATGTTGATCAGCGCCGTGCGCATGCGCTCGGCGTCGGTCACCGCCATGGGCATGGCCGGATCGAGCTCGAGTTGCACTTCGCCGCTGTCGTGCCCGGCCCAGGCGGCGGCCGTCGATGTGCGGCACACGTCGTTGAGATTCGCGGCCGCGAGATCGAAACGAATCGGCTTTGCGAAATCGAGGACGTCGGATACCAGGTTGTTGAGACGCGTCGTTTCTTCGTCGATGTCGGCCGCCGCTTCCAGTCGATCCGCGGTACTGACGTCGTCGCGGCGGAGCGACGTCAGCGTCGCCCGGATAATCATCAACGGATTGCGGATCTCGTGAGCGATGACCGTGGACAGCCGGCCCAGTGATGAGAGCCGTTCTTTCTGCGCTGCCTCCCTTTGGAATCGTGCGATCGACTCGGTCAGTGTGTTGAAGGCTGACGCCAGCAGGCGCGCATCCTCGTCGTCCCAGGCGCGGCTGCGCACCGGAACTTTGCGGGTGAGGTCGCCTGTCGCGGCGACGTCGCCCATCGCGCCGGTCACCGCGGCCAGTGGACGGGTCACGGTGCGAGCCACGAAGTAGCTCAGAAGCGTCGCGAGAAGAATCGTGATGATCAACGCGCCAGCGAGGCCGAGGCGCAGCGAGTTCAGCACCGACAGCCGCTCGGTGCGTGATTGCAGTACCAGCATGATCGGAACATCGCCCCGGGCTGCGGCGGGTCGGCCGTTGTGTGGCATCGGATGGGAGAGATACAGGTACTCCTGATCGCCGATGCGGAGCGGTGCGGTCCCCGGAGTGTCGAGCACGGTGGACAGCGTGTCCCGCGCATCACGCGGGAGTGAAGAGGCGAGGACCTTGCCTTGCGACGCGAACGCAACCTCGGTGCCGGTGAGCTCCTTGAAGCGCGCCGCGAGCTGGTCATCCATGAAGAACCCGACGCTCAGGCGTCCGTAGACGAGCGGCGGGTCACCGTCGAGTGTGACGACCGGAACACTAATCGCTTCGAGCAGGCCGCGCGCGCGGGGCAGGAACGTCGAGATCTCCTCGAGCGGCTCTGCCGGGTCGCCGAGGCGCAGGATCGGCTCGGCATCGCCACCGGAGACGCCGAGTATGTTGCCGCGCGGATCGGTCAGCACCAGAAGGTCGGCCGAAATGAGCTGGCGAAGTTCGTCGGCCACCGGCTGCGCGGTGGCCGCGTCGGCCTCCGCCATCGCCGCCTTCAATTTCGGGATATCCGCGACCAGCCGCGCCATCGTTCGAAACGTGTCGGTGAGGTTCTGGCGGCGCAGGTCGACGAGCGTCGCGGCCTCGGTCAGGCTGCGCCGCAGATCAGCTTCCGCTTCCGACGAGACTCGCGCGTTGACGAAGTAGAACGCGAGCCCCAGCGACACAATGGCCAGCAGTGTCGAGGCGATGAAGATCCGATTAGTGAGCGACGAGGCTATGCGTATCACAGCGCATCAGTCCGACAAAACGCGCAGGACGATGATCAGTGTGCCGGGCTCGAGGCGTTGCAATGCCTCGTCGGGGTACGGCGCGATGAGCGTCCACGACTCCGTCTGTCCCTGGTCCAGACGCGGTCCATGGGCCACGTGCGCGCGCCGGCTTCGATACAGGTCAGCCACTTTCCAGCGATTGTAGCTGCCGCTCAACCCGAACGCGTCGTAGGGAATCATGGCCTGCGGCGTCCAGGCCCCGGGTGGATGAAGGACGGCGGGGTCGGGAGTGATCTGCTCGAGGGTAGCGTCGAGCCCGAGCGGGGAGATGTAGGCGCGATAGGCGGCCCGCTGCGCCTGAGGCGCGAACAGGCGGACGTACTCTGGCGCCTCCCGCCAGCCTGCTCTGAGCCCAGTCGAGGGCGCTGCCTGCGGCTGGGCGGCCCGCAGCTGCGCTGCGGGACGCAGATCCGTGCAGACCAGCAGCGACAGGGCGGCCGCGATGCCGGCGCTCGCCGCCTTCGCGGTAAAGCCCCGAGTTATACTCCTCGGTTGCAAGCTACCTTTCGAGCCCTTCGAGGACATTTCGCGTGGCGTACATCATCACTGAACCGTGCATTGGCACGAAGGACACCGCGTGCGTTGACGTCTGTCCGGTTGACTGTATCCATCCCCGCAAAGACGAGCCGGAGTTTCAGTCCACCGACATGCTATATATTCACCCCGACGAGTGCATCGACTGCGGCGCCTGTGTGCCGGCGTGTCCGGTGGAGGCCATCTTTGCCCTCGACGAGACGCCGGAGAAGTGGAAGCACTTCATTCCGGTGAACTCGCAGTTCTTTCAAAAATAGGGCGGGGTGGGTTGCGGGGCCCACGTTCCAGTAAGGGTGGGACCATGCGGACGTTGCGCCGGACACCGGGACGGACTCGATCATCGCGCGCTCGCGCGCAGGTTATCGCACTCGCGCTGCTCGTCGGGGCGACTCTGGCCGTTCGCGGCGCCGCGGACAGTGATGCGGATCTGCAACTGCAACTCGCCACGTTGCTCTTCGACGAGACGCGGTATCAGGAAGCGTTGCAGGCCTTCGATCAGGCCGCGCAAACCGCCGACCCGCTGCTGGCCGTTCGGGCGCGCAAAGGCACGGTCCGGACCTCGCTGAAGGTCGCCGAATTCGGCCGCGCCAAGCGCGAAGCCGAGACCCTCAAGTCCCTCGCGCCCCGCGATCCGGAAGCCATCGCGCTCTACGGCGATGCGCTGTGGTCGGCCGGACTCTTCGACGAGGCCGATCGCGCCTATCGTGACGCGGTGGCGGTCGCCCCCGATTCATCGCGGGCTCGCTTCGGCGTGGCTCGATCGCTGGCCGCGACCAGCCGCCTCAACGAAGCGCTCGACATGGCCCTCGCCGCCTCCGCCATCGCGCCGCGCGACGGCGACATCCACGCGCTGGCCGGCGACATCTACGAGCGGCTGCATCAGTTCGCGCAGGCCGCCAACTCCTATCGCAACTACATCAACCTGCTCCCCAACAAGGATCGCAGTGAGAAGGCCGCGTGGGCCCACGCCCAGGTCGAGTTCCTCGATGCCTTCGGCGACAGCCAGCCGGTGGACATCGACGAGCAGGACCGGAACATGCTCCACACGATCCCGTTCACGCTGAAGCAGGACAAGATCGTCGTCCAGGCGAAGGTGAACGGTGGGCGCCTCCAGGACTTCATCCTCGACACCGGGTCGGAAGAAACGGTCATCTCGCGTGAAACCGCGTCACGCGAGCGCATTCGTCCGATCACCTACACGCTGAGCGCCGGTGTCGGCGAAGTGGGATTGCGCGGTCTGCAACTGGCGAAACTCAAGGAGCTCGAGGTCGGCACGCTGCAGATCCGCAACCTGCCGATTTTGATCAAGAACCCCGTCCTGCGCAACATCCCCAAGCGAGAAGGTGAGTCGTTCTCGCCGCTGTCGATCGGCATGTCGATGATGATCGACTACCAGAAGCGGCTGCTGACGATTGGCCGCAAGCTTCCGTCGGTCAACGCCGCCATCAAGCTGCCGATGCGCGTCCATCGTCTGGCGATGGTGCGCGGGATGCTGAACTCGACGCATCCGACCTATTTCGTCGTCGATACCGGCGGCGAGGTGATTTCGATCAGCGCTGAGACGGCGCAGACGCTGCCGGCGTCACCGTTCCGGCGCATCCCGTTGCGCGTATGGGGCACGTCGGGTTGGGATCGCGAGGCATTCCTGATGCCCGGCATGGATCTCGATTTCGACCGCATCGAGTACCGCAATTTCTCGCTGGTCGTCCTGAACCTGCGCGCTCCCAGCCTGCTCCTCGGCTTCCAGCTTGGCGGCATCGTCGGACACAAGTTCCTCGCGCCGTATCGCGTCTCGATGGATCTCGAGCAGAGTGAACTGCGGCTCGAAAAGTTTTGAAGCTGGTAGCTGGTAGGCGGAACTGGTAGCGGCTGGTAGGCAGCGGCTACCGGCTACCGTCTACCGGGCACCACCTACCAGCTACCAGCTAGCTCAGAAGTCGTAGCCGATCCAGACCGTGAACTTCGGATCGCGGAACCGCGAGCTCCCTCCGAAGGCCGCGAACTTCAGATCCTCCCAATCCTTGTTGAAGAGCGTCTTCCACGAGTAGTCGAAGTGGATGGGGAACCCGAGCGCGAATGTCTCGAGGCCAATCCCGTATGACGCGCGCGCGTCCACGAGTCGCAAGCCGCTGACGGTTGTCGGCGCCCCGTGGATCGGCTCCTGCTGCGTGAAGTTGATCGGGCGATACCCGACGATGGGTGTGTAGAGCTCAGTGTTGTTCGAGAACCACTTGAACGGCTGGCCTTCGAAATGCGCACCCCCGAGATTGACGAAGAACACGCCACGGATGCCGCCGAGAATCCCGATCGGCGTCAGCATCGCCTCGATCAAGGGAAAGCGCAATTCGGCGTTGAAGAACGCCGAGTGATCGCCGACGAACTCGAGATACTCGTACCCGCGCATTTCCGAGTTCCCGCCGAAATACATGAAGTCGGGCGCCACGCCCCAGCTGCGGAAGCCGCGAGCGCGCAACGCGAGCAGTCCCGTCGCGCCGAGCCGCTGGTAGTAGCGCGCATCGATGTCGGCGGTCTGACGCGAGAGCGCGCTGCCGATCGGCGGCGCGTTTTCATACGAGATCCGCATCGTGTTGCCGGCGAGCGGTCCGAACTCGCGGAACACCGTGGTTTCCTGGACGAAGTTGATGCCCAGCGGAACGTAGGTGCCCGAGCGGAGCAGCGGCCGTCCGAACTGATCGAATTGGTACTGCTGGGAGTAATCCTGCAACGCCGGATCGTTGAACGACTCGCGATACTGCAGCATTCCCCCGAACACTTCGACGCGCCGATAGCGGTTGAATGGCCAGATACCGAACACCGTTCCACCGCGGATGGTGCGCGTGGCGACCGAGAAGTCGCGGTCGATGTAGCCCGAGAACGATGGATCGTAGAAGACGTTCTCGAGCGTGCCGTAGAAGAACTGCGTCTGCGAATAGCCCTGAACCGCGTAATTGAAACGGTGCGCGAGGTTCAGATACGAGAGCGACAGCGTGCGGTACTGGGAGATCGACGCCGCATACAGGCTGAACTGCTGGTCGCCGAGCACGTCGCTGAACTGGACCGCCGATCCGCCAAAGATGTCGCCGCCGCTCGTCACCCCCACGTTCACGGGCGGACGGCCGTCCATGAACATCTTCTCGAAGGTGCCCTTCTTCTTTTTCTTGTCGGCGACAAGCGTGTGCGACAGCGGCGACTGGAAGTCGATGATGTTCGTGCCGGGCGTGCCGAAGTCGGAGGACGCCGCGGTGACGATCGGGTCGCGGCGTTCGAGCGTGTGCAGTTCGTACTCGCCTTTGTAATAGGTGATGACGCCGACGCGCGGCGGACCGCCGCCGTCCCGCAGGATGACGTTATAGAGGTTGCCGCCGACGGCATCGCTGTACTGCTTCAGTTCGCCGGTCTTCAGGCTCAGCGTCCACGTGTTGTAGATCTTCCCGTTCCGCGCGACGTCGGGATCGATCGGCTGTGACGGATCGGTCGCGGTTGACGCGAACACCAAGGTGTTCTCATCCAGCCACTGCGCCGCGCCATCGTCGTGTGTGCCGAACGTGAGCTGCGTCTTGCGTCCTGACGGCAGATCGAGTCGGAACAACTTCTCGTTGCCGCTGATGCGGGCGATATAGACGACCGACTGGCCATCAGGCGACCACGTTGGCGCCGAGTCGGCGAAGTTGTCGTTGGTGACGTTGGTGATGTCGTGCGTGGCCAGATCGACGACGAAGATGTCGCCAGTGCCGTTCTGCAACGCCGCGAATACGACTTTCTTGCCGTCCGGTGAGTAGTCGGGTGACTCGGGTTCGTCGAGCGTCCGCATCTCGATGCGGTCCTTGACGTCGCCGGTAAGGATGTCCTGCATGATCAGCGAGCGTGACTTCTCGGTGCGGGCGAAGTAGGCGAGCCGATCGCCGGTCACCGACCACGTGAGCCACGGCACTGTCACCCAGCGGCCGCCGGGCGTGACGATGTACTCGAAGCCTTTGTCCTTGTCGAAGCCGGCGGTCAGCTTGCGGACGACCGAACCGTCCTTGCGGGAGACGAGGATGATGTCGCCTTCTCCGTCCCGCCGGTTGCCTGTGAAGACGGCGAGCAGGTCGCCGGAGGGCGACGGCTCCGCCGTGTAGACGCCGCGATACGGTGTTTTCTCCGGATTGGGTCCGAGATTGCGTCCGTAGTCAGCCGGCCGCTCTTTGTCGCGGAACGGCTTGAAGCGATCCTTCAGGTACTTGTCGAACTGCTGGTCGAACTCATCGGCCGTGATCTTGAACGCCTCTTCGTAGGCATCCTCACCGCCGCCGATCACCGATTTGCGCAGCGCGAAGAGATACGCGCGAAGACCATCCTTGCCCCACTTCGATTCGATGAACTCGAAAATGGCGTGGCCGAGGTTGTAGATCATGCGCGCGCCGCCGACGTCGCTGTAGCCCTCCAGCTTGCTCATCTTGGGGATGATGTCGGCCACCGCGGCGTCGCGTACGGCCATCAGGTCCATCGGGCGCCATTCGCCGGTCATGTAGTCGGCGAGACCCTCGTGAATCCACAACGGCGAGCCGCGGCGAACCAGCGAGGCCGGGATAATGTCGTAGTCGAACTGGTGCGTGAGTTCGTGCACGATCAGCCGGTAGAGCAGATCCGGCGGTTCGTCCATCGGCATGACGATGCGCGTGCGTGTCGGCTCGGCGAAGGCGCCGACGCCTTCCTGCGCCGCGCCGGGCACGACGTTCTGCTGCTGGAACTCGCTGCTCGTCTGGAACAGGATCAGTGGAATCTTGTGCGCGAGGTCGTACTTCAGCTCGGAGCTGACGTGCTGATACGCGCTTTCGGCATACCCGGCCATCCGCTCGAGATGCGGCTCGATCTCCGGGTAGTAGTAAATGATGAAGTGATCCGTCTCGTACGTGTACCAATTGAACTTGTCGTAGCGGATCTGGTTCTTGCCGAAGTACGGGATGTAGGGGGTCTGGGCCGCGGCACGCTCCGCGACCAAAGCGAACGCAGACGCGAGCGCGATTGCGAACGCCACCCTGCAAAGGCGGCTCATGTGATTTCTCCTTGCAGGGTCCGGCCCTGCGTGCGTCTCGGCCCTGTGATTTCGCTCAGGGCTGGCCCTTCCACTGCGCGCGGGCGGGTTCGCAGTTTGACGGACAACGGTGAGGCGAGCGGCGATCTTACTGCTGACACAGTGACATCGCAAACCGAGGATTGTGCGGGCGGGAGCAAAGGACGTACCGATGAGTCCCTCTCGATCGGCCGCACGTTCTCGGCGGGGATGTGGCTTCAATGCTTTCGAATCCTGAGAGTGAGACGGTCGAGTGTCCCTCGATCGAGTCGCGCAAGCCCAGGCAGGTATACTGCCTTGAGTCCCGATGTTTTGTGGGCGGGCGGAATAAACCTGCCGTCCATCCGGGTTCTAGCCAAGGGGCCTGAGGGCCGCCGATGTTCGGACGTCGCCAGCGCGCAGCCCCCGACACGTTCAGCAACGAGGTGCTGGGCTACCTCGAGCCGCTCTATGCCACAGCAATGCGGCTGACGCGGAACCGTGCCGACGCGGAAGATCTGGTGCAGGACACCATGGTCAGGGCGCTGCGGTTCCGTGACCGGTTCGAACCGGGCACGAACCTGCGGGCCTGGCTGTACACGATTCTCCATAACACGTGGAGGAATCGAATTCGCGATACGGCTCGTGAAGCCACGGACGTGGACAGTGAGCGCATCGAAGAGCTCGCGTCGACGGCCGATGGACCGGCCGAAGTAGAGACCCCAGAGCAGGTGCTCATTCGGTCCACGATGGATGCGGACTTGAAAGAGGCACTCGACGGGTTGCCCGACGCCTTTCGCCAAGCGGTCTGGCTGCGCGACGTCGAGGAATTCTCGTATGCGGAAATCGCCAAGATGCTCGATGTGCCCATTGGTACGGTAATGTCACGCATTTCGCGAGGCCGTCGGCAGTTGTACGAGAAACTGACTCAGGCAAAGACTGATGCCCAGATACACGTGTCGCGATGAGTGACTGTCGCCTCGTCACCGAGCAGTTGACGTCCTACGTGGACGAGCAGCTTGATGCCACACGCCGGGACGCACTCGAGCAGCATCTCGACGGATGCGTGTCATGTCGCCGCGCGGTCGCGCGCGAGCGCGGCGGCCAGACCGTCCTTCGGCAGCATGCGCAGCATCTTCGCGAGGAGCCGCTGCCGCCCGGATTGAAATCGCGATGCGAGTCGCTGGTTCACGAGCACGCGCGCGCGGCAAGCCTGCCTGGCTGGCGCCGGACGCTCGTTCCGACGGTGCTCAGCGTCATCCTCCTCGTATTCACCGCTTCGGCGATTTTTTCGCTGGCAACGCGCCAATCCGATGCCGTCCTCGCGGCGCAGCTGACCGCCGACCATTCCAAGTGCTTCAAGTTGTTCGTCGCTGGTAATCCTCCCGTCATGGACGCCCATGAAGTCGAGGAGATGCTCACGCGCGAGTACGGCTGGAAGATTCACGTTCCACCATCAGTGGATGGTTTGCAGCTGGTTGGCGCACGACGATGTCTGTACGCCGACGGCCTGGTTCCGCACGTGATGTACCGTGCGGCCAACGGTCAGGATTTATCCCTGTACGTGTTGAACGGCGTCACGCGCACCCCGTCCGACCTGGTGACGTTCGGGCATCGCTCGCAGATCTGGACGAAGAACAACACCACGTTCGTGCTCGTGGGACCGGCCGACGAGAGCGGACGGCTCGTCGATGCAACCCGGTACATGATGAAGGAAGCCGATCGTTAGAGGGACCGCATGTCAGACACGCCAGAACTCCCCCAGGGACCTGCCGATGATCTTGTTGATGGCGCCGCTACAGAACAGCGGGCCGCTACAGAACAGCGGGCCGC
>DAINQP010000064.1:0-6703 GCA_036742665.1 Vicinamibacterales bacterium | reverse complement strand
CGAGCCGGCCGCTATGTCGGGCGCGCCCGACACGACCGGCGATGCAACGGCGTCGGAACCGCGTCTCTCGCGCAAAGCCGCGTGGCTGGCGATGGGTGCCGTCACGCTGGCGCTGGCGCTGATCTGGATCGCGCCGGGCATCGAGCATGTCGATGAGGCCACCGGCACCGGCGGTGCGACGGGACCTGGATCTGCTGGCGAGCCAGAGGATGCCGCAGCGGTCGGCAAGCCAGCGCGCCTCGACTTCCAGTTGAAAGACATGAACGGCGTCGACGTAAAACTGGATTCGTTCAAAGGGAAAGTGATCCTCTTGAACTTCTGGGCGACGTGGTGCGGCCCGTGCAAAGCCGAAATCCCGTCATTGGTTGAGCTGCAGGAAAAGTACGCGGACGATCTCGTTGTGCTGGGATTCTCCGTGGATGATCCCGCGGAGAAAATGAAGCCTTACGCCGAAGAATACAAGGTCAACTACCCGCTGCTCGTCGGCAATGGGCGCGAAGACGTCCAAAATGCCTTTGGGCCGCTGCTCGGCATTCCAGTATCGGTAATTATCGGCCGCGATGGCATCATCGCGAAGAAGCACACCGGCATCGGGACCATGGAGCAGTTCGAGCGCGAGATTAAGGCCCTGCTGTAGTATGATCCGTACATCATGCTGAAAGGCTTCACGCACGCCCGTCTCGCTTGCGGCTGTCGCATTGCGTTCCGCGAGGGAGTCGAGGGGAGCCCGGTAACTGTCGTCGTCGAAGACAAGGCTTCCGGGTGCGTCATGCCACTGCATGTACGGAACCTGCCGATCTACGATTTTCGCGAAGCGCTGCGCCCGCCCACCCGTTTCCTTCCTCTCGAAGAGGAAGAGTACGAGGAAGAGGGCTGACGAAGATCAAAGGTCAAAAGGCAAAGGTCAAAGGTCAAAAGTCAGGTTCAGGATCGACGCGGCCGCCGGTTGGGCGGCCGTTGTTGTTTCTGCGCGTCGGCGACGACCTCCGCAACCTAACACCTACACCTAGCACGTTCACCTAGCACTTAGCACCTTTGCCCTAGGTCCTTGCCTTAGTCCTCTGACCTCGCCTTTGCCTTTTGACTCTTGCCCTTTGACCTACGTGAAACGGATCTTCAGTTCAGCGACCAGCGGAAGGTGATCCGAGGCGAGAAGAGAGAGACGCGTCCGCGGCAACTCAAGTCCCACCACTTCAACGCTGCCCTCGTAGTAGATGTGATCGAGATGTAAGACCGGAAAGACGCCGGGGTACGTCCGGCGGCGCCGGAGGTGCGCGCGCAGGTCGATACTCTCGAGGCGCTCGTTGAGCACTCTCGTCGCAAGGCCGCGGCTCCACTCATTGAAGTCGCCCAGTACCAGTTTCGGCAGGCCGACGCGACGATCGTGCACGATGCTGCCGAGACGCCCGGCCTGATGCCTTCGCTCGAGAAACGCCGTACCGAGGTGGACGTTATAGAGGTGCAGCGTGTCCGTGCCAATCGCGACATCGACGCGCTGTAGACACCGCGGCTCGCACGTCTTCCATGACAGGTCGTAGTGGGCGTGGTGGACGATCGGATGGCGACTGAGCACCACGTTGCCGAATAGATTGCCGCGCAGATGCCGCGCTGGCGCCATCACCCAGCCCATACCGAGCAACGCGCCGAGCTCCTCGGCGTGTCCCTTCGACGTAGGTCCGGCGCCGACGACTTCCTGCAGCGCCACGATGTCGGCATCGATCGCCCGAATAACCTCGGCAATGCGAGCCGGGTTGGTGCGCCCGTCGAGGCCCCGGCAGCGGTGGATGTTGTAGGTCGCGACGCGCAGCCGTCGCCAGTGGGAATCCGACATCGGTTGGTGGTTAGTGGTTGGTCAGTGGTAAGAGGTTTTACCACTAACCACCAACGACCAACCACCAACCAGATAGAATGCAGCCATGGCGAAGTTGAAAAGCGAGCTGGAGCTCACCTGCCCGTGCTGCGGGTCAACGCTCGTGGTCGATACCAACCTCGGTCGCATCGTCGCGCATCGCGAGCCGGAGCGTGGTGATAAGCCCGAGCTGAGCGATGCGCAAAGAATTCTTGCCGCGGAAGCCGCGCGGCGTGAATCGCTCTTCGAACAGTCGATGGAGGCGGAGAAGTCGCGCGACGATGCGCTCACGCGCCGCTTCGAAGAGGCGTTGAAGCAGGCGAGTACCGAGCCTATTTCGCGGCCAGTCCGGGACTTCGATCTGGACTGACCTCAACTCCCAGGGGCGCGATCAGCCGCGCCGCGCAAATTCGCGCGGCAACGGCGTCCAACGGTCCCGCCCCTTGTAGTACTTCCACGGCTTATAGCCGTGCGCCTCGCGAAAGCGGTGATACCTGTGCCGCATCGCGGCAATCTTCTCGCGTGAGGGGACGAGCCGCCGATGTGGCCAGTCGAGCAGCATCTGCTCGACCTTCCACATATTCTTTTCCGACAAACGCCAGTCGTAATTGCCCATCACCCGCAGATCGACGACGGCGTACGCCTTGATTCCGCCGGTGAAGTCCACATAGGACTGGACATAACTCAGCGCGAGCGCGCGCGGCGTGGCGAAGACCGGCTTGCGGCCGTGCAGTCCCGGATCGCGCGATCGCGCGACCGATCCCCAGCCGGTGCGGGTGCGATACACGAAGATCACGTGATCGAGCAGGTCGATCGACTCGAAGCTGAGGACCAGCGGCGGGTAGCCGTGCTGCTCCATGATCACCGCGGCAGACAGCGCGGCCTCGAGGCAGTGCGCCGTGCCTGTGCGAATCACACCGCGAAAGCTGCGCAGCGTCTCGCCCCCCTTCTCGGTGTTATAGGGCAGCGCGTTCAGCCACTCCTGTACAGCGAGCGGCGAGCGCAGCCGATCGATCGCCTGGCGCTCGGCGCGGGTCAGCGCGAGCGACGGCGGCTCAATCCGCTCAGTGGGTGGGAGCGGGGATCGCGCTGAGGTCGGCAACGAGTTCGGACGGCGTCCAGGAATTGCCGTTGTGGGCCTTTACGAGACGGCCGTCAGGATCGATCACGACCGTTCGCAGGTTGTGTGTGATGTCGATGGCACTCTGTGGATTGTGTTCGACATAGATCCCGAGCTGCGATCCGAACTTGTTCACCTCCGCGGGGTCGCTGGTCAGAAACGACCAGATCTTCGGGTCGGCGCCGCGCCCGACCGCGTAGGGCTTCAGGACCGCCGGCGTATCGAACGCCGGGTCGAGTGTCATCGTCACCAGCCTGACATCGGCAAGCGCCGGCGTGCTGGCGAGCGTCTTTTGCACGGCGGCGAAGTTTCGATCCATCAGCGGACAGAACTCCGGCAGCGGGCAGCGGGTGTAGATGAACGTCAGCGCGACACGATGGCCGCGATACGCTGACAGCGACGTGGGCGTGCCGTTCTGATCGACGAACCTGGCATCGGTCAGCGTATCTCCCGGCTCACGGATGTCGGGTGGCGGCGGCGGTGTCGGCGTATCGAGCGCGGCGTGCCCGGTCTTGTCGAGCGTGCGCAGATGCGCGTCCACTTCGCCGACGACAAGCGTTGCGGTCACGAGATCGCCGGCTTCCTTGCCCTGCAGCAACCCTCCGTCCTTCACCTTGAACGGCATCGTCATGCCGGGCATGAAGCCCTTGATGTCTTGATGCTTGATGACCACCTCGCTGCGTTCGGGACGCACGGCGAGAATCTGACCTTGCAGTTGATACTCGCGCGCCGGGGCGTCAGGGGAACTGCCGCACCCGGCAATCAGCAGTGCCGCCACCGCAGGAACCCACAGGACTCGCATTGCGTCCACTGTATCACTCGCGGAATGCCCAATGCCGAAGGCTCAATGCCCAATGACGAACGAGTCAGCATTGAAGGATTGCGCATTGAGCATTGAGCATTGTTCGAAGGAAGATAACCCGCACCGAAAGGTTGTCCATGAACTCTGCGCTTGTATTGCGCGATGTGAGGAAGTCGTTCGGAACGACGAAAGCCGTCGATGGCATGACGCTGACCGTTCCGGGCGGAAAGCTATACGGCGTCATTGGTCCGAATGGCGCCGGCAAGACGACGTGCATCCGGATGATCATGTCGATTCTGTTTCCCGACTCGGGTGAACTGTCCGTGCTCGGACGAGGCTCCGCGCTCGAGGCGAAGGATCGCATCGGCTATCTGCCTGAGGAACGGGGCGTCTACCGCAAGATGAAGGTGGGGGCGTTCCTCATCTACATGGCGCAGCTGAAGGGCCTGTCGGCTCACGATGCGGCCGCGCGCGTGCCGGGGCTGCTCGAGAGCATGGCGCTGCCGGGCACGGAGCACAAGCGCTGCGAGGACCTGTCGAAGGGCATGCTGCAGCGTGTGCAGTTCATCGCCGCAATCATCCATCAACCGGATCTGCTGATTCTCGACGAGCCGTTCAGCGGTCAAGATCCGCTGAGCGTGCGTTTGCTGCGCGAGCGCATTGAACAGGAACATCGACGCGGGGCGACCGTTCTGCTGTCCACGCACGTCATGGCCAATGCCGAGGAGATGTGTCAGCACGTGGTGATGATTCACCAGGGGCGGAAGGTCCTCGACGAGTCGATGATCGGCCTGCGGCGTCAGTTCGATCCGCAGACGATTCACTTCGAGCCGCTCGATCCGGATGCTGACCCGTTGCCGTTACGGGCGGTCCCGGGTGTTGAGCGCATCAATCGACACGAGGGTCACTTCACGATCACGATGGCCGCCGGCGTCGATCCAGCGGGAGCCATCGGCCGGCTCGCGATGACCCTCGCGCCGGCGCGCGTCGAGCTCGCACGGCTTCGGCTCGAAGATGTGTTCATGAGAATCGTCGCTGAGGGCGCGGCCGGCAGCGACGCCGCTCGCGCGCTTCGCGCCGATCTCGTGACGCCGCGAACAGAAGGGGCGTTCGTATGAGGAGGGTGTGGCTCGTCGCGTCCAGAGAATTCATGTCGGCGGTGGCCAACAGGGGCTTCGTCATCGGCCTGCTGCTCATGCCGGCGATCTTCGCCGGCCTTTTCACGCTGGCGCCGCGTTTGATGAACAGGCCGGGGGAGCAGATCCGCGGCGAGGTTCGGATCATCGATTCCACGGGGCAGATCTTCGACGGTCTTCGGACAGCGCTGACTCCTGACGCCATCAGTCGACGACGGCTCGAGAATACGCGACGGGCACTCGACAACGCGCCGGACGCGGTGCGCGACGTCGCCGCGAGCTCCGCCGCGACGGCGATGGAGCGCGCCCTGGGTGCGGCTCCAGCGCTGACGGTGGTTCAGCGGCCGGCGAGCGCGGATCTCCAGCAGGAAAAGTCCTGGCTCACTGAGGTGCGGCCGCCGGATGCGCCACGTCGTCTGCTCGTCGTCGTTCACCCCAACGCTGTCGTCCCGAAAGACGGCAGCACCGAATACGGGACCTACGACATCTACGTGCCCGAGAATACCGACGAGCGGATCGAGACGACGTTTTACGACGGATTCCGCGAGACGACGTTGAGCGCGCGTGTGCGCGCGCAGCAGATGAACCGTGCGCAAGTCGAGGCCGTCATGCGCATCCCGAGAGTGACGTCCACCACGGTGGGTCTCGGCGCCGAGCGTCAGACCAACGTGCGCTTCAATCGCGCGCTGCCGTTCGTTTTCGCCGGGCTGCTGGTGTTCGGCATCATGATCGGCGGGCAGACGCTGCTCACGCAGACGATCGAAGAGAAATCGAACCGAGTCATCGAGGTGCTGTTGTCGGCGGTCTCGCCGCTGGAGCTGATGGCTGGAAAAATCCTCGGTCAGATGGCGGTCAGCATGCTGGTGCTCGTGTTGTACATCCTGATTGGGCTCGCGCTGCTGTCGTCGTTTGCCATGCTCGGCCTGCTCGACCCGCTGCTGATCGTCTATCTGATCGTGTTCTTCCTGGTCGGCTACCTCGTCTTCGCGTCGGTGTTCGCTGCAGTGGGCGCCGCGGTGAATGAGATGCGCGAGGCGCAGTCGTTGATGATGCCGATTATGCTGGCGCTGATGGCGCCGTGGTTTTTCGCCGCACCGATCGGTCGCGATCCGAACACCGCGTTCAGCGTGGCCATGAGCTTGATCCCACCCGTCAACACGTTTGCGATGATGGTCCGGCTGGCGTCGACGACACCGCCGCCGTTCTGGCAGGTGGCGCTGAGCATCGCGATTGGCCTGGTCTCGGCATTCGCCGCCATGTGGTTCGCGGCCAAAGTGTTCAAAGTCGGCCTGCTGCTGCACGGCAAGCCACCGACGCTCGGCACGCTCATCAAGTGGGCGAGAATGGCGTAATGGCGATCTGGGTTGGAACGTCCGGCTACAACTATCCGGAGTGGAAGGGCAGTTTCTATCCTGAGAAGCTGCCGGCGGCGAAGATGCTGCCGTACTATGCCGAGCGATTTCCGACGGTCGAGATCAATTACACGTTCTACCGCACTCCCAACGAAAAGATTCTCGACGGTTGGAACAAAGCCACGCCAGATCGCTACAAGCTGACGCTGAAGGCGCCAAAACGCATCACGCACGATCGACGGTTGCGCGATTGTGCCGAGCCGGTGAAGCAGTTCTTCGAGACGGCCGGGACGCTCGGGCCCAAACTCGGCGCGCTGCTGTTTCAGTTGGCGCCGAACTTCAAAAAGGACCTGCCGCTCTTCGACGCTTTCCTGGAGAGCTTCCCGCCACGAGTGTGCGCGGCCTTCGAGTTCCGTCACACGTCCTGGCTCGACGACGATGTGT
>DAINQP010000063.1:0-25509 GCA_036742665.1 Vicinamibacterales bacterium | reverse complement strand
GATCGCCACCCAATTCACACCGGACGCCGTGAGCGTGGTGCGCTCGAGTGCCGATCGGGGACCGACGGTCACATCTCCCGACTCGGCGTCGATCTTCACGACGTAGAGCGGCACCCCAGTGGCGATGCCGAGCCCCTTGCGCTGTCCAATCGTGAAGCGGTGCACGCCCTCGTGCGTGCCGAGCGTCCGGCCCTGATGGTCAACGATCGCACCGTTGCGCGCATCGGCTGTCCGGCTGGCGACAAACGCCGCATAGTCGCCGTCTGGCACGAAGCAAATTTCCTGGCTATCCGGCTTATCCGCGACGGCCAGTCCAAGACGATGCGCCTCAGCGCGGACGGCGGGCTTGGACAACGAGCCCACCGGGAAGACCGCGCCGGACAGCTGCTCTTGTGTCAGCGAGAACAAGAAGTACGACTGGTCCTTGTCGCGATCGACGCTGCGCCTGAGCCGCCATCGCCCCTCGGGCGACCGCTCGATGCGCGCGTAGTGTCCGGTGGCGACAGACTGCGAGCCGAACCCGCGTGCCCGCTCGAGCAGCGTGGAGAATTTCAGATCGCTGTTGCAATGTGCGCAGGGCAACGGCGTACGGCCCGAGGCGTACTCGTGGACGAAGTTCGAGATGACGGTCTCCTGAAACCGCTCCTCGAGATTGAGGATGTAATGCGGAAAGCCAAGCGTCGCGGCGACGCGGCGAGCATCGTTCAGATCGTCGAGCGTGCAGCACGAGCCGAAATGCCCGCCGCTCTCAAGACGGCCGTCGTGTGCATACAACTGCATGGACAGACCAATGACATCATGACCCTGCTCGGCGAGCAGGGCCGCGGCGACAGAGGAGTCGACGCCTCCGGACATGGCGACAACGATGCGCATTCAGGCTCGGACAGGAGTGCGGGTCAAACTGCGAAGCTTCTCGACGATCCCTGGCAGCACCGCAATGACGCGATCGACCTCGGCTTCGGTATTCGCGGCGCCGAGGCTGAAGCGCAGCGAGTTCTGCGTCCGGTGCGGCGGACAGCCCATGGCCTTCAGCACGTGTGACGGCTCGAGCGTTCCCGACGAACACGCCGATCCGGTCGACACGGCCACGCCTTCGAGATCGAGTGCGATGAGAAGCGACTCCGCCTCAGTGCGATCGAAGCTGATGTTCGTCGTATTGGGCACGCGCGGCGATCGGACGCCGTTCAACGCGGTCCCGGTCACGTGTCTGAGAATGCCGTCCTCGAGACGATCGCGCAGGGCGGCCAGCCGCGTGGCTTCGGAGGCCATCTTGGCGATCGCCTCGCGTGCAGCCACGCCCATCCCGGCAATGCCGGCGACGTTCTCTGTGCCAGCGCGCCGACTGCGCTCCTGCTTGCCGCCGGTCAGCGGCGGCTGCAGTCGAACGCCACGGCGGATCCACAAGGCTCCAACGCCTTTCGGGCCGTAGAACTTGTGTGCCGAGATCGACAGCAGGTCCACGCCGAGCGCCTTGACGTCGATCGGAATCTTGCCCGCCGACTGCACGGCGTCGCTATGGAACACCGCGCGACGTTCCCGGGCGATGGCGGCCAACTCGGGGATGGGCTGCACGGTGCCAATTTCGTTGTTGGCGTGCATGACCGAGACAAGAGCCGTGTCATCCGTTATCGCCGACCGCAAGGTTTCGGGCGACACGATACCCCTCTCGTCCACGGGCAGCAGAGTCGTCTTCCACCCCCGCCGCGCCAGCGCCTTGAGGGTATTCAGGACCGCCTCGTGCTCGATCGTACTGGCGATCAGGTGCTTGCGACCGGTCGGCTCGAGGGCCTCGGCGATGCCGCGGATGGCGAGGTTGTCGCCCTCGGTCCCGCCACCGGTGAAGACCACGTCACCCGGGTCCGCGCCAATCAGCGCCGCCACGGCCGATCGGGCCTCGTCGATAATCGCTTTGGCCCGCTGCCCGAAGTGGTGGACACTCGAGGGGTTACCGAACTCGTCCCGCAAAGTGGCCACCATACGCACAACGACCGCGTCGGAGGGGGGAGTGGTGGCGTTATGGTCGAGGTAGATGCGCATGGCGGGCTTGCCAACAACCAGTCTAACCCTTAGCCCGGAAACGACTAGACAGAATTTTCGAGCGGCCGATATACTCTGTGGGCTCCCACCCAGTCGGCCCGCGTGAGCGGGTCAGCATCGCGCGCAGGGCTCCCCCCCGTTACGGGCCCAGAGCGCACTGGACACGATGGGGTCACGGTGTGTGGAAAGGCCCTGGAGTGACGGTCACGAACTGGTCGTCGTTGGTCCCAAGCGCAGGTGGTAATTTCCCAAGAACGCCCAAGGGAGGGCGGAAGGACACGACATGTGGAAGCGTGATGAAGCGGTGAAACCGACCAGTGGTCAGCCGGCGAGCCCGGCACCGGTCGTCTCAACTCCGTCGGCAAGCCCGTCGGCGGCGCCGCAGCCGGAAAGCCGGCGGATCGAGAGGGATATGGTGAACATCGGAAAGTCCGTCGTCATCAAGGGCGAATTGAACGGCAGTGAAGATCTCACCATCGAAGGTCAGGTCGAGGGGAAGATCGAGCTGAAGGACCACGTGCTCACCATCGGTCCGAATGGCAAGATCAAAGCGCAGGTCTTTGCCAAGGCCGTCATCGTCCTCGGCGAGGTCAACGGGAACGTGACCGCGTCCGAGAAGGTTGATATCCGCGACGGCGGATCCGTCGACGGCGACATCATCGCTCCGCGAGTGGCCATTGCCGAAGGTGCGCACTTCCGCGGCAGCGTGGACATGCAGCGTAAGGGCGGACAGGCAGCCGCGAAGGAATCGCCGAAGGCGGCGTCGCAGCCCACTCCGCAGGCCCAGGCTCAGCCGCAAGCCGCCGCGCACTAAACGCGCGGCGATCCCGCAGGCGATTGCGGGTCGGCGTGTCTCCGTAACCAGGGGACGCCGACCCCGATCTCTGTGTCATCATCACGTCGGTGTCGCTCTCCGATCTGTTCAACCGTCGCCGTAAGGAACCCGCCGATTCCGATACCGGTGCATCGAATGCACCCGTGCATCCGACGAAGGTTCTTGGCCGATTTGTGGCCAGCCTCAGTGCGCGGACCCAGCCGGTCCTGCTCGATCTCGGCCCGGTCGTCGGCTCGAACGTCAGCTTCTTCGGGGAGCAGCTCGGCTGCAAGATCATCGTCGAGGACTTGTCCAAGGACATCGATCGACATGTCCGTGAAGGAAAGCTCGACGAGCTGCCGGCCGCCTTATCGAAACGATTCCCACACGAGTCCGCCAGCATCGACGGCATCCTGTGCTGGGACGTCTTCGACTATCTGGATAAGAACTCCGCCAAGAAGCTCGCCGAGCAGCTGACGCGCATCCTGAGACCCGATGGCGTGCTGCTGGCATTCTTCGTCACCGCGGAGCCGCAGCCGGGTGCACGGCCGGAATACACACGCCACATCGTCATCGATCCAAACCATCTACAACATCGACCCTATCCGGCGGCGCGTGGCAAACAGCGCCCGATGCCGAACCGCGACATCCAGCGCATGTTCGAGGATCTACGCATCACCGAACAGTTCCTGCTCAAAAGCAACCTTCGCGAAGTGCTGTTCAGGAAACCTGCCGAGGCCGCTTCATCGTCTCCCTCGGCCGCTCGCTGATGCTGAACTTCGAGCTCACCGACGAGCAGCGTCTTCTCGAGCAGTCAGTCCGCGAGTGGGCGGGACGTGAAGTCGCTCCTCGCATCCGCGAGTTGGACCGTGCGCATCAGTTCGACCGCAGCATCCTGCCGCAGATGGGCGAACTGGGGCTGCTCGGTATCTCGGTTCCCGCCGAGTACGGCGGCGCCGGGATGGATTACATCTGTCTGGGCCTGGCGAGCGAAGAGCTGGAATATGTCGACACCTCGCTGCGCGTGATCATGTCGGTGCACGCCGGCTTGAACTCGTTGACGCTGCTCTCGTGGGGCACCGAGGATCAGAAGCAGCGCTATCTCGTTCCGCAGGCACAGGGCAGGAAGATCGCCACCTACGCGCTGACCGAACCGTCTGCGGGCAGCGACGCTCGCGGCATCCAGGCCGTCGCAATCAAGAAAGGCGATCGGTATCTGCTCACCGGCGAGAAGATGTGGATCTCGCTGGCCGATGTCGCTGACAACTTCCTCGTGTTCGCGTGGAGCGATCTCGAGAAGAAAAAGCAACGTGATCCGACGGGGATGAGCGCCTTCATCGTGGAACGCGCTTTCAAGGGATTCTCGAGCGGCACGCTGACGGAGAAGTGGGGCATCCTCGCCGGCAATACCGGATTCTTCAAGATGGAGGACGTCGAGGTGCCGGCGGAGAATCTCGTCGGCCGCGAAGGCGAGGGATTCAAGATTGCGATGTTTTCCCTCGACCAGGGCCGCTATACCGTAGCGGCCGGCGCCACCGGCCTCATTCGGGCGTGTCGCGACGCGAGCGTGAAGTACGCGAAAGAGCGAAAGACGTTCGGCGTGGAGATTGGCTCGCATCAGCTCGTCAAAGAGCTGATTGCGCAGATGGAATCGGACTACCAGGCGTCGCGGCTGTTGTGGACCCGGGCAGGATGGCTGAAAAACGAAGGCCGCCGGAACACGCGAGAAACCGGCCTGGCGAAATGGTTCTCGACGGTGGCGTCGGAGCGCGCCGCCGGTGACGCCGTGCAGATTCACGGTGCGAACGGCTACTCGGACGAGTACCCTGTGGGCCGCTTCTATCGTAATTGCAAGGGCGCGGTTATCTACGAAGGCACACGCGAGATTCACAAGATCATGCAGGCGGATTACCTGCTCGGCTACCGCACAGATAAGCCGACGAGGTGCGAGCTGCCAACGTGGAGATTTCAGGAGACGCCCCCTCGATGATTGATCTCGGCCGCTCCGATATGGCGGTCGAATAATCCCAGGTGAAGGCGTGTTGTCAGTCGAACTCATTCAGCTGAACGGACCATTAGATGGCCACTAAGACCGCCACGAATCCAAGCCAGGGCGCCACGGGCTCGGCCGACGACCTCTCGCTCGACTTCCTGCGAGTCGTCGAGCGTGCGGCGATCGCCTGCGCGCACACGATGGGACAAGGTGACCGCCACAAATCCGATCAGGTGGCCGTCGAAGCTATGCGCAGCGAGATGGACTCGGTCCCGATCGACGGCACGATCGTGATCGGTGAGGGCGAGCGTGACGAAGCGCCGATGCTGTACATCGGCGAGAAGGTCGGGATGTCGGTGCGTGGCGAGGGCCGCCACTATGCCGAAGTGGACATCGCCGTCGATCCGCTCGAAGGCACGAATTTGTGTGCGACCGGTGCCCCGAACGCACTCGCCGTGTTGGCCGCGTCAGAGAAAGGCGGTCTCCTCCATGCGCCGGACATTTACATGGAGAAGCTCGTCGTCGGGCCCAGCTCCCGCGACGTGGTCGATCTCGATGCGCCGGTGCGCTTCAACCTGCGCGCCATCGCTCAAGCTTTAGGGCGTCGCGTGCAGGACCTCGTGGTCATCGTGCTGGATCGGCCACGCCACGAGAAATTGGTCGAAGAAATTCGCACAACCGGTGCGCGCATTCGACTTATCGGCGACGGCGACTTGTCGGCCGGCATCACCGCCGCTGTCCTGGGTAGCGGCGTACATGCCGTCATGGGCACCGGCGGCGCACCCGAAGGCGTGATCACGGCGGCGGCGATGCGCTGTCTCGGCGGAGAAATTTTCGCCCGCCTCGTGGTGAGCACGCCGGAGCACGAGCAGCGTTGCCGCGCGATGGGCATCACCGACTTCAAGAGGGTCTACCGCTCCAAGGATCTGGCCTCCGGTCACAACATCGTTTTTGCCGCGACCGGCGTCACCGATGGCGCGATCATGAAAGGCGTCCGCTTCTTCGGCGACGGCGTCCGCACGACGTCGCTGGTCATGCAGACGCACCCGCATCGCATCCGCTTCATCGATAGCATTGACGTGAAGCCGGGCAAGGACGGCCACATCGGAAACATTCGCTTCTGATCGGTTCCAGAGGTTCCCAGGGTTCGCGCTGGTTCAGCGCTTTCTCTTCAGCTGCGTCGTCGTGATGGCCCTCACGGCGAAGGCCACGGAACCGTGGCACCTCTTCGCGCTGCGTGCCGCGCAGGGCTTACTCGCCGGCTACGGCTCGCTGACATTAACCATGGCCGCCCGATCGGCGCCACCCGAGCAGATGGCGTCGGCTATCGGCGCCGTGCAGGCCGCGCAACGCTTCGGCCCGGCGATTGGGTCCAGCGATCGGCGGGGTACTCGTATCCGCGTAATTTTCGCGTTGCAGGTCGTGGGCCGCAGCTTCGGGCCCGTGCTGCTCCTGCACGTCACGCGACTCGGGTACCTCGGGGCGCGCGGAGGTCCTCGTCGGCGTGCTGTTTTCAGCGCTCGCCCGTCTGCGGACGTCGGCCATCAGCTTGCCGCGGTGGTGCTGCGGCGGACGACTGCCCGCGCGGTGATCGTCGTCGCGCTGCTCGCAGCCACCATGTCGCTGCTGCTGTTCACGCTGGTGGAATCCGCTGTGCTGATGCTGGTGGCGATGGCGGCATTTGGCATCTCAGCGGGGACGGCGCTGACGACATCGTTTTACGGCGGCAGGATCGCTCGTTCCGCGTCACGCTCGTGGTGTCGGCGTCGGATTTCTGACGGGGGCGGGGCTCATCGGCTCCGCATCAGCCCCGCCTTGAGAGGTTGCCGGCCATAGCATCGATGCCGTCTTTCTCACCGGCGGCGAAGTGCTGATGCTGCTGGTCTTCGTGGTTCCGACGATTGATGGCTGAGCGGAATCTGCGGGTCGAATCTGCGCCGGTCGCGGACGAAACTTAGGCCTCGTCCACCTTCTTGTGCTTCCGTCGGCGCCACGGCCGCTTGGTCTTGTCCTCGTGCATGCCGCCGGTTTGCCGCGGAAGTGGTACGCGCGGGCGGGAAGGGCGCCTCGGTCGTTTCGGCGATCGACTCATACGCTACGGTTCGGAAAGACGGCTCGTAAGACCCGCCTCTACTGCCGCGAAAATTGTACGATAGTGCGGTGTCGCCCGAACGCGCCGCACTCGTCGGCCTCGTGACTGGATCCGCGCGCCGCGTGGGTGCCGAGCAATCGCTCGAGGAGTTGGCCGGTCTTGCTGACGCGGCCGGTGCGACAGTGGTGTTGCGCGTGCTGCAGGAACGTCCGAAGCCGGATCCGGCGACCTTCATCGGTAGTGGCAAACTCACAGGCCTCGCCGCAACCTGCGCAGAGCTCGACGTCGATGTGGTGATTTTCGATAACGAACTCTCACCGGCGCAGCTGCGGCAGCTCGAAGTCAAACTCGAGCGGAAGGTGATCGACCGCACGCAACTGATTCTCGACATTTTCGCGCGGCGCGCGCGGACGCGCGAAGGCAAGTGGCAGGTTGAACTGGCGCAGTTGAAATACCTGCTGCCGAGACTGGTCGGATCGTCGACGGCATTGTCGCGTCTCGGTGGCGGCATCGGAACCCGTGGCCCTGGTGAAACCAAGCTCGAATCCGATCGCCGTCGCATTCGCACGCGCATTCAGTCGATACAACGTGAGATCGACCAGGTGCGCCAGCGTCGATCCCAGCTACGCGAGCGGCGGCACAAGCAGTCGGTCCCGACTGTCGCGCTCGTCGGCTATACGAACGCCGGCAAGACGACGCTGTTCAATCGGCTGACGAATGAGACGGCCGTCGCATCCAACGCGCTGTTCGTGACGCTCGACCCGCTCGTGCGGCAGGTACGACTGCCGGATCGGCGCGAATTGCTCGTGTCGGATACGGTTGGGTTCATCGATCGACTTCCGCATGCGCTTGTCGCGGCCTTCCGTGCCACGCTCGAGGAGGTCGCGGAAGCGGATCTCGCGCTCCACGTCATCGATGCGGCCAATCCCGAGCGCGAACGACAGATCGCCGCGGTGCGGCGTGTCCTCGACGACCTCGGTGCCAACAACGTGCCGACGATCGACGTCTACAACAAGACCGACGCGATCACCGTGGACGAGCAGCGGCGACTGCGCGACGCGGACCCGACGTGTGCGCTGGTCTCCGCACAGACGGGTGCCGGCGTTGACGAGCTGTTGCAGATGGTCGCTTCGCGTCTTGCCCTCGATACTCGACGAATCACCATCACCTTTGACAGCGGCAAGGATTTCGATCGCCAGCAGATCGCCCGCATGTATCGCGTGGCCCGTGTGATCAGTCACGTGGCGACAAACGGGAAAGTGATCATCGAAGCCGATGTACCGCGTCGCTTCATCGAGCGGCTCACGACGCCGGTAGAGCAGGAACAGGAGTCGCATGCGGACTAGACGCATCGTCGCGATCCTGATGCTCCTGCTGACGGCCGCGTGTGCCTCGAAGACGGTGCCTGCAGCGCCGACGACTTTGGCTCATCCCGAGTTCCTGTATCCGTCGGTGCCGGCCGCGATGCAGCGGACGTTCGCAGCCGAGCACGTCGACCTCGGCTGGAAGTATCTCCAGATCGATGATCTCCGCGGCGCCGATCGCGAGTTCGCTGCGGCGCTGAAGAGCAATCCCAGGATGTATCCGGCGCACGCCGGTCAGGGGTTTGTCGCATTGGCCCGGCGCGATTTCGATCGTGCGGTCACGGCCTTCGACGTGACGCTGGGCGCGTCGCCGTCGTATGTCCCGGCGCTCGTCGGCCGCGGCCAGGCGCTGCTTGCCCTGAGGCGGGAAGGGGAGGCGCTCGCCTCATTCGACACGGCGCTCAAAGTTGATCCATCGCTGACCGACGTCCGTCAACGCGCGGAGGTCCTTCGTTTCCGCGGCGTGCAAGATCTGATCGAGACCGCCCGTGCCGCCGCAAAGGCGAATCGTCTTCTCGACGCGAGAACAGCTTACGAGCGCGCGATTGCGGCGTCTCCGGACAGTGCGTTCCTCTATCGAGAGCTCGGAGTACTGGAGCGGCGGGCCGGCAACGTGGAGCAGGCGATGTTACGACTGAGGCGTGCCACCGAGCTCGATCCGTTCGACGCAACTGCCTTTGTACAGCTCGGCGAGCTGCTCGACTCGAGGCAGGATTTCGCCGGCGCTGAAGCCGCGTATCGGAAGGCGATCGATCTCGATCCGTCACCGGAGCTCGAAGCGAAGCTGGCGACCGTCTCCAAGAACGCGCGCGAGGCGCAGCTGCCGCCCGAGTTCAAGGCGGCGTTGAGTGCCGCGCAGATCACGCGCGGCGATCTCGCCGCGGTTATCGGTGTTCGTCTCGAGCCGATCGTCAAGGCTGCGCCGACGCGTCAGGTGGTGATGACCGACGTTCGCGGCCACTGGGCCGGGCCGTGGATTGCGCAGGTGGCCGGGGCGGGCATCATGCCGCCATTCGAGAATCACACGTTCCAGCCGAATGCCGCCGTCCGCCGCGGCGATCTTGCCGTGGCGATCAGCCGTCTTCTCACACTGGTTTCGTCGAGCAATGCCGCGCTTCGCGCCCGTCTCGCGCAGCGTCCCGCGATCGGCGACATGAATCCTCGCCACGTGCAGTACACGGCGGCCGCAGCCGCGGTCGCATCAGGCGTCATGCCGCTGGTCGAGGGCGATCGTTTCCTGGTCGGACGGCCGGTCGCAGGCAGTGAGGCCGTCGATGCTGTCGATAGAGTGAGCGCCCTCTCGGCGCAAACAGCCAACGCAGGCCTGTGACGCGCAGGACGTCCAAACAATGCACAATGCACAATGCTGAAGGCTCAACTCGAAGGATGGCCTTCCGTATTGAGCATTCGGCATTGAGCATTGGACATTGAATGATCGTGGGCAATCTGACCCTCGCCAACCAGTTGACGATCCTGCGGATCATACTGATCCCGGCCTTTGTGCTGCTGCTGGTCTACGGCTATCTAGGCGCGTCGCTGCTGGTGTTCGGCTTTGCAGGCATTACCGACGCACTCGACGGGCTGATCGCTCGGCGCGCCGGGCAGCGCACCCGTCTCGGGGCCTGGCTCGATCCGATGGCCGACAAGCTGCTGCTGGTCACCACCTTCATCGTCCTGACGATCCCCGCGATCCCGCTCACCAACCATTTGCCCCTGTGGTTGACCGTCAGCGTAATCAGCCGCGACATCGTCATCATCGGCGTCGTCGCGATCGTGAATCTGGCGGTAGGGCCGCGCACGTTCCGGCCATCGATCTGGGGCAAGATGACGACGGCCGCGCTCATCCTAACCAGTGTGATCGTGATGTACTTCAACTATCGCGTCGAGCGGTCCGTGCTGGTCGACGTGGCGATCTGGATCTCGTTCGCGTTGACTGCGCTCTCGGCGGCGGATTACTTCCTGCGGCTGCGGCTGCTGATCAACGAGCCTCCGCCGTCAGCTTCGACTTGAAGTAGCCGACCGTCTTTGCCAATCCTTCTTCCAGCCCTACCTGCGGCTGCCAGCCCAGGAGCGTGCGGGCCCGGGTGATGTCGGGCTGGCGCTGCTTCGGATCGTCCTGGGGGAGCGGCCGGTAGACGATCCGGCTCGCCGAGCCGACTAGCGAGATGATCGTGCGGGCAATCTGCTCGATGGTCAGTTCGTGCGGGTTGCCGATGTTTACCGGATCGTGTGTATCAGATTCCATCAACCGCAGGATGCCGTCCACTAGGTCGGTGACATAGCAGAAGCTGCGCGTCTGGGTGCCGTCGCCGAACACGGTGACGTCCTCATTGCGCAGCGCCTGCGACATGAACGCCGGGACGGCGCGCCCGTCGCGAAGCCGCATGCGCGGGCCGTAGGTGTTGAAGATACGAACGATCTTCGTGTCAACGCCGTGGGCACGGTGATAGGCGAGCGTGATCGCTTCGCCGAAACGCTTGGCCTCGTCGTACACCCCGCGTGGGCCGATCGGGTTGACGTTGCCCCAGTAGGTCTCGCGCTGCGGGTGCTCGAGCGGATCGCCGTACACCTCCGACGTCGAGGCCAGCACGAAACGCGCCTTCTTCGCCGTCGCCAGGCCGAGCGCATTGTGCGTGCCGAGCGCGCCGACCTTGAGCGTCTGGATAGGCAGCATCAGATAGTCGATCGGGCTGGCCGGGCTCGCCCAGTGCAGCACGCAATCGACCGGGCCATCGATGTCGATGTACTGCGTGACGTCGTGCCGAATGAACTGAAACTCCTGGTCGCGAAGGTGCGCAATGTTGGCAAGGTCGCCGGTGATGAGATTGTCCACGCCGACCACGGCGTGACCGCGGTTCAGCAACGCTTCAGACAGATGTGAGCCGATGAAACCGGCGGCGCCGGTGACGACCGTTCTGGGCAAGAAAAAGACTCCTGGTTAGTAAGCGACGCCCCGCTGGAACAGACCGCGGACCAGCGTGAGCCACATGATCTTCAGGTCGAGCGTGACTGACCAGTTTTCGATGTAATAGAGGTCGTACTCGATGCGCTTTTCGAGCGACGTATTGCCGCGCCAGCCATTGACCTGGGCCCAGCCGGTAATCCCGGCCTTGACCTTGTGGCGCAGCATGTACTGCGGAATGCGGTGCTTGAACTGCTCGACGAAGAACGGACGCTCGGGGCGCGGACCGACGATCGACATGTCGCCCTTGAGCACGTTCCAGAATTGCGGCAGTTCGTCGAGGTCCAGCTTCCGCAGCCAGCGACCCACGGTTGTCGCACGCGGGTCGTCGTCGCCGGCCCATACTGGTCCGGTGTCGTCCTCAGCGTCCTGGTGCATCGATCGAAACTTGAAGACGGTGAATGCTTTGCCGTCGAGTCCCATGCGTTCCTGCGTGTAGAAGACCGGACCCGGCGACGTCCATTTGACGAATGCGGCGATGATCGCGAGGGGAATCGCCAGTAGCACCATCGCCGCCGATGACAGCACCACGTCGAGCCCTCGCTTCACCCAGGCGTTGAAGCCCTGCAGCGGAATCTCGTTGATGTTGATGACTGGCAGCCCGTCGAGATCCTCCAGGCGCGCCCGCAGCGCGATGAACTGCAGGATATCGGGGACGACCTTGACGTCGATGAACTCGCGGCTGGTGACCTCCATGAGATCGAGCAGCTTGGCGTGTTCTTCGAGCGGCAGCGTGACATAGAGATGATCGACTCGCTCGCGCAGTGCGATCTCGACCACCTCGGCGAGCGTGCCGAGCAGGGGAAGCCCGCGGTAGCCGATATGATCGCCACCGGCGCGATCGTCGATGAAGCCGACGACCTGGTAGCCAAGCTCGCGATGCTGGAGCATGCGGTCGGCCACCATGCGGCCGAGATCGCCGGCGCCGGCGATGAGAATCCGTTTCAGCCCGATTCCTGCGCGCCAGCGGCGCTCGAGCAGCTCGCGTACCGCTTCGCGCGAGGCGTAGGTGAACATCACCGTGAGCGCCAGGAACAGACCCCAGACGATCTGTGAGACCTGGAAGGCGCCCTGCGCGCGTGATGTGTCGGAGGCGTAGTAGGCGCCGACGTACAACGTCGAGAGGACGCTGAACACTACCGCCAAGATGCTGCCGATAAACACGGCGAAGAAGTCGTCCACACGCGATCGGCCACGGCGCAGCCGGTAGACGCCTTGTAGCCAGAAGGCAAACGGCGTCAGCACGGCCACAAACGGCAGTAGATTGAGGTATTGCTCGAGCGGCGGGTAGCCGCGAGTGACCGGAATCAGTCCGCTTTCGAAGCGGATGCCGTACGCGAGCACGAACGCCCACATCGCCAGCACGGAGTCGCTGACGACGTAGAGCGCCACGAGTAGACGGTTGTGGCGCCTTACCATCGCGTTCCCACCGCCGCTGCCAACGTATCGTCGATGACGGTCTGCATCGCGCTGGCGTGACGATCGCGTGAGAAGCGTTCGGCGCTGGCACGAATGCGCTCGTGATCGAACGAGAGGACATCCATCCGTCGCAGCGCGTCGGCGAGCGACTCCGCCGTCGCGTCTGCGAAGAGCACCCCCGTCTCTCCATCAGTCACCGTTTCGAGCGCGCCCCCTCGAGCGAACGCGACGACGGGCCGTCCACATGCCTGAGCTTCGACGGGCACGATCCCGAAGTCTTCTTCTCCCGGCAAGATGAGCGCACGCGCGCGTTGATACTCGTTGCGCAGCTGGTCGTCGGTCAGCGCACCCAGGAACGTCACGTCGGATCCCGCCATGCGCTGCAACCGCTCGCGATCGGGACCATCGCCGACGATGCGCAGCGGCGCACCGAGACGGCGGCACGCGTCAATCGCGATTTCGATGCGCTTATACGGGACGAATGCGGACACAATCAGAAAGTGGCTCTCGAGAGAAACGGCGGTAGGCTGATAGAAGACCGTGTCAACAGGCGGATATACGATCGTCGCTTCGCGATTATAGTATTGGCGGATCCGCGCGGCAACGTGTCGTGAGTTGGCGACGAATCGATGCACGCGATGTGCAGTCGACGCGTCCCATCGAGCCAGCCGCGAAAGTATTGGGCGGTACAGCCAGCGGCTCGCCACGGCGCCCACTCGTTCGGGCCCGAAGTAGGCATCGAACTGATCCCACGCATACCGCATCGGCGAATGGCAGTAGCACACGTGCCGCGCACGTCCCGGCGCGACCACGCTCTTTGCGGCGCAGTGGCTCGAGCTGATGACGAGATCGCAGCCGTCGAGATCGAACTGCTCGATCGCTATCGGGAACAGCGGCAGGTATCGTCGGTACTGCGAGCGGGCCAGCGGCATGTGCTGCAGAAACGACGTGTGGATGTGGTGTTGCTCGATCGCCGCTGATACCGACCCGCGCCAATGGAACAGCGTGTGGATGTCGGCGTCGGGATAGAGGCCGCACACCACTTCGAGTACTTTTTCGCCGCCGCGCATGCCGGTCAACCAGTCGTGGACGAGCGCGACTTTCATACGGCGGCAACTTCGAGCGGCGCGCCGATGCGTTTATAGACCTCCAGAGTGCGGGCCACCGAGCGTTCCCACGAGAACTCACGCGATCGTTCGCGACCCTTCCGGCGCATCTCATCGGCGCGCGTCGGATTCGTCAGCACACACCGCAGACCGTCGACGATTGAGTCAATGTCGTGCGGATCCACCAGCACGGCGGCATCGCCGACGACCTCAGGCAGCGACGACACGTTCGAGACGACGACCGGTGTGCCACTGGCCATCGCTTCGAGCGGGGGCAGCCCGAAGCCCTCGTAGAGCGACGGGAAGACGAAGACGGCTGCCAGGCGATAGAGCACCGCGAGTTGATCGTCCGGCACGTAGCCAAGGAAGCGAACGTGCTTGTGCAGCTTGTGGCGGTGCACCGCGTGACGCAAGGCTGGCAGCTTCGAGATCTGGTCGCCGATGATCAACAGCTTCACGTCTTCGAGATCGCCCGTGCGCAGCTCGCTGAACGCTTCGATCAGCCTGACCAGGTTCTTGTGCGGCTTGATGTTGCCGACGTAGAGCACGAACCGGTGATCGAGCTGGTACCGCTCGCGCACGCGCGCCACCGCATCCGGTGGCGGTGTGATCGAGAAGTGCGCGTCGATGGCGTTGTAGACGACGACAATCTTCTCGGGCGGGATGTTGAAGAGATGCAAGATGTCACGCTTCGAGGCATCGGACACTGTCAGGATGCAGTCCGATCGATGCGCCGCCGTCCACATCTGCGCACGCGCATAGGCATACGCCATGCGATTCGGCAGATACTGCGGAAACATCAGATGAATGCAGTCGTGGATGGTGACGACCGAGCTGCAATGGATCGCGGCCGGCAGCACGTAATGTGGTGCGTGGTACAGATCCGGGCGCTCGCGGCGCAGCACCCACGGCACGTGGATCTGTTCGCGAATCGAGTAATTGGGCGACGGCTCGAGCACGGCGCGGAAATTCGGCCCCAGCTGAGCCGCAACGCCCAGGTCGGCCTCGCCGCACAGCAGCACGAATTCCGTGTCATGGTCGATTCGTGCAAGATGCCGCAGCAAATTGCGAATGTACGTGCCGATGCCGAAGTCGTGGAGCTTGCGCGCGTCGATCGCGACTCGCATGTCGTCACAGATTTTACTTGGGAGTTGGGAATTGGCAGTCGGGAGTTGATTTAGCGCTGCCAACCAGACCAGTTCATGCGGTGGCGGCGCCGAATCTCTCGCAGCACGCCCGGATAGACACCGCTATGTCGCGCGGCCTCGCCAGCCGTTTCGACAGCCGCCCGAATCGGTGCAGCGTTGCTGTGCAGTGTGTCGATCCAGCCCTGACAATTCAGCGTCGCCATGGGGTTGAGGCGAACGCCGTTGGTCTCGAACACGGCAAACCACGGGCGATCCCCGCTGCGAGACGCGGACGACACACAGGAGCCGGCGTACTTGTCCCAATAGGCGTCGAGCTGCGTGCTGTTGCGATCGGCCCACTCGAGCACTTGCGCATACGACTGTTCACCCCTGGCTCGCGTCGAATCGGTATCGCTCGGGCCACCCATCGCTTTGGTCAGCGCGGTGAGGGGCGTTTGGGACGTGCCACTCCTGACCTGCCCATCCAGCAGATCCGTTGCATGATCGATCGCCACCGCAAAGGCCAGACCCTGGCCGGCCTGCGCCGCAACTGCCAGGGAGTTCACGCCGATCACCAACCCTGACCGATCGACGAGCGGTCCGCCGCTGTTGCCTGGATTGATCGCCGCGTCAGTCTGAATGAGCGTGATGCTGCCGAGCTGACGTACGGCGCTGACAATGCCGCGCGTCACCGTATTCGAGAGCACGCCGAGCGCTGACCCGACGGCGATGACTTCCTGGCCGACACGCGCGTGCGCCACCGAACCCATGGTGATCACCGGCTGATTCGGGTTCGCACCCGACACCTGAAGCAACGCGAGATCGCTGCCCGTCGAGACGGTCAGCACCCGCGCGTTGTACATCACGGTGCCAACCTGCAGTGTCACTGACGTCTGACCCTGAATGACGTGTGCGTTGGTCAGCACTTGATCCGGCTTGATGAAAAAGCCGGTTCCGCGCGACGGTCCCGCCGTAATCGAGGCCACCGCCGGAAGGACGCGGCTGACGATGTCCTCGAGTGACGCGGTTGTGGGCGGCGGCTCCAGTACGGTTGGCGGCGGTGTCGTGTCTGTCGGCGCGTCAACGAGCGCGGGCGCCGCGTCAGCGATGGGCAGCGAGACCTGTGCCGCCGCTCCGGACGTGGCCGCTGTCGCGGAGACGGGTGCGCTCTCACGAAGCAGAAACAATGCGACGATTCCGCCCGCGACGATCACCAGCAAGCTCAGAAACACGATCGAATTCGAGTCCTGCCGCGGCGGTGGGGACGGCGGCAGTACGGACGGCGGCGGGGCGCTGATCGGGGCAGCCGGCGTTCCCGCATGCTGAAACCCGCATCTGCACTCGTCGACACGTCTCGGCACGCGACGGCCGCATGACGGACACGTCCAGGAGATGTTGGCTGAGCCGGGTTGCTCCATCAATCGCTCATGGAGACCGGCGAAAGACCTGCCTCCGTCTACGAGTTATCGGGTAGTTCGCCGCGAACCTTCAGGTAAGCGCGGAGCCACGGTAACCATGCAGGATGGTGTTTCGCGTAGAACGCGAGCTGACTCCGACGATACGCCGCAGGCGTCGCCGCACCGGCGGATCGCCCGCGCAGGTGTTCGATTTCGACGTCAGCGGCGAACAGCACCGTGCGTCCGCGCATGCGCACCGATGCACAGAGATCCACGTCCTCGGTGTAGAGGAAGAAGCGCTCGTCCAGCAGTCCGGCGGCTTCCAGATCCGCACGGCGAATCAACAGGCAGGCGCCGCTGACCCAATCGACCTCGCGCGTCCGGCGTGTCATGCGAGCGACCATCGTGACGATCGGTCCCACGCCTCGTTCGTTGCCGACAACCAGCATTTTCTGTCTCAGCTCCGTCAGCGGTGCGATCATCGACCCAAACGACAGCTCCGCTCGTCCTTCGGCGTCCACGATACGGGGACCCACGATCGCGACATCGGGGCGCGCGTCGAGATGCGCCACCAGCCGATCGAGCGCTCCCGCCGGAACACTCGTATCGGGGTTCAGCAGCAGCACGAGCTCGGACGAGGACTCGCGAATACCGCGATTGTTGGCGGCGGCAAACCCAAGATTCGTGTCCGACGCGATCAGCCTGACGCGCGACCACGACGAACGAATCCGCGGCACCGTGTCGTCGGTGGAAGCATTGTCTACAACGAGAATCTCGTGCGCGGTCACCGGCGGCGGGTCGGTCAGCGACCGCAATGCGCGGTCGATATCGCGCGCTGAGTTATAGGTCACGACGATGATCGCAAGGCGCGGGGCAGCCGTCGTCATTTCGCGCACGACAACAGCACCTGCAACGTGCGCCGCGCGCACTCGTCCCACGAATATCGTTCGACTTGCGCTGTCCCTGCCTCGACCAGACGCTGTCGCACAGTCTGGTCGATGAGCACACGTTCGAGCGCTGCGGCAATCACCGATGGCTCCGGATGTGCCACGTACTCGGCCGCTGGACCGTAGATTTCCCGCCCGATTTCGGTGTCGAGCACGACCACGGGGATTCCGCCAGCCATCGCTTCGAGTGGCGTGAGTCCGAACCCCTCATACTCCGACAGAAAGGCAAAGGCCGATGCCCGTGCGTACAGCGACGAGAGTTCTGCGTCGGAGACGTACTGCCGCGCCCGAATCCGATCGCGGGCATCGGAGCGTGCGATGAGCGCATCGACGTCGACCGCCGGCAGCGTGCGGTTGTCGCCGACGATCTCGAGCCGCGCAGCGGGATGGGTTGCCGCCAGCCGGGAAAACCCCTCGATCAACTCCGGAACGTGACGACGAGTGAACAGGGAGCCGACGTAGAGCACGAGCGGCTCACGGGTCGCCTGCGTTCGCAGTGTCGTCGTCCCGAGATAGATCACGTCTACGCGCGACTGATCCAGGCCGAGATATCGAACCGCTTCGCGTTTGGTGAAGTCGGACTGTGTGAGGACTCGGGCCGCGCGTCTGGCGCTGGCCTTCGTCAGCACTCGACGACGGACGCCTTCGCGCCAGGAAAACCATTCCGGGTGCGCGACGAAGGAGACGTCGTGGACCGTCAGCACGACGGGCACGGGACTGGTCAGCGGCGCCGTGTAGGCAGGCGCGAACAGAACGTTGGCGCGTGATTGCCTGATCAAGCCCGGCAGCACGAGCTGCTCCCACATTGTCCCGTGGCCAACGGCCGAGACGCGTGACACCGTGAGTGGCGCCCAACCTGCGGCGGAATGTTCCTCGGGGGAACAGAGGATGAACTCGTGAGCGGCTGCGCCGGGAAGCTTGGTCCAGGCCGAAAGAATCTGCGACAGGTAGCGACCGACGCCGGTCGGTTTGCCGGCGAGCTCGCGCGCATCGATGGCGATTCGCATCTCGCTAGCGCGCTCCTCGACGAGCCATCGCATCTCGGTAGGCCTCCGCGAGTCGCGCAGCCGTCCCTTCCCACGAGAACGCTGTTGCCCGCTCGAGGCCTGCGCACGCCAGGTCGCGTGCCATCGTCTCGTCTCCAGCGAGCCGCTCGATGACCGAGGCCCATCCGTCAACGTCGTGAGGTTCGATGAGGAGTCCGCCGCGCTCGACCACTTCTGGCAGCGACCCGCGATTCGAAGCGACCAGCGGCACCCCCGCTGACATCGCTTCGAGTGCTGTCAGCCCAAAGCCCTCATCGAGCGACGGGAGCAACAGCATCCTCGCCCCCGCGAACAGCGCTTCGCGCCGGTCGTCGGGTACATAGCCCACGTATTCGACAATATCTTTGAGTGGGGATTGCGCGATGCGCGCCAGCCAACCGGCCGCGTCGGGTGTTGCGCTTCCCGCGATTACGAGCTTCGGCGGTGGTCCGGAATGAGCCAATCGTGTGAAGGCATCGAGCACCACGCCGATGTTCTTGCGTGCTTCGAGCGTACCCAGGAGCAGTGCGTATCCATTGGGCGGCACATTTGCGGCACGACCGAGCGTCATCCAGGTTGGCGCACCTGGCGGACAGCAGTAGACACGATCCTTCGCCACGCCGAGGCGCTCCACGATCAGGCGCTCGGTACGAACCGACGAGGTAATGATCGCGTCCGCGCGGCGGGCGTGATCGGGAGCGAGGCGTGGATAGTCGCGCCTGATCTCGTCGCGTACGCGTTCGGGATGATCGAGAAAAAAGAGGTCGTGAATGGTGACGATCTGGGCGCCGTGCCGGGATGGGATCAGCAGCGGATGCGCGGCGTGCACGATGTCCATGCGCCCCGCCAGCCATTCGACCGGTGGCCATTCATGCCGGTGCCAGAGATAGTTGAGGATCGATACCGGAACCTGCCGATCGACGACGGCCGCTCGAAGCTCAGCCCCAAGTGTGGGCGCGGGTCGATCTTTCCACGAGCTTGTAAAGAGCGTGAGCTCGTCGCGACGGCTGGCGGTGTACGCCTGAACGAGGCGACGAATGTACTCGCCGACACCTGTGCGCGCGCGCAGGGCCGGACGGTAGTCAACGAGAATCCGCATCTAATGGTCCGTATCGGCTGCGGGAGTACCAGTAACATCGACGCCTCGACGGCGATTCCGGCCATCACAACACCGCATCCCCGCCGCCGGTATGATAGCCTCTGCTGTTTTTTTGCACGTGCGCGCGGCGCACGCGGGAGGATCATGCGAATCGCGGTCGTAGGTACAGGGTATGTAGGATTGGTGGCCGGCGCGTGTTTCGCCGAATCCGGCAACGACGTGGTCTGCGTGGACAAGGACGGGGCCAAAATCCGGACGCTCAAACGCGGCAAGATGCCCATCTACGAGCCGGGACTGGAGGAGTTGGTTCGTCGCAATCGCGCCGAGGGCCGGCTGACATTTACGACCACGCTGCCCAAGGCCGTACGTGATTCGCAGGTCGTCTTCATCGCGGTCGGTACCCCGCAAGGTGAGGACGGTTCGGCAGACCTGAAGCACGTGCTTGGCGTGGCCGCCGAGATCGCCAAGGCGATGAACGGCTACACGGTGATCGTTGACAAGAGCACCGTGCCGGTCGGGACGAGCCACAAGGTCCGCGAAGTGATCCGTCAGAACACGACGCACCCATTCAGTGTCGTCAGCAACCCGGAGTTCCTGAAGCAAGGCGCGGCGATCGACGACTTCATGAAGCCGGATCGCGTCGTCATTGGCGCCGAGGATGCCCGCGCACAGGAGATCATGCTGGAGCTCTATAGCCCGTTCACCCGCACGGGCGCGCCGATCATGGTGATGGACTGCGCGAGCGCCGAGCTCGCGAAGTATGCCGCCAACGCGATGCTCGCCTCGCGCATTTCTTTCATGAATGAAGTGGCCAATGTGTGCGAGCTGGTCGGTGCCGACGTGGATCAAGTGCGCCGAGCCATTGGCTCCGATCGCCGCATCGGCAACGCATTTCTATTTCCTGGCGTGGGCTATGGCGGCAGCTGCTTTCCCAAGGACGTGCAGGCGATGATTCGCTTTGCCTCCGATCGCGACTACGAGTTCAGGATTCTTCACGCGGTCGAGCGGGTGAACCAGCTGCAGAAGACACGACTCTTCACCAAAATCAAAAAGCACTTCGGCAACTTGAAGGGAAAGACGGTCGCGGTGTGGGGACTGTCGTTCAAGCCGAGGACCGACGACATGCGGGAGGCACCGGCGATTCCACTGATTGAATCCCTGCTCAACGCCGGCGTGACGGTCCAGGCGCACGATCCAGAGGCGATGAAGGTGGCCCGCGGCCTCTTCGGGTCGAAAGTTACCTATGCGACCAACAACTACGATGCGCTCAAGGGCGCGGATTGCCTGGCCATCGTGACGGAATGGAATGAGTTCCGCCGGCCTGACTTCGAGAGGATGCGATCGCTGATGCGGTCTCCGGTCATCTTCGACGGTCGCAACCTGTTTACTCCCGACCAGATGAAGCAAAGCCAATTTACCTATTACTCCATTGGCCGCCACTAATCTGCCCGCCGTCCTCGTCACCGGCGGTGCCGGGTATATCGGCAGCCACGCCGCCAAGGCGCTCCGGCGCGCCGGTCACCACGTCGTCATTTACGACAATCTCTCGGCCGGGCATCGCGCCGCGGCGCTCGACGCGCCGGTCATCGAAGGCGATATCGGCGACGTGGCGGCGGTGCGGCGCGCCATCCGTGAGAGCGGAGCGGCGGCCGTGATGCACTTCGCCGCATGGCTCTCCGTGCCGGACTCGGTGCGCGACCCGGGCGGTTACTACCGCAATAACGTGGTCGGGACTCTCGCCACGCTCGAGGCGATGGCGGCCGAAGGCTGCCGCCATTTCGTGTTCTCCTCGACCTGTGCGGTGTATGGCGAGCCGATCGAGACGCCGCTCAGCGAGACCCATCCGACCGCGCCGATCAATGCCTACGGCCAGACGAAATTGGCTGTCGAGCACGCGCTGCCGCACTTCGAACGCGCATACGGGATGACATCAATCCGGCTGCGCTACTTCAACGCCGCTGGCGCTGATCCCGACGGCGAGCTCGGCGAGGATCATTCGCCGGAGATTCACGTCATCCCGCGCGCCCTCGAGGCCGCGGCGACCGGCCGTGCAATCGAGATCTTCGGAGAGGACTATCCGACACCGGACGGAACGTGTCTGCGCGACTACATTCATGTCGCCGATCTGGCGGATGCTCACATTCGTGCGCTTGCACGACTCTCGCAGGGCGGAGTGTCCGCCACCTACAACGTCGGCACCGAGCGTCCTTCGTCGGTGAAGGACGTGATTGCGGCGGTCGAGCGCGTCACTAGCAAATCGGTGACGCGGCGCTCCGCGCCCCGGCGTCCCGGCGATCCCGCCGTGTTGTATGCATCGGCGCAGCGGATCCGCCAGGACCTGGGCTGGACGCCGAAGTACGCGGAACTCGACACCATCGTGCGCGACGCGTGGCGCTGGCACAGCTCACATCCACGCGGATTCGGGGATCATTCCTGAGTAGGATGATCGGGTGAGCGCGCTTTACCGCCTTCTCGCGTACGCGCGGCCACACCGGACGCGGCTGGCGGGCGCGCTGGCGGCAATGGTCATCTACGCCGCGGCGTCCGCGAAGCTGGCGACGCTCGTCAAACCGATCTTCGACAGCGTGCTGCCGGCGCGCGAACGGCTGGTCTCGACCATTGTCGCCATTCTCGTGGTCTACGCCGCCAAGGGCTTTGGCGCGTATCTCTCCTCGTATCTGATGACGGATGTCGGGCAGCGGGTCGTCCGCGACCTGCGCAACCGGATGTTCCGCCACATGGTTGGACAGTCGGCGGCATTCTTCACGGCACAGACCACCGGCCGCCTCATGTCGCGGCTCACCAATGACGTGTCCCAGGTACAGCGCGTCGTGTCCGACACGATCGGCGATCTGGCGCGGGAAACGCTGACACTCATCGGCTACCTGGCCGTGCTGATCTATTACGACGCCCGGCTGACGGTCGTCTGTCTCACCAGCGCACCGCTCATCGTGTATCCGCTCGTCCGACTCGGTCAGCGTGTGCGGCGTACCACGCGACGCACGCAAGAGGCCCAGGAGCAGATGGCTCACGTCAGCGCCGAAGCGCTGACCGGTCATCGCATCGTCAAAGCGTTCGGCGCCGAAGCACGCGAGTCGGCCAAGTTCGAGAAGTCATCCGAGCGCTTCTATCGCACCAGTATGCGCGTGACCAGCGTGCTGTCGATGCTGCCGCCGCTGATGGAAATGATCGGCGGCGTCGCGTTCGCGACCGCGCTGTGGGTCGGCAGCCAGGAAATCGCCTCGAAGCGTTTAACGACCGGCGACTTCGTCGCGTTCATCACTGCGCTTTTCCTGATGTACGCACCGGCGCGCAAATTGAGCCGCGTCAACGCGGATCTGCAGCAGGCTGCCGCGGCCGCCGAACGCATTTTCGAGATCCTCGAAACGCACAGCGAAGTGCATGAGCGCCCGGATGCCGTTGCACTGCCGCGATTCTCACGGTCCATCGAATTCCGCGATGTGCACTTCAGCTACGGAAACGGGCACGACGACACGTTGCAGGGCGTCACGTTCGCCGTCGGCGCAGGTCAGATGCTCGCCATTGTCGGTCGCAGCGGCGCCGGCAAGACAACGCTGGTCAATCTGCTGCCGCGGTTCTACGACGTCACGACCGGAGCGATTCTGATTGACGGCCGCGACGTCCGGGACGTGACACTCGCATCGCTGCGCTCGCAGATCGGTCTCGTCACGCAGGAGACCGTTCTCTTCGACGATACCATCGCGGCCAACATCGCCTACGGCGTGCCTCAGGCGACGAGGGAGTCGATCGAAGCTGCGGCTCGCGCCGCCCACGCTCACGACTTCATCCTCGCACTCGATCAAGGGTACGAGACGATGATCGGCGAGCGGGGCCAGCGGCTGTCAGGCGGCCAGCGTCAACGGCTGGCGATCGCGCGCGCGATCGTGCGCGACTCGCCGATTCTGATTCTGGACGAGGCCACCTCGTCGCTCGATGCCGAATCCGAGGCGCTGGTGCAGGACGCGCTGGTGACGCTGATGCGCAACCGGACGTCGTTCGTGATCGCCCACCGGTTGTCCACCGTCCGGCGCGCCGATGCGATCGTCGTGCTGGGGCAGGGCCACATCATCGAGTGCGGCACGCACGATGAGCTGATGGCGCGGCGAGGCGCCTATGCGAAACTCTACGAGCTGCAGTTCGAAGACGAACCGCCGGAGATCGAAGCGTGATCAAATCCATGACCGGCTTCGCCTCGCTGACGCACGAGGACGAGCGCGCCACCATCGCGGTCACGGTGCGAGCCGTGAACCATCGCTTTCTGGATGTGCAGCTGCGGTTGCCGCAGTCGTTCGGCGACGTCGAGCCGCGGGTGCGGTCGCTGCTGCAGAAGCGGCTCGCACGCGGCCGCATCGAGCTGGGGATCAACGTGCAGGTACGCAACAGCACCACGCCCAGCGTCGAGTTGAACGAGGAGTTCGCCTTCGCGCTCAATGCCGCCATCGAGCAGGCACGCAGCCGTGGACTGGTCTCAGGGACCTTGTCGCCCGGCGATCTGCTGCGGCTGCCGCAGGCGATCACCGTCCGCGATCGGCCACCGGAAGCCGATCCGGCCGTCGAGGCACGTCTCGCCGTCAGCATCGAGTCCGCCGTCGAGCAGGCGCTGGCCGATCTCGATGCGATGCGCGTGCGAGAAGGCGCGCATCTGCGGGCCGACCTCGATGGCCGCCAGCACGCATTGGCGATGTTGATCGAGGGATTGAGAGTGGCGGCCGCCAGCGGACGCGTTGAGCTCGAGCACCGGCTGCGTGAGCGGATCGAGGAGATCGCGCTGGAGTTGCCGGTCGATCAGGCGATGATCGCGCAAGAAATCGTCCGTGCCGCCCAACGCTCCGACATCAGCGAAGAAGTGACTCGGTTCCGGGCGCACCTGGCCCACTGGACCGCGCTCGTGGACGGCGATGAGCCGTGCGGGCGCAAGCTGGACTTTCTGCTGCAGGAAATGAACCGGGAGATCAACACCATTGGCGCCAAGGCCGATGGCCTCGGCGTGTCGGAACTCATCATCAACGCCAAGGCGGAGCTCGAGCGGATGCGCGAGCAGGTCCAGAATGTCGAATAGCCCGAGCCTCAGCCGGGTTCACGGCGGAGGCGGGCTGCTGTTCATCGTGTCGGCCCCTTCGGGCACCGGCAAGACGACGCTGGTTGAGCGGCTCGTGCAACGGGTGCCCAATTTGCGCATGTCGCGCTCGTATACGTCGCGAGCCGCACGTGCCGGGGAGCAGGACGGCGTCGACTATAATTTCATCAGTCGGGAACGGTTCGAGGCCATGATCGGGGGGCAGGCTTTCCTCGAGTGGGCCGATGTGTTCGGCAGCTATTACGGCACGTCGGCTGCGGACACGGACGCGGCATTGGCGCAGGGGGAGGACGTGGTGCTCGTCATCGACGTCCAGGGCGCCAGTCAGGTACGGGACAGGGGCTGCGAGGCCGTCAGCATCTTCGTGCTGCCGCCATCCTCGGCGATTCTCGAGCAGCGATTGCGCGGCCGCAGCAAGGATAGCGACGAACAGATCGCGCGGCGGCTCGCCGTCGCCCGGCTGGAGGTCGACGAGTACTCGCAGTACGACTATCTCGTCGTGAATGATGAACTGGATACGGCGGTCGAGCGAATGGAAGCCATCGTCGCCGCCGAGCGCGCACGGACACAACGCATGCGGCCGACGGCCGAAGCCATCATAGGAACATTCGAATGAAGGCAAGCCCCAAAGACAACCGGTTTGAATTCGTCGTCGTCGCCAGCGCGCGGGCCCGCCAGCTGCTGCGTGGTGCCGCGCCGCGCGAGGATGGCGACAAGAAGGTGACGATCGCGCAGCGCGAGGTCCTTCGTCGGAAGGTCGAAAAAATCGAAGACGAGGTCTGACACGTGGCCTTGATCGCTTTAGGCGTGACCGGCGGCGTCGGGGCGTACAAGGCGGTCGAAGTGTGTCGGGGCTTGCAGAAGCGCGGCCACGACGTCGTTGCTGTCATGACCAGATCTGCGGCGCGATTCGTCGGGCCGGTCACCTTCGAGGCGATCACTCGCCGTCCGGTGATCACGTCGCAGTGGCGACCCGGCATGAACGCCGACGTCGAGCACATCGCCATCGCCGATGGCATCGCACTGCTG
>DAINQP010000062.1:0-25678 GCA_036742665.1 Vicinamibacterales bacterium | reverse complement strand
CGGGGCCTCGCCACTGGACTTGTGGCGGCCGGCTACGGCATGGGCGCGCTGCTGACGACCTTTCCGATTGCCACCGTGTTGCGCGAGTCCTCGTATCAGGATGCGCTCGTCCGCTTCGGCGCGATCTTCGCCATCGTCGGACTCGCCGCCGCTCAGGGTCTCCGCACGCCTTCGGGCGTTCGGCGCGTGAGCCGGGCAAGCCGCGGCAGCTCGCCGGGCGACACCTCGACCGACGTCCCGCCACGCGCGATGCTTGGCACGCCCGTCTTCTGGCTGATGTTTGCCATGATGACGATGATGTCCACAACCGGGCTGATGGTGACGTCGCAGATGGGGGCGTTCACGCGCGACTTCGGCATGGCCGACGTGGTGCTGTTCGGGCTGCCGCTGCTGCCGCTCGCGCTGTCGCTCGACCGGATCACCAACGGCGCAACGCGGCCATTCTTCGGATGGGTGTCGGATCGCTTCGGCCGCGAGAACACGATGTTGATCGCGTTCGGTCTCGAAGGCACGGCGATGACGCTGTGGCTGCTGACCCGCGACAACCCTCTCCTGTTCGTGCTGCTATCAGGACTGGTGTTCTTCGGATGGGGTGAAATCTTCTCGTTGTTTCCGTCCACGCTCACCGATACCTTCGGGACGAAGCACGCCACAGCCAACTACGGATGCCTCTACATGGCGCAGGGTGTCGGCTCCGTGTTGGGTGGTCCGCTCGCCGCGCTGCTCCATCAGTCCACCGGTTCGTGGATCCCGGTGTTCGCGGTGATCATCACGATGGATTTCGCGACCGCAGCGTTGGCGATCTTCGCGCTGAAGCCTCTCAGAAAGCGCTGGCTGCAACCGCAGGTGACCTTCCGCCGAGGAGAGCACGTTGGCTCCGCTATGACCGACGCGAGTAACGATCCACAAACTCGTGGTCTCGGAACAATTCTCGAATGAAGGTCGTGCACCTGCCAAGCGCCGCGCGCGGCCTGTCGGCACACTTTTGAAGGCACGAGTTCTGCAGCCGCATCAGTGCACAACCACGCACATCGATGCGGTGTCTACCTGCGATCCTCATTCTGGGCCTGGCCGTGGATGCAGCCGCGCAAGATACGCGGCTCTTCGTCTACGTCGCTGACTATCAGCATCAGCTATTGCCTGGCGCTCGCATCGAGGTCCACCTCGAAAACACCGATCGCCGGTGCCCGACGCGGAAGTCGAGGCTCGCGGACGACGGGAAGCACCAATGATGTCGTTCGTGCAGACGCAAAAGACAGACAAACGGGGCGCGGTCACGCTCGGGCCGATGATGCAAGGGCCAGTGACGATCACGGCCAAGGCGAGCAGACGCTCGGCGCCGCAGACGGCGACGACGTCGATCGATCTTCGCGAGATCCGCATCGTGCCAGGTGAAGCGCCCCAGGGCCCCCCGCCCGACTGCAAGGAATGAGCACGAATTCACGTCGCCTTCCTATCGTTGTGGTTGCCGCCGCGTCCGCGTTCGGACCGCGTGACGCACTCCAGGCGCGAATCGACTTCGCTGGCGCTGTCGCGACAGCTAGCGCTGTCGCGACTGGAGCTTCGCGAGCAGATGCAGGATTTCCAAGTACAGCCACACCAAGGTGACGAGCAGCCCGAACGCGCCGTACCACTCCATGTGCTTCGGCGCGCCGCGCTCCACTCCCTGTTCGATGAAGTCGAAGTCGAGGACAAGATTGAGGGCCGCGATCACGACCACAAACAGGCTGAACAGAATCCCGAACGTCCCGCTGGAGTGAATCAGCGGCACGCTCACCCCGAAGAAGCCGAGAACGAAACTCAGTAGATACAGCAGGGCGATCCCGCCCGTCGCGGCCACGACGCCCAGCTTGAAGTTCTCCGTGGCCCGGATGACGCCCGACCGATACGCCAGAAGCAGCGCGCCCAGGGTCCCAAAAGTCAGGAACACCGCCTGGCTTACGATCCCTGGATACCTGGCTTCGAACACCACCGAGATTCCACCGAGCGCCACGCCTTCCAGGGCTGCGTAGACCGGCGTTGTGTAAGGGGCCCATGTCTGCTTGAACACAGTAACCAGGGAAATGACGAACCCTGCCACAACTGAACCCATGATCCACGCCCCGAGGCTTGGATCAGCCGCCCCGCGGTTCCAAACGAAGCTGGCCGACACCAGCAATATGGCGAGTGAAAGGGCCGTCTTATTGACGGTTCCGCTCAGCGTCATCCGCTCTGCATCGGGAACCGCTCGGTACTTCGCAAATGTGTCGGCCGTCAGCGCCGGGTTACCGGACCGCATTGTCATCACACTAGCCATCGTCTGCTCCTGTCCCCAATTGTTCGGCGCAGCGCTTGCGACAAGCGGCGCGTTCCTGAAAAGCGGATGGACTGATTACATCGTCGGCGCCTTCGAGCAGCCGTCCACGAACTGCCGTTTGACGTCCTTCTGTTCTCTGGTCGACGAGTAGAACGCGTCGAGGTAACTCTTCGCTTCCTCGCGCGAATCCCTGGTCAAGCCGGCGATTGCGTCCGGCAGCGCCATCACGCGATCGCGTTGCGCTCGGATGGGGGCCAGTATCGACTCGAGCTGCTCCAGCGTCCGGCACGGGCCCCGATACAACCGCTCTTTGACGCTGCCGATCGGCAGCCGCCGGTCCGGTATGGCATACGGCGGAGAGACCAGGCCGGTCATGTCGAAGTCATACGGCACTGGATAGAGCGTGCGATCCTGCGTCTGCACGAGGACCACGTTGTGCAGCGCATAGATCGAGAAATCCGTGCTGCCGATCATGTACTCGAACATCATCATCGTGTCGAGCGTGCGCTGCTCGAGATTAGCGAACAGTCCACGCGGCAGCTCCGCGATGCGCCCCTCCATCCGTTTCGCAACATCGCCATCGTCTTCGAGCAGCATGCCGTGCCGTGTGCCGTTCGGTTTGCCCGCCGGATCGACGTAGCTCACGCTGACCTGCCGGGCGCGGAAGCTGCGAGGTGTGATCGCGTTCAACACCCGATAGACGAGGTATTCGCGGAGCAGGTACTGCTCGAAGGCGCTGCCGTTTCTGCACTGCACGACGAGCTTCAGGACGTCCTGCCCTTCGAAGACAGTGCCCTTCAGCTGTTCCTCGGGCAAGGAGATCCGAATCGGGACGTACTCGCATGTTCTGGCCATCCGGCGGACGTGCCCGCGGGCGCCGAGCATCACGGGAACCGTGTGCGACTCGCCGTTCTGGCGCGCGATCGTCAACTCTGCCGAGTACTGTTTGCGGCTGTTCGGATCACGGTCTCGGTTGATCGTCCTGAAGTCGCCCCTCAACGTCAGCGCCATCGGATCCTCTGCCGCGAAGAGCCGCAGCGCCTCGGCCTGTGCCTTCCGCTGGAGCATCTGTTCGGCGTCGGGCCACGGCTGCGCAAGTCTCAGCAGCGGGTTTTTCGCGGGCGGCGCCTGCGCGTGCAGCGACATCCAGCTGCATGCGGAAAACAGCGCGAGAACGACCGTTTGCAGGCGTCGGCCAGCAGTGATCCTCATTGGAGCGCAAGACCTCGGCGGGCTAATTGCCGGCAGCGCAGTAGGTTGGTGGTGGGCCATCCGTGCGGGGCGCTTCCCGGATGCCCTGCTGCATCAGGCGAGTCCTGAAGTCCGGCCACGTGTCGAGCGGCTGGACCTGGTTGACGAATTGCGTCGGGACCGTCCGCAGCATCCTCTGGGTTCTGCCGGTGCCGTTATCTTCCCAGGAGGATTGGCCCCCGGCTCGGACCCCAGCGTAGATCGCCTGCCGTTCCGCGAGGCCTACCGTCGATTCCTTCATGGCGATCAGCATGATGCGATCAGCTTGTTCACGCGTGCACCGCTGATCCCAGTAGAGAAAGTCGTGAATGATAGACGCTCGGCTGTAGAACCCGTGTGGAGAGGCGAGCGTCCACAGACCACGGGGAATACTGGCGAAGTCGGTCACGAATCCCGCAGGCACCTCGATGACCAGGTCGGTGTCGAGAATCTGATATCGGAATGGCCTCGTGAGCAACCACGTCGTCTGGTCGGCGAACGGTGAAACAGTCGGCGGGAACATCGGCTGCTGTGCCCACGCCACTGTGGGCAACATGAGCAGAAAACCGATCAGAGCGAGCATCAATCTCATGGATCCGCCTCGTTGCAAGCACGTAGACGACACGACACGGCATCTGGTGCAGATGTTCTGCCCCGGCTCGCTCAGTGGGGCATGTCGCGCAACGGAGTGCGAGTGTTCCGCGCAGATGCGCGCGCCTCCGGCCGCACAAAGAATACTCCCGAGTCGTCGCAATGTGGCCTTCGAAACGGGTATCTTTCGGTTCCCCGATATGTCGCCAAGTGTCGATGAATACGTCATCGGTCAAGAATGGGTCGACAGTGATGTTTCTCGAAGCAGCGGCGGCGGTCGACAGATTCCTGTTACGGGTAAACCAGCCCGTCCAATACACCGTAATCACCGCGACGGTCCTGCACATGATCGCCGTGGCGATTCCGAACGTCCCGCGGGCTTACATCGACTACGCCCGTTTCCCGCTGCTCAGCGGCATTCAACAGCACGACACCTACGGTACGGACACGATCGGCAATTCGTACGTCGCCAAGGTCGTGTTGAACGATCCGCTCGACATGTACACCAAGGCGCGGCTCGAGCAGACACCGCTCGACGACGCACGGCATCCACTGCGCACCGTCAGGCTGCTGCTGTCTGCTCCTCAACCTCACGAAACGAGGCTGCCTTGAATCCGGACCTGATGCAGGTGATCGACTACTGGGTCGGAATCCCGCTCGTGTTTCTCCTCACTCTTGTGTCCTGCGGCGCGTGCCGACGCGTCGGCTTCCACCGGTTCAACCAGGAAGGACTGTACGCAGGCGACCTGCTGACGCACAAGGTGCTGCACAACGCCCACATCCATACCGCGCACACGTTCCTCGATCTCGTGCACGCGCTCGACTCCCCGCCGGACCAGGTACCGCGCGTGAAACGGCCGCGGCACATGGACTGCCTCGAGGTTCCGAAGATCTCGGCCGACGCGATCACCACCGCCACCATCTGGCGGAAGCTGCGCGCGATCCATGCCGACATCGGACCCACCCGGAAGCTCGTCGTGCTCAATCCCAACGCCAATGACAAGTTTCCGTTGCGCCGCTTGCTGCTGGAATCGTTCACCGAGCTCGCCCGCCGGCTGCGGAAGATCCCGAAGTCTTCCTGCTGATCACCGGCGTGGCCAGCGAGAAGCCCGACGCGCAAACCATGTGCGCGCAGCTCGGCTCCCCACGTGCCCTGGACGTGACTGGTCAGACCACGATGACCGAGCTGCTGCATCTGTTCGATCTCGCGCAGGTACTGGTCACGAACGACTCGGGACCCGCCCACTTCGCGGCGCTGACACGGATCCACGTAGTCGTCTCCTTCGGGCCGGAGATCCCGGAGCGATATCGGCCGCTGACGACTAACTCGGATGTGATTCACACCGGATACTCGTGCAGCCCGTGCATCGGTCCGCTCAACCAGCGGCGATCGCCCTGCAACGACAACTTGTGTCTGAAGAGCATCAACATCGAAGAGATCGCCGCGCTGGTTCGCTCGCGTCTCGATGCGGGGCGGTCTCCCGCTATCGCGGCCGATCGGCTTTGATGGTCACTCGCCGCCCCTTGCGATCGTTCGGGCCGGTCGTGACATCGCGACCGATCGTACGGGACAGACCAAACCACAAGAGCGGCGAAAACACGACGAGCTCGACGAGAGCGACGAACATGCCGTACGGCGAGAAGAACCCGAGCCCGATTGGCGACACGGGTATTGGTCTCCAGGGTGCGAAGTAGCGCGTGTTGGCGAACGGCCAGAACACGGCGCAGCCGAGGCCACCGTTGGTCAGCGTGTCGAGGAGCGGATGGCTCGCGAGCACGAGAATGGCGGTGATCGCGGTCCGCAACGCGGGCCGTTTGAACAACGGAGCCAGTGCTCCAATCGCGGCACCCACCGCAATCGCGAACATCAGGGAGTGCGATGCGCCGCGGTGGCCCCACTCGTCGGCGTAGCGAATCCCGAACTGAAATCCGATCACGTCGGCGTCGGGCAGGAACGACAACGCCGACCAGACGAGCATCGACGCGAGCGGCACCCGCCGCCTAGGAATCTCTTGTCTGTAGAGTCGCGCTGCGGAAACGCCGACAGCGAGATGACCGAGGCTCGCCATGATGCGCAGGCGGGTCTAAAGACCCGCCTCTACGGGCGCGGTGCAGGACCGGCGCCGCGGCCGGTAGGAGCAGGCGGTGGCGCGGCGGGCGGCGGACCCCCGCAGCTTTCCTTGCACGGCGGCGGCATCACGTAGTTGTCTTTGATCTTCTTCCGGTACTCCGGATACATCGTCTCGGGTCCGCCGAGGACCGCCTCGAGCGGGATGTTGTAGCGCTGAGTGACCTCGTTCATGGCCGGATGTTTCCCCGGCAGGTAGTGCGGAACAAGCGCGGGATTCTCGTGCAGTGACGGCAGCTCCTCGATCGGCTCGCAGGCCGTCAGCGGAAAGTTGTTCGGGTTGGTCGTCAGGCGGAAGTTCTCGGTCAGCACGTACGGCTCCGCCAGATACACGGGATCCTCGAGGATGCCGGTGACGGTGAGAATGTCGCCGTGCCTGTTGAAGCGATAGATCAGCGTCGCCCGGTCGCTGCTGAAGCCACGGTGACGCTTGATGTCGCCGAGCTTGGCGTGCGTGGTGACGGCGGTCAGCGTATCGCCCTCCCAGGTGCCGGTGGTGAAGCCGCCGTGCGGATGCGGCGCGTACTTCGACGGATGCGGCCGTCCGTCCATCCAGATCATGGTCTCGTCGCGATCGCCCCACCCCAGGATCTTCCAGGCCAGCAGCTTCTGCGTCACTGGATCCGGCACCATGACGAACTGCAGCGGGAACGGACCGACCAGCGCGTAGAACGGCGGGTACATCTGACACTGGCGCTCGGTCGCCGAGAGGGCGGCGATGTCGTAGCTCAGCGCCTTGGCCCGGCCATCAGCGCTGAGCGGCATGCCCAGGAGATCGACCGGTTCCCGCGCGTTGCCGTTGTCGTTCTGTCCGACGCGCTGCCAGGTGCCGGTGAGATCGACCTGGGCGAATGCCGGTGGCGTCACCGCGAACAATGCACAAACGATCATCACGAGCGCGACGCGTCTACCGACGTTGGGCCTTGGGCATTGGGCCTTGGGCATTCCGTGCTCCTTCACCACCGCGCTGAGCACGGCGTCGGATCCCATTTGCTGCCGTTGGGTTCCTTCTTGAACAGCGGCGCGGTCAGTCTCGCACCGCGTAGATACTGAGGATCGTCAACCTGCGTCGTGATCGTGAGCCACTCCTCGCCATTCGGTCGCTTGTAGAGATCCCAGTACTCGGTCATGACGGCGTTCTCGCTGTAGGGGACGCCGTTCTTGCGCAGGTATCCCGCGCGGAGATTCCTGGTGACGACCTGCAGCGATCCGCCAGCCGGATTGGGTGGCGGTGTGTCAGCGGCGCGATCCGCCGGCCTGAGCTGCAGCGGCACGTTCGGGCGCGGCATCAGCCACTGCGCCTGTGAGGCGCCCTGCCAGGTGCGCGGCGTATCCGCAGTGGTCGGGACGTTACCGAATTTCAAGAGTCGCGTCTGCGTGCCCGCGTCAGTCTCGATCTTGAGGCTGGTGTCGTCCTGCCATGTGATGTGAAGCCGCCCCGGGACGCTCATCAGCGCGGCCGCACCGTAGGACTTGCACTGCTCGCCTGCAGCTTCGTCTTTGGCCGGATCCCAGGCGTCGGCAACCTTTGCGGCCTCAGGGGTCATCTGAATGCCCTGATAGTCGCCTTTCCGCGGCGTCACCATACGCCAGCGCCAGTCCTGCGTCACGATCGACACCCAGTAGCCAGTCAGATCGATTGGCGCGCTGGCTTTCGGCGGACGCGGCGGTTGCGGCGCTCCGCGTTGCGCGTCGAGCGAGACGAAACCGCTCGCGATCAGCAACGCGGCAATCGCGGCCCGTCTCATTCCTTCTTACCCTTCTTCGCGGCAAGCTCGTTGTAAATCACCTCGACGAACATGTCTGTGGTCCATGGACCACGATCTGTTCCGTACTGGCTTCGATATCCGAGCGTCGGATTGGCAGCCTTCACCTGCGCGAGCGTCTTCCCTTGGTCCAGAAGATCTTGAACGCGGTCACGGACGACTGTGACGGCGTCGCGATACTCGAGCAGATCAAGCTTGTCGTACACGTGGCCGTGGCCGGGCACGAGGAAGGTGCGGTCCTGTTGCCACTGCAGCGGCACGTTGAGGATGCTCAGATCCATCAAGCGGTTCAGCGCGTCGAGCTCGCCGTGAATGGTGCCGCCGCGCTTGCTGTCGATAACCGGCCAACGGGTGGTGTCGATGATGTCGCCCGTCGCAATCACGTCGCCGCGGCGGAAGAACACGATCGTGTCGCCATCGGTGTGCGCCGCGGGCATGTGAATAACTTGAATGCCTTCGCCATTCAGGTACATCGAGTACAGCCTGAAGGCAAAAGTCTTCGTCGGCCACAGCGCGAACGGGACGGCCTGCGGACCCGTTGAGGCCGTCATCCTGGTCAGCACGTTTTCGTGTGCCAGCACGCTGGCCCTGCCCGAGTTCGAGACCAGATCGTCATTCAGCCCCGCACCGGCCGCCACAGCGCCCGGGAGGATGCTGAGCCCCGCTCTGGCGAGCCTGTCGTTCCCACCAACGTGATCGGCGTCGATCGTCGTGTTGAGGATGTAGCGGATCGGCAGCTCGGTGATGCGGCGGATGGTCGCGAGCACCTTGTCTGCGTTCGCGGTGGATCCTGAGTCGACGAGGATCACGCCCTCGGGGCCCGTCTGCATGACGATGTTGCCGCCAGCGCCGGCAATCACGTAGATGTTCGGGCGGATCTGGACGACGTCGAGACCGTCGGTCGTCGGCGGACGACCGTCACCCGGCGATTGACGGGCGATCGCACGTGGCCCCCACCCGATGAGGACCGTGGCGATCGCGAGGAGGCAAAGCTTCTTCATGCTGATTGAGCGCCAGATTCTACCTCACGCGCCCCACGTGTTCAGATCGCGAATCGTGCCGGAAGACACGAGATAGATGTAGACGTCCGTAAAGGCGACCCACACGAGGCTGAACCACGCAAATGCCATGTGGCGCTCGTTCAGCCACGTCGATCCCTTCCACATGCCGTACCGCGGCGACACGGCATTCTCACAGGTGAAACAATCGAGTTGACCGCCGATCAGATGCCGCCACGAGTGGCAGCCAAACGTGTATCCGGTCAGCAGCGCGGCATTCATCACCATGACCACGGTGCCGACGCCGATACCGAACTGTCCGTGCCTGAAGAACGCCGCCAGCGCCTCCCACCACAAACAGACGATGAGGAAGAGCGCACCATAGAGCGTGTAGCGGTGCAGATTCTGGAACAGCAGCAGCGCACGCTCACCCCGATAGCCGAAAGGCGCGCCGCCCACCGCGCAATTCGGTGGCCTCATGAACGCGGCCTTGTAGTACGCGCCGCGGTAGTAGTAGCACGTGAGCCGGAAGGCAATGGCCAGCGCCGGCGCGAAGAAGGCCGGTGACTGCGGAAGGAACCGCGGCCACCACGCGGGGAATGCGCCGAACCAGGCGTGATCGAGCGGCACCGCGCCGGGATACCCCGACACCGGGGTGAAGAATGGCGGCGCCACCGTCGGGCTGATATACGGATCGAACCACACGTAGGTCGGGTTGAATGCGCGGAACGTCAGATAGCCGAAAAAGAGGATGAGCCCGATCGCCGTTGATGCTGGTGCGAGCCACCAGTAGTCCACGCGAGTCGTGCGCCCGAAGCCGCCCGCGTTCCGGGCGACCTGAACTGTTTGCATCGCCACATTCTATTGGTAGACCCATCGATCGAAGAAGGTCCGAAGATCCCGGCCGCTCGCTTTCTCCATCGCTGCTTGGAAATCGTCGGTCCTCACTGAGCGGGCGAAGTGCTCGGACGTATACGACGCGACGTCTTTGAGATACGTGTCACGGCCGAATCGCTGTTCACGGTAGGCGGCGGCCATGTAGGTGGCGAACCCTTCGTTCAGCCAGAACTCGGTCCACGCATGACACGTGACCATGTTGCCCCACCACTGGTGGGCGAGTTCGTGAGCGAGAAGTCCGATCGCAGTTGGATCAGCTAACACGGCCCGACCGTACTCCTCCGACACGATGGAGAGACCCGCCATCTCCTGACCGGCGGTTCGCGCGACGAGTGCCTGTGCGTAGTTGTCTCCTGGATACGGCACGCCGGCGCGCTGCTCGAAGAACCCGATCATCTGTGCCGATTCACTGAAGATCCGATGCAACTCGGACTCGGTGAAACCCCGTGCGAGGAAGCGCAGCGCCGTACGACCCGCACGATCGGTTACCTCGGAGAACGCGCCGGCGGCAAACCCGAACGTGTACGCCGGTACGGACCGATTCTGCTCCGTGGTGAAGGCGCGGCTGCTATCGCCCTCGCGCACGCTATCAATCTCGAGACCGCCGCGATCGAGCATGATCGTCGAGCCCGCAGCCGCCACATCGTCACGATGCACGACCACCGAGAGTGTGACGGTGCCGATCACCGTGCGCGACTCGAGCCGCGGCTCGAGCGCGACGTCGTAGTGAGTTACGTGAAACGGGCGCTCGTCTCGAGCCGGTCTCTGGGCGAAAGCAGTGGCGACGGGCGCGCCGATGGCCAGCAAAAAGGTCAGGATCCGTGCGCGATGTTTGAGCACGGTCACATTGTGGAGGTTTGGAATACAAGTTGCTACCTGCCGGTGGGTGACGCTGAACCTCGCGAGGACAGCCTACGCACTGCTGATCGTCGGGATCGTCATCCTGCTGCTGCAGTTCATGCAGCCCGTCCTGATCCCGCTAGTGCTCGCGGCACTGCTCTTCTACGCGCTTGATCCGGCCGTGGACTGGTTCGAACGTCACCACCTGCCGCGCGGCATCGGCGCCGCGCTGATGCTGCTCGTCGTCTTGTCGGCGTGCGGCGCGCTGGCCTATTCCCTTCAGGGCCAGGCAAGGACGGTGATTGACGACCTTCCGATTGGGGCACGCAAGCTGGCGACGTCGCTGAGACGGACCCCGGGCGCTCCTCCGGCGGCGCTCGAAAAAGTGCAACAGGCTGCCGATGCTCTGCAGTCCACTGACAAGCCGACGGCGCCGAAGGGCGTCGTGCGCGTTCAGGTTGAGGAAGGGTTCCGCGCCAGTTCGTTCGTATGGTCGAGCTCGCTCGGTCTCATGTCGGCAGCAAACCAGGTAGTGATGGTCGTCCTCCTCACCTATTTCATGTTGCTCTCTGACCAGCTCTTCAAACGCAAGCTCGTGGAAATGGTGGGCACGCTGTCACAGAAGAAGACGACCGTGCTGGTCCTGGAAGATATCGCCGGCCAGATCGAACGATTCATCAAGATTCAGCTGCTGACAAGCACGGCCGTCGCGTTGGTCACGTGGGGAGCGCTCTCGGCACTCGGTCTTCAACAAGCCGCCCTCTGGGGCTTGCTGGCAGGCGTCTTCAACTCGATTCCGTACTACGGACCGCTTCTCGTCACGGCGGCACTGTCGATCGTGGCGTATCTGCAATTCGGTGCGATATCGATGACCGCCGCGATCGCCGGCGTCTCGCTGCTCATCACCACGCTCGAGGGATTTCTCCTGACGCCGCTCCTCATCGGACGTGCGTCATCGATGAATCAGGTTGCGGTGTTCGCCGGGCTCCTGTTCTGGAGTTGGGTCTGGGGCGTGTGGGGCATCCTGCTCGCGGTGCCGATGATGATGGTCATCAAAGTCATCTGCGATCACGTGGAGCCCCTCCAGCCCGTCGGTCATCTCCTCGGTGATTAGGGTTCACGCCGATCGTCGCGTTGAGAGCGGAACGGCCGCGTCGCACCCTGGGCTCTCCCGACGATCCAGACCTGACCGTCGGCATTCGCGCTGATGTCCATCGCGTTGCCACCGGGAACGACCTGGAAATCACCGTTGTTCCACTGATAGATTTCGCCGGTGTCGTTGACAACCCACGCCGTCCCGTTCGCGCCTGCGGTGATGCGCTGACCGCGGCCGCCCATCGGCATCCATTCGTTGGGACCGCGACGATAGATCTGATTGTCGGTGCCGATCAGCCAAATGTCGTCGCCCGCGCCGACGTCACGCGCCTTGCCGCTGCGCGGGATGAAGCGGCCGTTCTGCCACTGGTAGATCTCCGACGAGTTGTTGACCACCCATGGGCTGCCTGAACGGTCAACGCTGATCGCCACGCCCTGGCCTTCCATGCGATCCCAGTTGCTGCCGTTCCATTTGTAGATACCGTTGTCGGTGCCGATGATCCATGCGGAGCCGTCACCGCCAACGCCGATGTCCAGCGCCGTACCAGGCATCTTCTCGAAAGCGCCTCGGTTCCAGTGATAGATTTCGTTTCGCGAGTTGACCACCCAGGGCGCGCCGTCGGGACCGACGCTGATGCGCGAGCCGAAGCCCTCCACCTGCGTCCAGCGTCCGTTATTCCACCGGTAGATGGTTCCGTCCGACGACCGATCCTGCGCAGCCGCGGCCGACGACAAACCGTCGGGCGACGGCAGCATCGCGAGCGCCATGAACACGGCAGCAACGAGAGATCGTACGCGCATGTGACTCCTCCTTGCGAGCTTGAGGTCAGCCCTTCAGGGTCCTGAGCGTGGTCTTGCAACGTCGTTGCCGTCGCAATCGTTCGGCGACGTTGTCAATGCTACGGCTCGGGATGAGGCTCGACCACTCTGCCATCTGGACTGGAGCGGACGGTCAACGGCGTCTCGCCGGCTGGACTTGAAAAGTCGAGCGTCTCGAAGCGTCCGCCGCGCGTCCATTGGACGCGCCGGATCCGTGACCCATCCGTTCGAGGCTGCGCGACGTAGATGAGCATCTCGGAAAATCCCATCGCCATCGGGTCAGCGATCATTCGCTGCGCAATCGTCACTGCATCACGTACATCGTCTGCTTCGACTTCGACCACGAGCGCTTCGAGATGCGATTGATGGTTGAGCGTGCGCCATCGACCGTGCGGCGCGGTAAACCAGCATTGCAGCGCGTCAGCAGAAAGCAGACGCTCCGCAGCCGGGTGTGGACACGATGGAATGCCGAAGTCCGGCTGCACCCGCGCCTGACGCATGGCACACGCGACGGACATCGACGCAGAGGTCAATGCCGCGCCGAGCAGGATTCGTCGCCACGACCGGAGCATCGCTTCTATAATCCCTCAGCAGCACACCCGCTTTTCGCACATGGCCCTTCGACGACGCTCAGGGCAGGCCCGCGAGCGTTCGCACTCGGCGTGGACCAGGCGCCGGTTTCTTGGACACCTTGGCGCAGTGGGCGGCTCCTCGCTCGTCATGACCGCGATGACCTCGTGGGACTTGATGGCGGGGCAGGCGGGAGTGCGTCCGCTGCTGAGCGGCCGGCCCAGCGGCGTCAAGGTGCTCATTCTGGGCGCCGGTGTCTCGGGCCTCGTCACCGCCTACGAGCTCGGCAAACTCGGTTACGACTTGCGCATCCTCGAAGCCCGCGATCGCGTCGGCGGCCTGGCGTGGACCGTGCGGCGCGGCACAGAGCACACCGAGATCGGCGGCGAGCGTCAGGTCTGCACCTTCGACGAGGGGCAGCACGTCAATGTCGGCGCATGGCGCATCCCTTACACGCACACCGGCGTGCTGAACTACTGCAAAGAGCTTGGCGTCGCGCTGCAGATCTTTCTCAACGAAGCCGATGGCTCGTACTTCTACTACGAAGGTACCGCGGCTGGCTCGCTGTCGAACGCGCGCGTGAGGCTGCGCGAGGTGAAAGCCGATCTCATCGGCCACACCAATGAGCTGCTCGCCAAGGCGATCGATCAGCGCCGGCTCGATGTTCCCCTGACCGCCGAGGATCAGCAACGGCTGGTGCGGTATCTCGTGGCACAGGGATATCTCAGCTCCTCCGACCGCGCATACAAAGCCTTCGTCGATCGCGGATCCGGGACACCGTACGAATTGAGTGCGTTGCTGCAATCCGGCTTTGGTAATCGGCTGCGTTCGATTCCCGCACGCGATGGCACAACCGCAGCGCCGATGTTTCATCCCATCGGCGGGATGGACCAGTTCGCGAAAGGCTTCGAGCGGGCCATCGGCCGGACACGCATCACCTTCAACGCCGACGTGCAGTCGGTGCATCAAGGCGAGAGCGGCGTCAAGGTCGCCTATACGAACACGAAGAACGGCCAGAAGACCGAGCTCGCTGCCGACTTCGTCGTCATTTGCATGCCGCTGTCTGTGCTTGCCGGCGTCGATGTGAACATGTCGTCAGACATGATGCAGGCCGTGCGGGCGACTACGTACAGCAACAGCGCCAAGATGGGGCTGGCGATGAAACGCCGTTTCTGGGAAGAGGACGAGCAGATCTTCGGCGGTCATCTCTACTCGAACCTGCCGCTGGGCGAGTTCTCCTATCCGTCGCACGACTACTTCTCGAAGAAAGGCGTGCTGCTCGGGCTGTACTCGAACGGACCAATCGGCGACCTGATCGATCGACCGGTCAGGAATCGCGTCGAGCACGTCCTGACGCACGCCAGCAAGGTGCATCCGCAGATTCGTCAGGAGTTCGAGAGTGCCTACGCGGTCTGGTGGCGAAAGGTGAAATACAGCCTCGGCGGCTTCGCGCCCGGCGCGTCGCCGATGCGCCGCGCGCAATTCGCGAAAGTCGACAACCGGATTCTGATCGGATCGGCGGCCGCAGCACCGTACTCAGAACCTGACTGGCAGGAAGGCGCGGTTGCTGCCGCGTGGCAGGCGGTGAAGTCGCTGCACGAGCGCGCGATGCGCGCCTAGAGGGAACGGAGACGACGGAGGTAACGGGTAAACACGCAAGAGCGGAGAAACGGCGTGATCAAAATAGATCTCCGTTCCTCCGTTGCTCCGTGTGAATCCGTTCTCTCCGCCCCCTCAGTTATCTACCTCAAAAATTGAACGTCACATGGAACCGCGCGAGCCGCGGCGAGATGATCGCCGTCGGCCGGAGCCACGCCGCGCCGTTGGTCGCGTACTCGTACGTCTGCTGATACGCCGTCGTGACGTTCGAGTTGAAGAGGTTGTAGAGATCGATGCCGACATCGGCCCGTCGTCCGACGAAGCGAAAAATCTTGGCGAAGCGCATGTCCACCACATTCGTGCGCTCGAGGGAGTAGAGCTCGCCCGGATTCAGCAGGTTGACCGTCGTCAATCCAGTGGCAAGTGCGTTGGCCGGAAGCCGTCCGAGCGACTGCTGGATCACCGTGTTCGGCACGGCGTAGTTGGCCGCCAGCGAGAGTCCGTTGGAGGCGCTCCCGCCCGGAGGCGTGACCAGCGACCGGAAGCTGGCACTGACCAGTACGTCGATCTTAGGCACGGTGTACGACGCGAGGCCACGGAACGAGGTCGCCCAGTCTTCGGTGACGTCGCACGAGTCCACTCGTGCCGTCCCCAGGAGCTCGGGCAACGCGCGCGTGACGTTGCACGTGTTGCGAACGCCTCGGCCCGTACTGGTGCCGCCCTGCAGGTTCAGACCAAAGCCCAGACGCGCCGTGGCGGTGAAGTCTGCGCCGTGCCAGTAGGCCGTACGCGGATCGCCGTAGTCCTTCTCGGTCGTCATGTAGCTCTGCGCGCCGCGAGCGCTGGCCGCCGACGTGATGGCGACGAACTGCGCGCTCTCCCCGGCGCCGGGCAGGTTCTCATGCTGCGGAATGACGATCGAGTAGACGTCGTAATCAGCAGCCGTCGTCAACGTGTTGTCGGTGACGAAGAAGTTTCCCCACCACCGGCGGTTATAGGCGAACTCGACCGACACGCGCGGCACGAGCTCGTGCTGCACCGACGCGCCGATCTGCCAGTCGTTCGGCCGCACACCCCAGCCGCCGAGAATGTCCGGATTGACGGTGGTGCTGTTCGGGTTGGTACTGCCGAAGTTGAGACCGGCGCCACCCACCGACTGGCACAAATCTCCGCCAGCCGCCAGGTTGTCCTGCAAGGCCGGACTCTGCAGATTGCAGTCGACGATGAAGTTGCGATTGCCGTCGGTCCAGGCACGCGCGGGAGCCGGACCCGATCCGATGCGCGTGATGATGCGCGCCGCGGGATTGTTCGAGCTGTAGATGACGTCACCGGTCGCGGCTTCGAGATACTTGCCGCCATTGAATTTGAGCGCCGTCTTGCCGTTGCCGAACAGATCGTAGGCGACGCCGAATCGCGGCGTGATGTCGTTGTAGCCGCGCACGCTGACGGTGCGCTCGAACGAAATCGGCTGCGGGTTGAACCGCGACGTCTCGGTCGTGCCGTTACCCTCTGCGGGCGCCCAGCTCCACGCGCGGTCGTAGCGGATGCCGCCCTGCAGCGTGAGACGACCGACCGTCCACTGATCCTGCGCGTACAACCCCATGGCCTGCGTGCGGTCGTGTTGATCCCAGCGCGGCGAGAGGAAGTAGGAGACGGCCGTCGGACAAAGACGCGGCGTGCCACCGGCAGGACACGCGGCGCTCACGGGCGCGTTGGCGTTGAAGGTGTAGCGGAGCTGCGTGTGATTCGGCACGCGGCCGTTGTGCACCTCGATGAACGTCCCGCTATAGCCGACCTTCATGTTGTGCGAGCCGGTAACGTAGGCGAGGGACGCACGCCAGCTCGAGTTGAGCGCGTCGTTGTCGTTGAATCCGAAGTCGAGCGGATCGAAGACGCCACGGTACGAGAAGTTCGTGCGTCCGTAGATGCTGCTTAGCTCGGTGACCGGAATGATATCCATCAGTCCGTCCGGTGCAGCCTGGCCGAACCGCGCGTACCCATACGTGAACCGCGAGTAACCCGCTTCGATCAACGTGCGGTTGCTGACCGGTGCTGAATAGGTGGCCTGCGTCGTGTTGTACGGGAAATTGTGGTAGCCGGGGAACGTCTCCGGAGACACCGTGTCCGCACCGAAGGTGCGTCCGGACGCGATCCAACCGCCACCTGCCTGACGGCATCCGTCACCGCCTTCTTTCAACGTCGAGCCGCCGCAGCGACGCTGATAGTCATGAGAGAACGTCACGCGATTGCGCGGCGTCACCTGCGCCGTCAAACGCGCGGCGATGATCTTTCGTCCCTCCGCCGTACGTGATTCGATGGACTGGTCGGCCGAGTAGTCCCAATGCGAGACATCGCCGGCGAACCGGTTCGCGAAAATGCCATCGACGACGCTGGCGTTGGCCCAGCCGCGAACGTTCGCAAAGAACCACAGACGATCGCGCTTGATCGGACCGCCGATGCTGAAGCTGGTGTCCCAGTTGGTCCGGAGCGTCGGCGGCTGCGTAATGCCGAAGCTGCGCAACTGGTCGTCGAGATTGTTCGACGTCGCCCAATCGCCCGAGGTGCTGTAAAACGCGCTGCCCCGGAAATTGTTGCCGCCTGACTTCGGCACGATGTTGATGCTCGGGCCGCCGGTCTCAGCTTCGCCGAGGCCGCCGGAGATCAACACCTGCATCTCGTCGGCGTTGGCCGTGTCGTAGGTGACGTCGGACACACCGCCGCCGCCGAAGGGCGCCGCCACCGCCAACCCGCTGGTCATCACTCGACCTTCACCGCTCGGACCACCGTGCGCCGTGAAGAACGTCATCTGCGGTGTGGTCGGCGCCGAGCTCGCATTCGCGCCTGCGACACCGCCGCTATTCAAGGCCGGAACCGCCGCCAGCGCGGAGCCGTAGCCTCGCGTCGCCGGCAGCGTGCTCAGAGTCTCGTTGTTGAGAACGACTTCGCGCCGCACCGACTGCGTATCGACGATCGGCGACTGCCCGGTCACCGTCAGTGTTTCTTCGAGAGCACCGACGCGCAGGTCGGCGTTGACGGTGATCACGCCCGAACCCGAGACCTCGATGCCCTCGCGTCTCACGGTACTGAAGCCGGTCAGCGTGAAGGTCATCGTGTAGCTTCCCGGTAGCAGATCGGTGATGCGATACTGGCCGGTGCCGTCGCTGACGACGGTCCGGGTCTTTTCGATGAGAGCAGGACTGGATGCCTCGACGGTCACGCCCGGAAGAACCGCGGCGGACGGGTCGCGAATAACCCCTGCGATAGTGGCCTGGGCGTGCACGCTTTTCGGCAGCAGCAGGATCCCCGCAAGCGCTACTGCCACAAACAGGACTCGGCGCATTACGAACCTCCTAAATCCCCGACTGATCACTGACAACCCGCGGATTCGTGGCCGGGAGGCTATCACACTCCAACGGATCGAAGCCTGTTCGCGCTGGGGAATTCGCGGCTAGAGTCCCGATTTCGGACAGTGGTCGTGATGTCTGGGAAGGTCTCGTCGTGGAACTACGTGGACGGGATGAGCGTGGAGAATAGCCACCGCGCCGCGCACACAAACAGAATAAGGGCTGGCGGCAGAAGCAGCACGATCGCGGCATGTGCAAAAAATGCCTCGCCCGCACGCGTACCGTTGACGAGCGGCACGCCAAGCGTCACGAGGTAATAGCAGCCGAGCGGCAGCGCGTACGTGAATTGGCCACGGTCGAAGCGCTGCACCAGCGTGTACAACAGCAACAGGCCGCCGAAGTAGACAATGATCCCCTCCAGACGATGGATCTCTCCCGCGCTGAGTGATGACAGTGTCACGGGATGAGCGGCGAGCCACATCGCAATGACGATGCGGACGGCGTTCACGACGACGGCCGCTACGTAGCTTGCCAGCAGGCTGACGCCGACCACCGCCGCACTCCCGCGAAACGACCGGGCGCGATGTAACAGCGCGCATGCCACCATCGCAAACGCCGCGATCATGAAATTCACCCCGGCGCAGGCCTTCTCGATCAGAAACATACGTTCCGCCGAGAAGTAGCCTTCACCGGGGACGGCCGCGAACGCGACGCCGGTCATCAGGCCAACAATGTGCGCCGTCGGCGTCAGGATCCACGACAGCGCATCGGTGGTTGCATCGGCGTAGTGGCGCTTTAGCCCGAAGGCCACCATCGCCACGACCGCCAACACACCGACCTGTCCCGCCGTAGCCGCGCGGAGGCGGAACGTCTTCATGCCTTGATTCCAGATCCGGCGCGCGTCCGCAGCAGACCCATGCAGCCGAACAGCGCGACGGCGATCGCGATTACCCAGATCAGATCAGGCTCCGCTCCGCTCGTCATGCCAATCGCGTGATCCGACACGCCATCCGGCAGCGGCAGCGGCTGATTCACATCGTCGGCATCTCCACTCGTGCGCCGCACGGCTTCGTGCACGGCAATGAACGACGTGTACTTTGTCAGCAGGCTGTAGGTCAGACCGAGCGCAGTGATCTCGCCGATGCGATCCTGGCTCGGCGTGGCCGGACCGAAGTCGGACAGGTTGGCGATGCGCGTCCGTGCCCAGAGATGGCGGAGCGCTGCGTGGCTCTGGTCCGCGTTCGACGGCACCACGGGGATGGACGTTTGATACGCGCCGCGGCCGGTGTGACCCGAGATCTCGATCGAGCCGCCAATCGGGCCGCGCCATTTGCCGAAGACCACGATTGGCCGACTCGCGAAGAGGTCGGGAATCTTGCCTGGCTCGACGTCGTAGACGTCGAACCCGGCGAACCGCACGTCGATGTCGGTGAGCACTGGCGTCTCGATATATCGCCGCAGTTGCTCGGCCGCTTCGGGCGCGTCATCCGGCTCTGTCACGATGAACGGCTCGCCGAGGCCCGCGCGCGCGACGCCTTCGATTAGATACCGGTTGACGCTGCTGCCGATCCCGAACGCGAAGAAGTTCACCTCGTCGAGGTGCTCGCGGATGTAGTCGAACACGTCCGCCTCGGCATCGATGTAGCCGTCGGTCAACAGCACGACACTGCGAGAAAGACCGGCCTCACGGGGCAGCTGCACTGCGCGCTGCAGGCCGTTCAGGAGCCGTGTTCCGCCGCCGCCCTGCTTGCTGCCAATGAACTGCAGCGCGCGACGGAGATTCGGTGTCGTCGCCGGGACCGATGCCGGCGAGAAGACCTCGAAGCCACTTTCGAAGACGACGATGTTGAATGTGTCAGTGGGACGGAGCACATTGACGAGATCGCCGAGCAGCTTCTTCGCGGTGTCGAGCGGGAAGCCGTACATCGATCCGGAGACGTCCACGACGAACACGTAGTCACGCGGCGGAATCTCGTCGCGCACAACCGCTTGGGGTGGTTCCGCCATCAGGAGGAAAAAGTTCTCGCTCGCCCCGAGCGCAGTCGAGGGGTCTCGTCCCTGATACAGGAGCAGTCCCGCCCCAATCTTCTGACCGGCCAACCGATAGCGAAGGATGAAGTCGCGATTGCCACCGAGGTGCTCGGCGTCAGCGAGCTGCAGCTCCGCACGGCCCGGCCCGCTGGTGCGCACCGTGATCTGGTGTGTCGTGGACGTCAGCTCCTGGAACGGCACGCCGGTCGAGATCACGCCAGCGAGATGGAACTCGCTCTTCGGCGGGGCACCCTGGCGGGTGTACGAAGTGTTGACGAACAGGTCCTCGGGCTTTGCAGTGCTCTCTGGCTTCTCGGAGTACCGCGGTCCGACGACCGTCGGATAGACGAACTCGTATGCGCCGTCGGTCGGGACGAGCAGCTCGGTGTATCTGAGCTCCACGAGAATCGTGTCGCCGGGCATCACGTTGGCGACGTTCATCGTGAAGACGTTGGGCCGGCTCTGCTCGAGCAGCGACGCACTCTTGCCATCTTTCTTCGCCGCCTCGAACTCAGTCTTCGCCTGCTCGCGTTCCTTGATCTTCGCCACGATCCGCACATCGCTGATCGTCATCGTCATGCCGGAGACGGCGGCCCGCGTCGACGCGGGGAATACGTAGCGGGCGTGCAGCGGCCGCTGTCCACGGTTCTCGTAGACCTGCCGGACGGTGACGTCGGCAATCACGCCAGTGATCGCCACGTCCACGCGCGTGTCTTTCAATGGCAGGCGATCGAAATCAGGGTCACCGCCTTCAACAACGAAGTACGGCGACAGTGTTTTGTCGTCTGGTCTGCGTTCGGTTCCGGATGGACGTTGTGCAGCAGTATCGACCGGCAGGAGGGACGCGCAGACGATGGCAACCAGGATCAGCGGGCGAAGCGTAGGTGTCATGGCGCACCAGCAGGGCAAGCGCGCTGCCGTGCGCCGCGGCGCAGAGGAACACGGACAATTGGTCTGTTTCAGGAAGGATCACATTTCTCGAATGACCCGACCGGGGTGTCCAGGAGTCCACGGGCGTGTGGGCCCGGACACGGATCAATCGTTGATTGCGGATCAACAACGAATCTTCAATCAAACATCCGCAATCAGAAATGGTCTAGTTCCTCACATACTTCGTCAGGCCTCGCAGCTGCGCTTCCGCGGTGAAGAGGTTGCCGGCGGCGTCGATCGCGATGCCCTCGCCCATCGCACCGTCCACCGAATTCGGCACCGCGTGCGGCGGGATGAAGATGGTGACCTTCCCGTCCTTCAGGCTGCCGATGCGAATGCCTCGCTGCCAGCCCGGATGCACGCGCTCGGTAGATTCTGAGTCCGCCGTGTAAATGACGTCGTTCGCGTCGATCGCGAGCCCGCTCGTGCGGCCGAACTCGGAATAGGCGGCCACGAACTTTCCTTGCGTGGTCAGGATCTGGATGCGGTGGTTATGACGATCGGCCACCACGAGACGACCTTGCGAGTCGAATTCGATGGCGTGAGGCGTGCGGAATTCGCCCGGTCCAGTACCGGTCTTGCCGATCACACGCAGGAGCTTTCCGCCCCGATCGAACACCGAGATGCGTCCAACCAGACCTGGATCGGTGACGTCGGTGTGGCTCTCTGCGATGTAGACATCGCCGTTCTGCGGATCGGTCACGATGTCGGTTGGATCGGTCAGCGCCTCGGGAGGATTGCCCCTCACACCTGGTTTGCCGAGCGTCAACAGGACCTTGCCGTCGGGGCTGAACTTCACCACGATACTGCCTTTGCCTTCGGCGCCACGCGAATCGGCGACCCACACGTTGCCATCGCGATCGACGTGAATACCATGCGGCCACACGAACAGGCCGCTGCCGAAGCTGCGAATCTCGCGACCGGACTCGTCGAAGTGATGCACCGGGTTCGCCGTGCTACCGAGACAACCCGGCGTGGTGCCTGGAGAACATCGGTCTACGGCCCAGACGGTCTTGCCGTCTTTGTCGATAGCGACACCGTTCGAGCCGCCCCACGCGCGATTCTCGACAGTCAGCTGAGCCCAATCGCGGATGACGCGATATGGGTTGGCGCCGCTGTTGACCGGCGGCTGCTGGTCCGTCTGAGGCGTGCCACCTCGCTGCTGTGCATACACGGCGACCCCCAACGCACATACCGTGGCACCGTAGAGCACACGCGTCAGCGTGCGCGTGAGCGCCGCTGTCCCCCTTCGCCAAAGGCTTCGGCGCGACTCGCCTCCGCGTGCACGCCGAGCGGAGGCGATCATTTCCAACTCTCCATCGCTTTGTAATGCAGCGAGTCAGGCGGCAGCTCCGCCAGCTCGATACGGCCCATGTAGGGATCGGTGATATTGGCCAGCACCGCTTTCGTGTCGCTGCGGTTCGTATCGCTCACCGTCAACCCGTTCTTGCGAAATGTCGCGACCGCCTCGGCGACGTTCTCGACGTGCAGGCCGTAGTGATTGAATCCTGCCGCGCGCTGCGGGGTGACCGGCTGCAGTTCGAGAAACGTGTTCTTGCTGATCTGCATATAGACCAGACGCACCTGTCCTTTGTCGTCGTGGGCACGGAAAGCTTCGCGATACCCCATCTTCTGCGTGTAGTAGGTCACCGCTTCGTCGATCTTCGGCACGTTGATGGCCACATGGTTCATCATCACCACGCCGCCCGCGGCGCTGCCACCGCGGGCGGCGCTCTGCGCCAGCCCCACGTGCACCGCCGCGCCGACGAGCAGACCAGCCGCGAATAGCATCACACCGCGCATACACACCTCCTCCACTTATTCCGGGCGCGACACATTCTGCAACAGGTGCCGGCCCGCGGCCGCAGCGCACGACATGCGGAGAAGTTTGCATCGACGGCGAGTTAATCCCCGAGTGACGCGCGATTTCCCTCGACATACGGCCAATTTCAGCCCCGAAATCGAGGCACGGCCGTCGCTCCCGCGCCGACGGAAGGCCGCGGTCGAAGGACTCGTCTCGGCGGGAGAAGCCGCGCACAAAGCCGCGCTCACCAAGAACCTCGATGAGATGCTCGCCGTCAGCGAGACCGTGGTGAATTCGTGCTCGGCGTGCCACGACACGTATCGCGACGTCGATCTCGAGGGCGGCACGCGCTGTCAGGTCCAGGCGAAAAAGAAGTAAGGAGACGGCGGCATCTTTCCGTTCTGATCACGCGTGTGCCACGATGGCACACCGGTTCCACACGAGCTAGGTCCCACCGGCAGGCTAAACGCCTGATCGTCAAGCACTTCAGCCGTCCCACTCCGTGGCGATGGCCTTGCGTCCTCCCCTTGGATCGATCAGGCGACGTGTGCGCGTTTTGGAAGAAATGGGAAGGTTGCCTCGTTACTCCGGCTTGTTCGTGTTTGCGGCGATAGCGACGACCGCAGTCGTGTTCCTGGGATTCATGGGCTGGCCGCAGCCCGATCTCGCTCTTGAGTTCTCGGGACTGATCGTCGTCGCCATCCTGACGTCGGTGCTTGCGGTCCAGCGGCCGGTGGCCGAGGACCGCGGCATGATGCCGCTCGCCTTCGTCATCCATTTCGCCTCGCTCCTCCTGTTCGGTCCCCTCGTGACGATGATCGTCGTGACGGCAGGAGCTGCGGCATACATGCTGGGCGATCCGCTGTGGACGCGCCCCCCTGAACGTACGCTCGTAAATGCCGCCACGACGATCGCCGCGCTCCATGTAGCTGGAGTCGTGCACGTCGTGCTCGGCGGGACACATGGTCACTTCGTCTGGCCGTGGCAGGGAGTGCCGATCACGTTGGCGGCCGCGACGTACGGCCTCACCCACACGGCGCTGGCGGAGATCGTCATGCCCCTGATCGCCGGTCAGCCGATTAACCGGTCATGGGCGGGCATCGTCCTCCGCGACTGCCCTCATCATGTGATTGGCGCCGGCCTCGCCGTTGGCCTCCTCGAGATCATCGATCACGGACTGTGGGGAATCGTGCCGGTCGCCGCGCTCCCGTTGTTCTTCGCACACCGTGCCTACTGCGCCCACGTGAGCCAGATCGAATACGAGCGCCGTAGCCAGGGCGTCATCGAATCGCTCGACGAAGGCCTCGCCGTGATCGACGGCCGCGGCGTGATCACGCTATGGAATCACGCGCTCGAGCGCATGGTGGACTGCACGCGCTCGCAGGCGCTGGGCCGCCCGCTGATCCAGGCGGTAGCAGTGTTGAAGACCAGCGGCCTGCAGCGAACGATCGATGATGCGATCGAGCATCAGAGTCCGCGGGCACAGTTGCTCTATGGTGTGCTGTCGGCCGCCGGCGCGCGCGTCCTGCAGGTGACGATTCGTCCGGCCGATGGCGGCACGACGCTGCTGTGGCGCGACGTGACCGACCAGAAACGTGCGGAGTACGCCGTCAAGCGAAGTGAGGAACGGCTGGCGCTGGCTGCCGAAGGCGCGAGCGACGGGTTGTGGGAATGGGATCTCCGCAGTCAGGAGTTCTACGTCTCGGCGCGATGGCGGGCGATGGTGGGTCTGCCGGCCACCGAGGCCATCGGAAGGGTCGAGGACTGGACTGATCGGGTACACCCCGACGAGATCGCCCCGTTGAAGGAGGCGCTGAATGCGCATCTGTCGGGCAAAACCGATCACTTCCAGTACGAGCACCGCATTCGTCACGAGAGCGGCACGTATCGCCTGTTTCTGTGTCGGGGGGTTGCCGTGCGCGGCGCTAAGCGCGCGATTCGCATCGCCGGCTCGCTGACCGACACCACAGGCCGCTCGCTTGCTCGAGAGTGGGTGCTGAGCGCCGGGTTTCTCGATCCGCTGACCGGCCTATCCAACCGCTCGGTGTTCGTCGAGAAACTCGGACGGCGCCTCGAAGAACTGAAGCAACGACGCGGCGAGCGGTTTGCAGCTCTGTATATCGACCTTGATCGATTCAAGGTCGTCAACGACAGTCTCGGTCACCTGGTTGGCGACGCGCTGCTGATTGCCGTCTCCCGCCGCCTCGAGTCGTGTCTGCGGCAGGGCGACGCGCTCGCCCGGCTGGGCGGCGACGAATTCGCCATCCTCCTCAACGAGCTCAACGACGAGCCGCAGGCCAATGCCATCGCCTTCCGCATCCAGCACGCGCTGAGCGCCCCGTTCTCGATCGGCGGCAAGGAAGTGTTCACGTCGGCCAGCATCGGCATTGCATTCGGGCGGACCCAGTACGACAACCCCGAGGAGGTCATGCGCGACGCCGACACTGCGATGTATCACGCGAAGGCGCGCGGCAAGGCGCGGCATGAGCTCTTCGACGCCGACATGCACGCGCGCGTGCGCGATCGCCTCGGCCTCGAAAACGACCTGCGGCACGCCATCGGCAATCGTGACCGGGCGCTGAGCGACCGAAGCGAGTCCAACGGCTTCGAGGTCCACTATCAGCCGATCGTCTCCCTCAGCAGTGGTATGTGTGTCGGTTTCGAGTCGCTCGTGCGGTGGAAGCGCAATGGTGAGCCGGTCCCGCCGGCCACGTTCATCCCCATTGCAGAGGAGCTGGGG
>DAINQP010000061.1:0-25886 GCA_036742665.1 Vicinamibacterales bacterium | reverse complement strand
TGCGGACGTCTTCGCGCCGCCGTGCCTGGTCTCTGAGGCGAGCTGTCTGGCCCTGGCATCTTCATGTGACTCGCGTGCGACCTTTCGCGACTCGGCCTGTGCACGGCGGGAAGGTTGAGCAGCTCACCGCAACCGTCCGATCAGCCGGCCAAGTCTCGACATCATCCGCGTCGCTCATACCGCGGCGTCCGCCCCTGAACTTTCTCATCCGGCGATGTCGATCTTGAAACATGTCGATCGACGATACAGTGGACGCGCCTGTGCCGTGAGCTCGGAGAAGGGCTGAGGTGTACGCACCGGCGCCGGGAAGGATACGACGATGAGCGGAGTGCGATTGCTGGTCGGAACGCGAAAGGGAGCGTTCGTGCTGACCTCGGATGAGAAGCGCACCGATTGGGAGGTGAGCGGTCCGTTTTTCGGCGGGTGGGAGATGTACCACCTCAAGGGATCGCCCGCAGATCCCGACCGGATCTACGCCTCACAGAGCAGCGGCTGGTTCGGCCAACTCGTTCAGCGCTCGAATGACGGCGGCAAGACGTGGGAGCCGGTCGGCAATAAGTTTACCTACGACGGCGTCCCGGGTACGCATCAGTGGTACGACGGAACGCCGCATCCCTGGGAGTTCAAGCGCGTCTGGCATCTGGAACCGTCGCTGGCAGATCCGGACACGGTGTATGCCGGCGTCGAAGACGCCGCGTTGTTCCGTACCACCGATGGTGGTCAGAATTGGCAGGAGTTGCCCGGCCTGCGCGGTCACGGCTCCGGATCGCAGTGGTCGCCCGGTGCCGGAGGTCTCGGCTTGCACACCATCGTGCTCGACCCGACCAACGCACAGCGCATGTTCATCGCCATCTCCGCCGCGGGCGCCTTCCGCACGGACGATGGCGGCACATCGTGGCGGCCGATCAATAAGGGCCTGCGTTCGGAACAGATTGCCAACCCGACCGCTGAAGTCGGTCACTGCGTGCATCGCATCGCGATGCATCCGTCACAGCCGAACGTGCTGTTCATGCAGAAACACTGGGACATCATGCGGACCGACGACGCCGGTGATTCCTGGCATGAGGTCAGCGGCAATCTGCCCACCGACTTCGGCTTCGTCATTGATGTTCACGCGCACGAGCCGCAAACGATTTATGTCGTGCCCATCAAGAGTGACTCGGAGCACTATCCGATGGACGGTCAGCTGCGCGTCTTCCGCAGCCGATCGGGGGGCAACGACTGGGAACCATTGACGAAGGGATTGCCGGAGAAGGACTGTTACGTGAACGTGCTGCGCGACGCCATGGCCGTCGATCGTCTCGACTCGTGCGGTATCTATTTCGGCACGACTGGAGGGCAGGTCTACGGTTCGTCGGACTCCGGTGACACATGGGCACCGATCGTGCGAGACCTTCCCGCGGTGCTGTCGGTGGAAGCGCAGACACTCAAATGATCCGTGTAGTACTTCCGATGCATCTCCGTACGCTCGCGCGTGTGGACGATGAGGTCAGGCTCGAGGTGAATGGGCCGGTCACGCAGCGGGCGATTCTCGACGCGCTCGAGGCGCGCTATCCGGTACTGTGCGGAACGATTCGCGATCACGTCACGCATCAGCGTCGCCCATTCCTGAGATTCTTCGCCTGCGAGGAGGATTGGTCTCACGAGTTGCCGGACGCACCGCTGCCGAGCAAGATCGCAAGCGGAGCAGAACCGTTTCTCGTCGTTGGCGCTATGGCAGGTGGATAGGCGGTGGTAGACTCGCCGTCAGCAACACACTACCGCCGCGCGCGCTTCACATCCTTGAGCGCGACTGATCACCCCGCGGTTCATCCCAGGGTTCGCCTCACGCGCGCGGCACGTCCATTGGGGAGGTGCGTATGGCTGATAAACGTACAGGTTCGCCGCGTGAAGAACGCGGCATCGAGCGATCGTCGAACATGGATCGGTCGGCGACCGCATTGGGTTCACGGGCAGCCAACCCGTTCAACATGCTCGAGCGATTCGCGGATGAAATGGATCGCGTGTTCGAGAACTTCGGTTTCGGTGGGCTGCGCTCGCGTCAGGCGGCTAGCAGCTTTGGCCTGTTATCGGGCGAGGATAGGTGGGCGCCAGAACTCGAAGTCTTCCACCGTAATAGCGAGCTGGTGATTCGCGCCGATTTACCGGGTCTCACTAAGGACGATGTGAAGGTGGACGTCAGCGACAGCCAGGTGACCATCGAAGGCGAACGCCGGCGTCAGCACGAGGAGGAGCGGGAGGGCGTCTATCGCTCCGAGCGCAGTTACGGCAGGTTCTACCGGACCATACCGCTGCCTGAGGGTGTGATCGCGGACCAGGCGAAGGCGACCTTCAGCAACGGCGTGCTCGAGATCACCATACCCGCGCCACCCGAGCAGGCCCGTCGCGGCCGTCGTCTCGAGATCGGTGAAGGATCGGCTGGCGGCAACCGCTAGGCGCGTACAGCACAACGCCCGACGCGCCAGGGGACCCTGGCCTGTCGGGCGTTCTTGCGTGTGTGACACGCATTCTGGCAGGAGCCAGAACAAACTGCTGGTCGTGCTCTAACTCTAACCAACTTGCGCGCGGGCTGTGAGGAACGTCCGGAGCGATCCTTTCGCCGTTGCGCGCCACTAGCCCGGTGGTATCTCCATTCAAACCTCCGCGTCGGAAGTGGCGTGGACTTGTACGAATACCGCCGCTCTGTCTCCGTGTCAAGGTCAGCGAATCGGTCCCCTCCGGCAAGGCCGGACACTGCAAATGGCTGTGCCACAATGTCCCACGCATGAGCACACTCAAAATCAAAGTGATTGTGGGAAGCACGCGAGCCAATCGGTTCAGCGAGAAGCCGGCCCAATGGATCTTCGACCTGGCCAAGAAGCGGAGCGATCTCGACGTCGAGATGCTCGATCTACGTGACTATCCGCTGCCGTTCTTCGAAGAAGCGATGCCGCCCGGACTCGCGAAGGATGGATATACCAATCCCGCCGTGGTGAAGTGGCGCGACAAGGTTCGCGAAGCAGACGGCTTCATCATCGTCACACCCGAGTACAACCACGGCTACCCGGCGGTATTGAAGAACGCCCTCGACTACACGTATTACGCCTGGGCGAGAAAGGCCGTCGCTTTCGTGAGCTGGGGCGGTGCCGGCGGTGCGCGCGGTGTAGAGCAGCTCCGATTGGTGACCATTGAGCTGGACATGGTGCCGACGCGATTCGCCGTGCATATTCCGAATCCCTGGTTCATTCAGGACATGAGCGGCATCGACACCGACATGAATCGACAGGCGGCGCAGGCGTTGCTCGACAACCTTGCCTGGTGGACCGGCGCGCTCAAGGCGGCGCGCAAATAGTCCACGTCGTATGAACTGGCGCATAGGATTCGTGGCGGTCGCCATCGTCGCGGTCCTGTGCGTCCTCGTGTTTCGTACAGCGCGGACCGGCGTCGATGTCTGTTTCTGGTACGACGAGTTTCCGTTCACATTCAGCGCACCCGTGACCGCCGCGCTCGGTGGACCGATCACGGCGTCCGAGGTCAAGGCCATCAAGCAGATCTCTCGAGGCGAGCTGACACGCGCGTTCTCGGGATTGAAGGTGACCTTCACCGATCGTCGTGAAGTGCCGTGGACCGTCGGTGTGCAACTGGCCCTCGAACGGCGCAAGGGTCAGAAGCTGCCCAACGCCGGCGAGACGTTTGCCATGGGTCCGCTCGGTGCGCGCAGTCTCGTCGATTTCACCGAAGTGCTGATGGCGGCGATCGCGCACGCACCGGCCGGGACCACGCGTCAGCAGCTCGTCGCCGGAATCGGTCGCGGCGTCGGCCGGGTTGCGGTCCACGAGCTTGCGCACGGCATTCTCGGCGCAGGCGAGATGGATAACCAGACCGACGACCACAGCTACGAATACTTCACCCACAATCGTCCGTCGCAGTTCTACGGTGAGCTGCGATGGGCGCGGGCATGGCCGGTGCTCGTCAAACGAGTGGGTACCTAGGGCGGACCGCGCACGCTGGCGTGTGCGCTCTACTTCGCGCGCAGGAACGTGAGCGGCACCGTCGCCTGACCCTGTGTAAACGTGCCGCCCAGTTCGCCAGCGGCGGTCAACGCCCCCGCATAAAAGTCTCCCCCGATTGCTGGCGTATTGAGCGTCAGGCTCGTGGCTTTCTGAGCGATGCCGAGCGAAAACTCGATCCCACCTTGATCGACGCTGATGATTGTCCCCGTCGATGTTCCGTCCGACTCGTTCGACAAGCGAAGCACGAGACGGAGTTTTCTGCCTGGCAGCGCAAGCGTCCCGTGCCAGACACCCTCGAGCGCCTTGTCGATCGGCCCGTTCCGGGGTGTCGAGGTCAGTGCGGCATCGCCGGTGCGCGTCAAGCTGAAGGGCGCACTGCCTATTGCGGCGGTCACGTCGCCTGAAATCGTCTTCCCGTCGGCGTAGAAAATACCTTGGAACTTCGCGCCTCCGTCCACGGTGAGGTCGAACGCGATCGCACGGCCATCGAGCGTCACGTTCGCGAGCGGTAGGCCTCTCAGATCGTTCTCTGGGCGGCTGTAGGTGGCCACCAGCTTGCCCTGAACGTTCTTCGACAGATCAACCTGAAAGGGAATCTCTCCGCCAGGAATGTTGATGGCGCCTTCCCAGTGACCGGAAGGGTCTGCGGATTGCGCACAGACTATTCCTGGAACGGTGAGTAGAGACACGACGAGCAGAGTGGGCAGTGTGACACGCATGATTGTCTCCTTCGGGCCATCTGAAGGTGGCCCCGATATTCAGAAGTCGCGGTATGCGAGGTTGATGGCCGCCGTGCGTAAAAGCGCGGCGCTCATGCCGGCGCTGACCAGCAGTCCGATCCACGGCACGCCAGCGTGCCGGTAGTAGGTCTCACCGTTCATGACGTGAAAGATGCCGTACGGCGCGATCGCCGGGATGTACTCGAGCATCCCGAGCGCTGCCGCGACGATGCACGCGATGAGCACTGGCCGCCACATGTCTGAGTAGTCGTTCGACAGCAGGGCAGCGAGGCTGAAGAACACCGAACCGACGATGAACATGCAAGCGCCGTGGACCACCACGTCGATGACGCTGTAGTTTTGCCCGATGGATGGCGCGAGTAGGGGAAGCACCAACGACGGCACGATGGCGATTCCCAGCAGCTCGGCAAGGCCGATTGCGGCACGCGTGCCAACCAATTGGTTGCGCGACACGGGCAATGACAGCGTGAAGAGCGTCGCGCCGCCCGACCTGGCGATTAGTCCGCCGGCGCCTAGCAGTGCGCCAAAGACGACGACAAGATAGGTCAGGTTCTGGCGATACCACTGCCACCAGACGAACCCGCGGAACGTCTGCTGCGCGGCGATGCTTTCCTTGATGGCTCCGCCGATGGGGCCAGACGTGTCGAGCGTTCCGGGGTCGATGTTGCGGACCAGCGGCAACAGCCGCTCCGTCGCGCGGAAGTCGTAGATGGTGCCGAAGCCGACGATGAGGCTGAGCGCGAGACCGCCCAGGAATCGTCCACGGGTTTCGAGCCACGCCTTACGCCAGAGCATTTGTCAGTCCTCCACAACAGATTCGAGAAAGATGTCCTTCAACGTCACCGGCATAACGTCGGCCGAGACCGGTCCGAAGCGCATCGCTTCTTCGATGAGCGCGTCGCTGCCGGCATTCGAGACCGCGGTCAGGACGCGTCCTTGCCGGCGGACACGGACGATGCCAGGTGTGTGAAAAGTGATCTCGGGAGCGTCGCCGTTGAACACGAGCTGCACGCGGCGGTACCGTGCGCGCAAATCCTCCAAATCGCCGGAGACGACGGTCCGGCCAGCGTCGAGGATGGCGATGTGATCGGCAATCTGATCGATGTCGGCGAGCTGGTGTGACGAGAAGAAGACGGTCAGACGCTCCGTCGAGACATGCGTGACGATCGCCTGAAGCACTTCTTCGCGGGCCGCCGGATCGAGGCCCGACGTCGGCTCATCGAGCACGAGCAGCTCCACGCCGCGACACAGCGCGAGCAGCAGCGAGAGCTTGCTGCGCATGCCAAGGGAGAGGGCGGTCGTCTTCTGGTGCAGCGGCAGCTCGAACGAGTGCAGGTAGCGCTTCTCGAGATCGCGCCGCCAACCGGAATAGAACGCTGCCGTGAAGCGGATGATCTCGTCGACGGTCATGTAGTCGTAGAGCGCCTTGTTCTCGTCCACGAAGCCGGTGCGCCTTCGGATGTTGACGCTCGCCGCCGCGTCGTCTGCGGGGAGACCGAGCACGCGCGCCTGGCCGGCAGTGGGGCGGGCCATGCCGAGCAGGAGCTTGATCGTTGTCGTCTTACCGGCTCCATTGCGGCCCAGGAATCCGAAGATGGATCCCTGCGGTACGCGGAGGTTCAACCCGCGCAACGCGTCGATCGTGTCGAATCGCTTCTGCAGATCCACCGTTTCGATCGCCAACGACTCAGACACCTCGTCCTCCTGCCCCGGTCAGCCCGGCAAGCTCCGCTTCGAACAAACGCCGGATTTCTTCATCAGTCAGCCCGCGCTCGCGCAGCCGTTGGATAGCGGCGGCCACGATCGGCTGCGCTGTCCGCAGGCTGTCGGCGGCCTTCTTACTCCTGGCCGCCTGTTCCGAGACGAATGCGCCGGCGCCGTGGCGCAGCTCGATGATGCCTTCGTGTTCGAGCTCGCGGTAGGCTTTGGCAACAGTGTTCGGGTTGATCACCAGCTCCTCCGCGAGCGGCCGGATGCCCGGCAGCTGCTCGCCCGGCCGCAGCGCTGCGGTTTCGATGGCGTGCTTCACCTGCTCCATCAGCTGGAGGTAGATGGGCACGCCGAGCGAGGGGTTTGGGCGGAAAATCATCACTGTGCTACTGAACTAGTACAGTAAGACTGTGTGGTATTGAAGCAGGCTTGTCAAGAGGAAAGATCGTGAACCGCGCCCATCGCTATAATCCGGCCATGCCCTTGGTGAAACACACCGTGTTCGTCGCTGCGCTCGCGATGCTGCTGTCGGCGGCGATGCCCGCGGATGCGCAGTGGTTGACGACGAAGACGCCCGGCATCCCGCGCACCAACGACGGCAAACCGAATCTCACCGCACCCGCACCGAACGCCCCGGATGGCCGGCCGGATCTCTCGGGGATCTGGCGCACGGACGCCCTGGCGCTTTCGCTCGACGTCACGACGGACTTGAAGCCGGGTGAGATCCTGCCGTGGGCCGAAGCGCTGGCCAAAGAACGCACGGCGCGCTTCGCCACCGATCACCCGCTCTATCGCTGCATGCCCGAAATCGGTCCGAACTACAACATGAGTACGTTCAAGTTCGTGCAGAGCAGCGGCACGCTGGCGATGTTGCCAGAGGGCGGACCGTACCGGCAGATTCTGATCGACGGCCGCGCGCTGCCCGAGGATCCGCAGCCGACGTGGATGGGGTATTCAGTCGGGCATTGGGAAGGCAATACGATGGTCGTCGAGAGCGGCGGCTTCAACGATCGCACGTGGCTCGATTACTCCGGACACCCACACACCGAAGCGCTGCGCACCACCGAGCGGTTCACGCGCAAGGACTTCGGTCACATGGATGTTCAGATCACCTACAACGATCCGAAGGCGTACACGCGTCCGTGGACGATCACGCTGCACGCCAATCTGATGCCCGATACCGAGCTGCTCGAGAACGTGTGCAACGAGAACGACAAGTCATCACGGCAGCATTTCGTCATCACCGATGACGACAAGCGAAAGGGGCAGTCGGAGTTCGTCGTCCCTGCGGACGTCCTCTCCAGCTATTCCGGTCCGTACGACATGAAGATGGCAGGGAAGTCGATCCCATCCTCAGTGGTATTCGAGAACGGCCGTCTCTACGTCGTGCCACCAGGTGCCGGCAAGATGCCGCTCGTCGCGGAGTCAGAGACGACGTTCTCGGCGCTGGGCGCGCCAGTGATTTTTCGCAAGGACGCGAGCGGCGCGGTCACCGGCTTCGTCATCCACACCGTAGAAGGTGATCAGGAGTTCGAGCGGAAACGGTAGTCTTCTCGTTTTATCCGGGCGCGCCGGCTTTGATCTGTTCGAGACCGTGGCCCTCGGGGCTTGTCTCGCGCACGCGGAGCAGGTAGGCGAACACGAAGCCACCCAGGCTCAGAGCCAGGAACAGCCACAGCATCGGTGTGTAGCCGCCCGGGTTCTCCGGTCCCGCGCCGTTCGCGTCATTCAGGGCGCCTGCAACCAGATTGATCACCGTCAGTCCCATGGCTTGCACCATCGTCATCAGGCCGTACGCGGTACCCAGGCGTTTGGGCTCGACGAGATACGGCACAGCGGGCCAGATGACGGCGGGAACCAGAGAGAATGCGACGCCAATCATGACTGTGGACACCCACAGGTTGATGTCGGTGTAGGCGAGGATTGGAAAGACCGCCGCGAGCAGGAAGCAGCCGAAGGCCATGAACGCCGCGCGCCGGCCGAGCATGTCGGCCATGAACCCGAATGCCGGCGTCGCGAAGATGGCGGCAAGGAACACGTAGCCGTTCAACGCGCCGGCATCCTGCAGCGACAGACCGTGGGCGTGTTGAAAGTATTTGATCGCGAACGTGCTGCGGAACGGGAAGATGACCGAATAGAACGTCACGCAGAGTCCGATCACGTACCAGAACGATCGATCGAAGCGCCACAGATCGCTCCAGACGAAGCGTTCGGATTCCGACGGACGCGGCACGTCATAGTGCTGCGCCACGTACCGGTCGAGCATGTAGTAGACGATGCATGCGACGACGGCGAAGACGGCCATGCCGGCGGCGAGAAAGAGCGGCGGCTGCCATCCTTGTTCATAGAGCGGCTTGAACCACGTCGTGGAGAGATCGGCGCTGTACGAGCCGGCGCGCGCGATGCTGAGGTTGACGCCGAAGGCGAACCCGAGCTGACGCCCGACGAACCATTGACCGATGGCCACCGTGATCGCCACGATCATCGACTCGGCGCCGAGCCCGAAGACGAGGCGCCCGGCGGCCATCACAGGGAAGACCGGCGACAGCGCGGTGATGATCGCGCCGACCATGCAGATGATGGCGAACGCGAGCGTCGAGAGCCGGGTACCGAAGCGGTCGACGATCACGCCGCCGATCAACACGACGATGATGTTCGGCAGGCTGTAGATGGCGTTGAGCGTGCCGATCTGCGTGTCGGTAAAACCCAGTAGTCGCTGCAGCGAATCAGCAACCGGCCCGATCGAGTCGTAGACGTAGTAGTTGCCGAACATCGCGACGCTGATCGCGACCAGGACCGCCCATCGCCAGACAGCCGGCGGCGGATTCTTGACCGTGAGCGCCGGGTTCATCGTCATCTGGGCGGTCAGTGTACCGCACGAGACTGGCCGGGCGGGGACGGCCCTCAGGCCGTCGCGGCGCGCGGTGCGAGGTGCCTTGCTGGTAGCCGCGACACGACGGCGATCGTCACACCGACGGCCAGTGACGACAGCATCTCGAGCCCGAGCTGCTTGACGAGGAGGCTATCGGGCCACGGCTGCTCGGCGTACCAAATCATCCAGAGCGGCGCTTGTCCGACCAGCCAGCCGATCAGGCCCAGCTTGAGCCCTCGGGCCGTCGTGGAGCCGTCGAGCGACAGCCGTCCGTAGATCCACACCAGCCCGGAAATGAAAGAGAGATGCGCCACCGGCAGCAGGAGCGACGGCCACCCTGGTCCGTTTGCAAAGTCTCGCAGGAGGCTCCCACGGTACGGCTCATAGTCAGCGGCCAGGATGAAGCCGTGAATCGCGATGGCGAACACGTTCGAGAGGAGGAACGCGGCGAACACGGTTGCCGCGGCGCGTGCGTTGGTCATGACGCCTCCTGATCTTTGACCCATGATTTGGCGCGGTCCTGGAGCTTCTTGGGTGACAGGTCCTCGATACGGCTGGCGATCGACCAGCGATGCCCGAACGGATCGCGCAGGATGCCGTAGCGATCACCCCAGAACTGATCGGCCACCGGCATCAGCACGGTCGCTCCCGCTTCGACGGCGCGATTGAAGAGCGTGTCCACGTCGCGGACGTAGAGGTGCAGCGTGACCGAGGTGCCGCCGAGCGACGCCGGCGAGGCCATCGAGTCCGGAAACTCGTCGACGACGAAGAAGCGCGAGTCGCCGAGGAGGAGCTCTGCATGCATGATCGACGCGCCGTCGGGTGCGGTGTTGCGCAGGAGCTCGTCGGCGCCGAGCGCCTTCGTGTACCAGTCAATGGCCGCGGCAACACCCTTGACCGCGATCTGCGGCGTGATGGTGTGAAAGTCTTCGGGGACAGGTGTGGGAGTCATCCGGCGCGCACCTTGGCTGGACGTGGGGTGAGCAGATCGCGATGGCCCGCGGCTTCGACCAGATCCGCGAGCCGCTCCGCTTCGCGTTTGGCGACGGACAGACCTTGTGCGGTGAGGCGGTAGTAGCGCCGGCGATCCTCGTCGGTCTCGTCGTGCAGCGAGATCGCCAGCTCCTCGATCAAGCCGTCAACCAGCATGCGTTGAATCGAGCGATAGAGCGTGCCGGGGCCGAGTCGTGTCCGGCCGTTGGTGAAGCGCTCGACGTCCTGCATGATGCCGTAGCCGTGCGATTCGCCGTCGGCGAGCGCGAGGAGAATGTGGAAGACCGCCGGCGTCAGCAGCGGCGCCGGCTGGTCGTCAGGGTCAGGCCTGTCCCGCTTCGCCGTGGATGTAACCACGGTGGATATATTTACCGCGGAGTGCGGACGCTGTCAAGGCGTATACGTGCCGGCCGAGCCCAGCGTGGCGCGCTGCGTCACGACCCTGCCCGGAACGACCATGACGCCGAAGATGAACGGGTCACGGCCGTCCGACACGATGGCGATCGTATGCGGTCCGGCCGGGAGCTCGAGATGCCGGTAATAGCCGCGAAACTGTTCGACACGGCCCACCGAGGCGCCATCCACGTAGACCTGCGAGCTCCACGGCTGAATATCGAGCTGAACGCCGCCAGTTGGCGCGTTTGCGCCGAACGGCGCCTGCGCGAGCGTCACGATCTCGGGCAGTGTCACGACGCCTGCCCAGATCGGGAACGGCAGTATCGGCGGGGCTGGCGAACGCGGATTGGCGGACGGGGTCTGCGGCCGCGACGTCATGCGGCCGCGCACTTGTGCCCCGGCGGTTGTCGTGATCGAGACGAGCGCGAGGGTCAGGCCGGCGACGAGGATTGCAGGACGCATAAGGGCTCCTCTACTTCGGCGTGCGTTCCTCGGCGCGCGCCGCCTTGAGAATGTGTTCGAGACCGCGGTTGCCCTCGTGGCAGCCGTATTCAAAGATTTGCTGTGAGTCGTCTCGGGTCAGCGGCATCGTGAACGTGAACGGTTTCGTCCAGACCTCAGGATCGTTGAACGTCACATCCCACTGCATGGTCTTCGGTGAGGTCGGCGTGAAGCGCTCGGTCAACGTGAACTGCTCGCTGTTGAAGCGGTTGTTATAGCCAAAGTGGGTGCGGTTGGTGAAATTCTTCGTCTCGACGACCAGTGTGTTGCCGTCCCAGCGCCCGCGCGCATCGCCGAGATACTCGCGAATCTTCTCGCTCACCCGCGGCCGGCCATCGAGAGGGATGATCCGTGTCTCATGAATCATCTCGTAGCGAATCGCGACCGAGTCCGGGGTCTGGACGATCTCGTACGCGTTTCCGTAGATGGCGGGCATCATCGAGCCTGGCAGTCCGCGCGTGATGCAGCGGTCGTAGAGGCTGCGATCGAGCCAGGAGTCGGCCCGTCCTTCGCCGTTGCGCGCGTCGTTGAGCGCCGCGGCCGCGGCCTCGCGCTTGAGCCCCTGCGGCGTCATCGCCGGCAGACGCCCGTCCGGCGGATCGGTGATCAGCCACGGACGGCTGCCGTTGCCCTGTAAGTGTTCATACCAATGCGTCGGTCCGGCGCCCGTCTCGGCGCCGCCGATGCCGCCGGCGATCTTCGCCGCGACGGCCTGCCGCTGCTTCGCAAGTGCGGCGAGATCGGCAGCCGTGAAATCCTTCGCCGACCGTCCCGAGAGTTCCACGGGCCGTTCGAGCGGAGTGTTCGCTTCGTCTTTGTTGGTGTAGACGCCCTGCAGATCAGGGTGCCCCCATGGGGTCTTCGGGGGTATCCATGAGCCGGTTTGCGCCTGAGGCGATGGATGCAGGACCCAGCCCATCACCACGACGATCACGGTGGCGCAAAGCAGGGTACGGCCAGAGGTCTTCATACAGCCTCCCGTGGAGAGGCCGATGGTACTACGAGCTCGCCGTACTGGACGCCTTCACCCGAGCGGCGCCGATAAACAGCCCGCCGATGACGGCAAAGGCGAGGATGCCGCCGATCTGAACCCACCCGCCGACGTTCGTGGGATGCGACACACGCCAGATGGCCGCGCCGATGTCGAACGCCGCCGGAGGATTCGCGCGAGTCGCCTGCATGGCGTCGAGTACCGCGACGAGAAGAGCCGCCACAATCGCTAGCCCGACTGCCGCTGCGATGCTAGGTCCGATCAATCGTGATGTTGGCGCTGCTGCGATCCGGCCCTCGTGCTCGAACTTCGGTTCGCGGACCCCGAACGGCGCAAAGCGATGCAGCATCAGCAATCCGGGGATCCCGATCACTAGAGTCGACAAGAAGAAGGTGGGCCATCCCACCGCGTTGACGGCGAATCCCGTGATGGGTCCGGCGACCACGCGCGGCAATGCGAACAGGCTCGAGAACAGCGCGTACTGAGTCGCCGAGAAGCGCTTTTCAGTCAGGCGAAGCAGCAGCACGGAGAAGGCGCCGGTGCCCATGCCGGATGCCAGCAGTTCGAATCCGGCTGCCCCATACAAAGCCAGCCCGATTGGCCGGCCAAGGATCGAGAGGAGGTAATAGCCGAGATTTGAAAATAGTTGAAGAAACCCAAAGATCCACAGCGAGTGGCCCAGTCCCGCGAGTGTCGTCAGCCAACTCCCAAAAATGGCACCGCCAAAGGTCGCGATCAGCGTGATGATGCCGAGCACAACGCCACGCTGATCGGCGTTGTAGCCCATGTCGATCAGGAACGGGCGAGTCAACGACTGCGTCAGCTGGTCGGACAGTTTGTAGAGCACGACGAATGCGAGAATTTCGAGCGCTTGCGGCCGAGTGATGAAGCTGAGGAATGGCTGCCAGACAGCTTCGCTCAGTGTCCTCGGCGACGGTGCCTGCATGTCAGGCTCAGGCGACTTCCATGTGATGACCAGCATCGGCACGTAAATCAACGCAAGAAAAACGTTGACTGCTGGCCATCCGAGTCGTGCAGCCAGGCTAATCGCCACGCTCCCAGCAACGGAGTACGCGGCACGATAGATCGCGGCGCGCGCGCCCGCAGCCGCGCCCTGTTCGTCCTTCCGCAGTACCTCCACCGCGTACGCGTCGATGGCAATGTCCTGCGTCGCCGCAGCGAGCGCGATAGCCATCGATAGCGCGCCGACGACCCAGATTGCCTCAGGACGTTGTCCCACGCCCGCCATCATCAGGCCGAGCGCGAGCAGCGCAATCTGCGTGACCGCCATCCATCCGCGCCGACGTCCCCAGAAGGGCGGCACGTAGCGGTCCATGAAAGGTGCCCACAGAACTTTGAATGTCCAGGGAGCCTGCGCGAGCGTGATGAGTCCGACCACGCGGATGTCGACGCCGATGTCACGCATCCAGTCGGGGATAGCGACCCAGACCAGGCCGAGTGGAAGTCCTGACGCGAATGATTGGAGAACGACGAACGCCGTGCGCTTGGAGCGCATCGCGAGCATCAGGCTCTCGAGTGCGCTGCGTGGTTGCTGCGTGGTCGTCGTCGTCACGTGTTGTCACCGTACCACGTCATCGCGGGTCTGGCTATGATTACCTGGATGTCTCGACTGTTTCGCGCCGTGCTGTCGATCGTCGCGCTCACAGGTGTACTTTCGGCCGAAGCGCGGCAGCGCACCACTGATCGTGCGACGAGCCCGCCGCGCGTCGCCGCGCCTCGCACGCCGTGGGGCGATCCGGATCTCCAGGGTATCTGGCCGAGCGATCACCTCGTGGATGTGCCGTTCGAGCGGCCGCCGTCGTTCGGCACGCGCGCCGAACTGACTGACGCCGAGTTCGTCGCGGCACAGGCCCAGGCAAATTCCGATATTTCGCCAGTCACGGCGCCACCGCCGCACTGGCTCGAGCGCGGCAAAGCTTCACGAGTGGCATCACTGGTCGTCGATCCGCCGGACGGGCGTTTGCCGCCGATGACGGAGGATGGCGCGCGACGTGCTGCACAGTGGAGAACGACATCGGCCGAGACGTATGCCTACCGCGGGCCCGAAGACCTGACCCCGTACGACCGGTGTATCAGCCGCGGTGTGCTGGGGTCCGTGTTGCCCAACATTTACAGTACGGGCACCGAGATCCGGCAAACGCCGGGGTTCGTGATCATCCGCTACGAGATGATTCACGAAACCCGGATCGTGCCACTCGACGGCCGTTCGCATATCGCGCCGGCGATTCGCTCATACATGGGCGACGCGCGCGGCCGATGGGACGGCGATTCGCTGATTATCGAGACGACGAACTTCAACGGAAAAACCGGGTCCTACGGACGCAACGGCAACGGAAACCCCACGAGTGAGGCGCTGCGCCTCGTCGAACGGTTCACGTTACTCGATGTCAACACGCTGCAGTATGAGGTGACGGTCAGCGATCCGAGGACCTGGGTGAGGCCGTGGACAGTGCGATTCCCGCTCCTTCGTGATGACGGGTACGAGATGTTCGAGTACGGCTGCCACGAGGGCAACTACGCGATGGCGAACGTGCTGAAGGCAGCCCGCGCGCGTGAACGCTAACTGGTTGGTGGTTAGTGGTTGGTGGCTAGTGGTTGGGTAAGCTGCCGGTACTCCATCAGTAGCGTCGTGCGCCATCGCACGATCATCCCGAAGGCGAGCACGAAAAAAAGCCCCGCCGTCTGCTGCACGGAAATCAAGCTGCTGATGTACTGACGCAGACCCAGTCGTACCGCCGCCAGTGCGAGGATCACGACGAGAAACCATCGAGAACGGCGCATCATGATCAGGCCGTCCTCGACGGAGAGTTGCGGTGACGAGACCAGTGGGTAGGCAAACACCAGTGCGCCGAGCACGAATGCCGTCAGGCCCCACGTCCACGGAATGCGGAACGCCGGCACCACGAACATCGAGAAGCCGGTACTCATGCCGAGCGGCGGAATGATCAGGCTTCGCAGTGATACCGGACGTCTCGACTCACGCACACGCCACGCCAGAATCGCCAGCGTGCCGATGAGCGCCGCACCAAAGGAGGCAAGGGGGAGTTCCACTATTGCTGACTGATGGTCACGCTGGTCACCGACAGACCATTGCGCGCGCCCATGCTGATCTTCGATGGTTCCTTGGAGTTGCCGCCGACGCGTTCCGCCGTGATCTTGAACTGCTTGCTCGCCCCCTGGGTGCCCTTCGAGACCTGTGCGCCGATTTCTGGAAGCAGCGTGCCGATGCGGCTCGCGGCCGCGATGTTCTCATATCGCCCGTTTGTCATTTTAGCGATTTGCATCCCGACTTCCGTCTGAACCACGCCACCGCTGGCTGAGGCCCCCGGAGATGTGGACACCATGACGACGTGTACCGTTGTCGGTTTCTTCTGCGCTCGTTCGTAGATCTGATTGATGTCACGGTCGAGCACGCGGTTATCGCCCGCGGTCGAGCCCAGCGAGACGATGACGCCGAAGAAGTCAGTCTTGTCGCGTTCGAAACGCTGGAGCGCTTCACCGAGTGATTCGACGAATCGGCCGACCGTGCTGTCAGGCGCGAGCCGATCGATCCCCGCGAGCTGCGCCTGGCGATCCGTCGTCGCTCGAACGAGGAATCGTGGCTGAGGAGCCGTCGTGACGAGCGTGACTTCGATTCCGGGCGGCAACGCTTCGAGCAGTCCGCGCACGCCGTTCCGCAGCTGATTGAGGTTGTTGTTGCCAATGCCGCTGCCGTTATCGATCAGGATCTGCACCTTCGTCGTCCACTCGATGGGCTCGACCTTGACGATCTTGAGGTCGGTGTCATTTTCCTGCACTTTCACGTCCTCGGGTTTGACCGCGGCGGCAGGTGCACCACTGCTATCCAGTATCGTCGCGTAAAGCTGGAGCTGCCGTTGTTGTGCGGATGCCCCACTCGCGAACACGCACACCCAGAGGAACAGACTGGCGATCGCCAGGAATCTTGGTCGCATGCGTTTGCCTCCGTCGAGCCGTTAGACGTCATCTGTTGTGCTAAGGCTCGCAGTGTCGCACATCCGGGCGAACGGATGTGTCGCCCACGATCGTTTCAGCCGGTGCGCCCCTAAACTCAAGCCGGGCCACGACTTGCGGTGTAACTAGTCAGAAGGAAACCGGAAGGTGTTCGAGACGCCGAAAATCTTCGTTAGGTTAGTAGGTAGGAGATTCTCTGTGCAAGTCCTCGAACACTTGTATTCGAACGTCGTCGTGCTCGAACTCACGGAACGGCTCACAGTCGAAACCGAAGCTGATCTGAAGGACGCGGTTCGCCGTCAACTCGATGCCGGACGACGGCATCTGGTGTTGGACCTGGCGCGCGTACCTTACGTGGACAGCTGTGGCCTTGGCACGATGGTGCAGGCATACGTCTCTGCGCACCGCGCCGGGGGATGGGTGAAGCTGCGGAACGTCACGCCGCGGGTGCATCACCTGCTGACGATCACGCGTCTCACGACCGTCTTCGAGTTCTTTCAGCCGGGAATGCGAGCCGTAGGGGCATAGTTTGCCCCGCTACACGCGGTAGGTATCGGCGCGCCACTGCTTCACGTCGCGCTTGATTGCGTCCGGGCTCAGCGACTGATCGGCGGCGCGTTGCGCCAGCGCGACGAACTCGGTGTCGGATGCGAAGCGCAGCGCCACGATCTGGCGCATCGTCAGTCGGCTGTCCAGCAGTTTCCCCGTCAGCACGTAATGGCGAAGCTGCTCTTCGGCCCTGATCGCCCGATCCTGCGCCTTGAGCGGAAACGTACGAACGAAGATGAACAGCATCGTCGTCGCAATCGCGAGTGCGACGATGAGCGAGGCGCTGTAGAAGCGCGTGCTGTCGCCCCACGATTTGTTCAAGTTCACGAGCGAGCCGATGAGAATCAGCAGGATCAGCAGCGAGAGCACCCGGTGATACAGGGGTACGATCTGCGCATGGTTCTTGTACGACTGCGTGTCAGCCATGGTCTCCTTTGAAGGCAGGCGGGTCGAAAGACCGGCCTCTACGGTGCCTGCTCTGAAACCCGCCTCTACTGCGCCGGCTCAATCCGAAGCACGGCACCGTCATCTGCGTCGGTGAGCAGATAAATCAGCTGATCGGGTCCTTGCCGAACGTCACGAATCCGCTGGCGAAGATCGCCGAGCAGCGATTCGCGCCGCAATTCTTCCATCTTCTCGTTAAACAGAATGCGCTCGAGGTGTCCCGTTCCGGGGATCTCGCCGGTGCGCAACCCGCCGACGAAGACATCGCCTTTCCACTTCGGCAGGCGATCGCCGGTATAGAAAGCAAGCCCCGAGATCGCAATCGACGGTACCCAGAACACCGCCGGCTGCTCGAATCCTTCCTGCCACGGAATGTCTGACTGTCGCGGACCCGGATACGTACGTCCGTAGCTAATGATCGGCCATCCGTAGTTGCGTCCGGACTTGATGATATTCAGCTCATCTCCACCGTTGGGTCCGTTCTCGTTCTGCCACGGCTCGCCCGTGCCGGGATGGATTGCCAAACCGATCGAGTTGCGATGTCCGAGCGAATAGATCTCGGGTTTGTAGCCGGCGCGTCCCACAAACGGATTGTCAGGCGGCGCGGTGCCGTCGTCGCGCAGCCGCAACACCTTGCCCGCATGGCTGTTCGGATCCTGTGCGCCCTTGTCGCCGCCGCCACCGGTCGTCATGAAGATCGTGCCGTCGCGGCCGAACGCGATTCTCGCTGCGCCGCCGGTCCCAGCGCTGGCGACGAAGACGTCGCGGACATCAGTAAGTGTCTGACCATCGAGGCGTCCGCGTGCAAGAGCCAGCGTGTTCTGCGTCCCCTGCAGCGGCTTCGTGTAGGTGAGGTAGACGAAATGATTCTGCGCGAATCGGGGATGGAGTGCGACGTCCATCAGTCCCGACAGGCCTTGTGAGCGGACGGCGGGGACGCCCGCAATGGGCTGTGGGTCGAGCACACCATTGCGGATCACGCGCAGTTGTCCTGTACGCTCGGTCACGAGCATCGCGCCTGCCCCGAGCGGAGTCGAGGGGTCGGGAAGAAACGCCAGGCTCCACGGATGCGAGAGCCCCCGCGTCACGACGACCACGCGGATGCGCTGACCTTCGGCCGTGTCGTACACCACGGGCTTGTCGGGTAGTGGAACGGCGGGAATGCCCGACGGTGCGACGGGAGTGTTATTGCGGAAGGGGACCGTCTGCTGCGCGATGGCGGCCGTGACCGCAACGCACGCCAGCAGGATGGCAAACGCGAACTTCATGGTCGGTTCCTTTCTGAGGAACGCAAGTATAGGCCGAAGTAAGATGAGACTCTTCAAACGACAGGAGATCGCATCGTGGCATTGGAACTGGGATTGAAGGGCAGAACGGCACTGATCACCGGCGGTAGCAAAGGGATCGGGAGAGCCATTGCACGCGGTCTGGCCCGCGAGGGTGTGAATCTTGTTCTGCTGGCGCGCGGCAAGGAACTGCTCGACCGCACCGCAGAAGAGATTCGTAAAGAGACCGGCGTGAAAGTGGTCGCTGCCGCCGCCGATATCACCAAGTCCGATCAAGTCGATGCGAGCGCGACGACGGCGAAAGACGCCTTCGGCACGGTACACATCGTGATCAACAACGCGGGTGGGCCGATGCGGCGGATGGACCGTCAGATTCTGTGGCCCGACAGCGATTGGATCGGCGACCTCGACAACAAGATTCTTGGCGCCCTGCGAGTGACGCGCGCATTTCTCCCGTTGATGCCGAGCGACGGTACCGGTCGCATCATCAACATCAGTGGAACAGCCTCGACGATCGTCTGGGCGCCGGCGTTGACGCACGGGTTGAACAACGCCGCGATGAACCAGGCAACGGGCTATCTCGCCACCGACCTCGCGAGCCAGCAGATCACCGTCAATACCGTGGTCCCCGGCCTCGTTGGCACTGAGGGCCGAGAAGTCTGGGCCGAGAACATGGCCAAACAGCAGAACGTCAGCAAAGAGGAATTCGTCGCCAGCTTCTGTAAGCGGATGGGGATTCTCGCCGGCCGCTGGGCGACGATGGACGAAGTGGCGGATACCGTGGTGTTCATCGCGTCCGATCGGGCGCGCTATTACAACGGCGCGAAGATCATTCTGGATGGTGGTTTGAACGTGAACGCACGACCCGCGTAATCGTCGCCGCCCAGCGATCGCCCGACACACGAATTTCGTACAACGCCAACGTTCCTGTAAGCGGCCAACCGGATCGCCGTGGTCCGCGGCGGCCCCGCCCTACCTAAAACTCCCGTAATCACCGGCATTTGCGCGGGTCTCCGCGTTCTCGCGTCAACACCGTCGTTTGCGGCACGAAGATGGCACTCGTCACGCCCTTAGCGGACGAGTATGGACCCTGCAATCGCGCGCACGTCGTCATCGACACCGGTCGCTTTTCAAGATGGACTTGGCCAGCGGCGTCTGAGTGTCAGTGCCACGAACGAGTCGCTCGAGTTGCTCGCGCTTCGCGAGGAGCTCACTGCGGTTTCGTCGTTTGAATTCGCGCTGCGCGATCGCGTCAGCCGGCTGTCGTCGTTCCAGTCGGAGCACTACGGCCGGGTGCGCGGCGTCGAGCGGATCGGCAAGACCGGCACGACACTCGCGATTGTCTCCGAGCACGTGCAAGGTGTGCGACTGTCGGAGATTCTCTCCTTCGCAGAGTCGCGGCTGCTCCCGATTGAGACCAACGCCGCACTGTGCCTGATTCGCCAGCTTATTCACGCCCTTGCGCTCCTGCACCAGAAGATGCCGGACGTCAGCCACGGCGCGGTTGGACCCGAGCGCATCGTCGTCACGCCGCAGGCCCGGCTCGTGCTCGTCGAGCACGTGCTCGGCGCGGCACTCGATCAGCTCCATTACACGCACGAGCAGTACTGGAAGACGCTACGCATTCCACTGCCGCGTACCGGCTCGGGGCCGCAGTTCGATCGCCGAAGCGATATCACACAGGCCGGCATCACCGCGCTCGCGCTGATCATCGGACGCCCCGTCACCGAGGACGACTTTCCGACACGCATCGCCGAAATGGCCGGCGGCACCTGGGCGCTCTCGGCGACGGGTGCTATCGAGCCGCTGCCCGCCGCACTGCGTGACTGGCTGATGCGGGCCATTCAACTCGATCCGCGCAATCCGTTTCCCTCGGCGCTCGAGGCGTGGGCCGAGCTCGATCGCGTGCTGCACTACAGCGATCCGATCGGGGAGGTCGCCGCGCTGAAATCGTTCCTCACTCGGTACCAGGCGCGCGTCGCGGCAGACGGTGCCCGGATCGCTAGCCCCGCACCAACGCCTGCGGCTTCGGCGGTGCCAACGCCCGCGCCCGCGGCGGTGCCCGCGGCGCCGCGTCCAACGGCAGTGGCGAGCGCACCGGCAGTGGTGCCGACGCCGGCAGCTCCGGCCCCGGTGGCGCCAAAGCCCGGGCCGCAGGCGGTTGTATCACTGCGTCCTGCTGGACCAGTCGCGCATGTGCCCAGCATTCCGTTGTCAGGTCCCCAAGCCGTCGCGTCTATGCACCCCCAGGCATCCACACGCCCTGAGTCTCCGGTCGCTGCCGCGGTGACCCCGCCAGCCAAGGACGATCAGGCGCGCGAAGACAGCCGGTCCGAGGAGGCCGAGAGCGTCATGGAGAAGAGCACGTCGTTCATTCGTGGCCGCTGGATCGCGGCCGCCATCGTTCTCGTGGCGCTGACGTCGGGCGGTACTCTCGCGGTGGGCCGCATCATGTCGCCGGCGGTGGCGACGGAGAGTCTCGGCACACTGTCAGTGCAGACCAATCCCGCCGGCGCAGCTGTCGTCATCGACGGGCAGCAGCGCGGAATGACGCCGCTCAATTTGCAGCTCAAACCCGGACGCCATGTCGTCGAGCTCGTGACCGACGGCGATGTGCGATCGATTCCGGTGATGATCACGGCCGGCGGACAGGTCTCGCAGTTCATCGAAATTCCGCGGGCGGCGAGCGCGCTCGGCGAACTACAGATTCGCACGGAACCGGCTGGTGCAACGGTGACGGTTGACGGCCGCGTGTTGGGCAAGAGCCCACTGACGGCAGAGGGTCTTACGCCGGGTCCGCACAACGTGACGGTTGAGAACGATCTTGGTCCGGTGACGCAGCGCGTCACGATCGAAGCGGGAGCGACCGCGTCGCTCGTCGTGCCGATGACGACCCCCAAGAACGCGCCGGTCTCCGGCTGGATTGCGGTGAACGTGCCGGTGGAGGTGCAGCTCTTTGAGAACCAGCGCCTGCTCGGCAGCAGTCAGACCGATCGCATCATGGTGTCGGTTGGGCGCCACGAACTCGAAGTTGTCAACGAAGCGATCGGCTACCGCGCGATGAAGACCGTGAACGTCGCGCCCGGTCAGACCGCGAACATCAAGCTGGATCTTCCGAAAGCGCCGATGGCACTCAACGCGGTGCCGTGGGCGGAAGTCTGGGTGGACGGTGACCGTGTCGGCGAGACGCCTATCGGCAGCGTGCAGGTCAGCATCGGCCCGCACGAAGTCGTGTTCCGCCATCCCGAACTTGGATAGCGGCGAGTCGTGACCACCGTGACGCTCGCGGGACCAGCCAAAGTAAGCGTTGACATGAGGAAGAAGTAGCCATGCGGATGAATGCTTCGGTCGCAACATGCACCATCGCGGTGCTCCTGTTGTCGGGCCCGAGACTCCACGCCCAGGATTCTCTCGAAGCGGCCCGCCAACTGTATGCATCAGCGGAATACACCAGTGCGCTATCGATGTTGAACGGACTGAGCGCCATCGACATGCCCCGCGAAGAGCGTCGGGCGATCGCCCTGTATCGCACGTTGTGCCTGCTCGCCGTTGGCCGCCGCCAGGAGGCCGATCGCGCCATCGAGTCGATGGTCTCGGCGGATCCGCTCTATCGTCCGGACGCCGACGAGATCCCGCCGCGGATGCGGACGGCGATTGCCGATGCGCGGAAGCGGATGCTTCCGGCGATTCTTCAGGAGAGATATAAGGACTCGAAGGCGGCGTTCGATCGCCAGGACTTCAGCCGCGCCGCGTTCGGCTTCAAAGAGATGCTCGAGGGCCTCGCCGATCCCGACATCTCGGCGGCCGCGTCGCAGTCGCCGCTTGCGGATCTCAAGACGCTGGCGGTCGGCTTTTATGAACTGAGCTCGAAGGCGCTCGTGCCCGCACCGGCCGCGGCGCCCGCGCCCGCCGAAGCGCTGTTGCCGCCAGGACCGCCAGCAATCATACAGGCACCCAAAGTTTACACGGCGGACGATCGCAACGTGGTCCCGCCGCAGGCCATTCGCCAGCAGATCCCGGCGTTTCCTGGCAAGGTGACGGTCGCGAAGAGCGGTGTACTGGAACTTGTCATCGACAGGAGCGGCAACGTCGAATCAGCGACGATGCGCGTCCCGGTGAATGTCCAATACGATCGCATGGCCACAACTGCTGCAAAGAATTGGCAGTATCAGCCGGCGATGGTCGATGGCGCACCGGTGAAGTTCGTGAAGCGCATTCAAGTGACGCTCGTACCAAATCAGTAGGTCTCAGTACATTCGTGTAATTCCTCATACACGAAAGCCGTGCACGTGAAATGACGTGCACGGCCTCTCGCATTCAAGACAAACAAAAACGCTAGTGTACTGCGGCCGAGGTTAGAAGCGGCAAGGTTCCTGCAGCTCGTGCGCTCAGGGTCGCGCACTCTCCCTGCGCTCCCACTCAGAAACAACTCATGATGGCTTTTCGAACACTGCGCTCGAAGTGTGCGCTGCTGGCACCAGTGTGCCTGTTGGTGCTGGTCGCCGCTGCCGGAAATGCGGCCGCCGACACGATTAGTGTGGGGTGGGAGCCAGCTGGTAGCACCGTCGGCTACAAGGTGCATGTCGGTGTGCAGTCCGGAAATTACACCAATCACTTTGACGCGGGCAGTTCGACGACATTCGCGTTCACGACTGCCACGGCGGGCCAGTGGTACTGCTTTGCCGTCTCGGCCTACACGATACCGAGCAATGTCGAGGGGCCCAATTCCAATGAGGTTTGCGCCTACAGCAATGCGCCGCCGACGCTCGTCAATCCGGGCACCCGGACCTCGACCGTCGGACACCCGACCGCGTTGCAGCTGCAAGGCGCTGATTCGGGCTCGCAGCCACTGACCTACAGCGCCACCGGGCTGCCGCCAGGCCTGTCGGTGATGTCGAGCACGGGTTATGTTTCAGGCACAGGAACGACCGCCGGCACGTACTCCGTCACCGCTCGCGCCTCCGACGGTGTATTGAGCACATCGCAGACGTTCACGTGGAACATGACTACGTCAACGAGCGGCGGCGGCACGACGACGCCGACGGGCACGGACACCACCGCGCCCGCGGTGACGATTTCCTCGCCGACGTCCGCTTCCACCTACTCGATAAACGGCTCATCGATCGCGCTCGGTGGAATGACGTCTGACGCCGTCGGTGTGACGCAGGTCAGGTGGGAGAACGACGCGATGCACCTCACAGGCATCGCTAGCGGATTAACGAACTGGACGACATCGGTTCCGCTGCAGCTTGGGTCGAACCTCATTTACATCACCGCGATTGACGCCGCAGGAAACGAAGGCTTCGACATCCTCACCGTAAGCGTCTCGAGCACCGGCGGAACGGCTGATACGACGAAGCCGACGGTTTCGATTGGTACTCCGACCACGGGATCGACGTATTCGACGACGCAGTCGACGATTAACCTGTCTGGCTCCGCTGCCGACGATCGCGGCGTCGTGCAGGTGGCGTGGATGAACTCGGCCGGAGGCAGCGGTGTTGCGAGTGGCACCGCGAGCTGGGCGATTGCGAACCTTCCGCTTCTATCAGGGACGAACGTGATTTCAGTGACCGCGCTGGACGCCGCAGGCAATGCCGCTACCGCCACGCTAACAGTGACACGGTCGACTACGACATCGCCGCCCTCGACCGATGGGGCACCGACGCTGAGTGTCGAGCGACTCGGCTCGAATTCAATCCGGCTCTCCTGGACGTACACGTCGTGGTCGAGCGTCGATGTGTATCGGAACGGCTTGAACGTCAAGAACATTTCCAATATCGGCTCGACGAACGACAACGTATCTCGCGGTGGCACCTACACCTATAAGGTGTGCGCGCCAGGATCGACGACCGTGTGCTCGAACTCCGTCAGCATCTCTAAATAGCTGACGAACAGGAACAAATCATGATGGCTTTTCGGACACTGCGCTCGAAGTGTGCGCTGCTGGTTACGGTGTGCCTGTTGGTGCTGGCGGCCGCCGGTAATGCGGCCGCCGATACGATTAGTGTGACGTGGGACCCAAGTGGAAGCACCGTCGGGTACAAGGTGCATGTCGGTGTGCAATCTGGCAGTTACACGCAGCACTTTGATGCTGGTGCGTCGACCGTGTGGGCGTTCACAACTGCGACGCCCGGCCAACGGTACTGCTTTGCCGTTTCCGCCTATATGCTGTCCTCAGGTGTCGAGGGTCCCAACTCCGGCGAGATCTGTGGCTACAGCAATGCGGCGCCGACGCTCGTGAATCCTGGCGGCCGGACATCGACAGTCGGACAGCCGACCTCGCTGCAGTTGCAGGGTTTCGATTCGCAGCCAATCACTTATAGCGCCAGCGGACTGCCGCCAGGGCTCTCATTGATGACGAGCACTGGCTATATTTCGGGCACCGGAACGACCGCAGGGACGTACACGGTGACCGCACGCGCATCCGACGGTGTGTTGAGCAGCGCGGCGCAGACGTTCACGTGGACAATGACGACGTCATCAACAAGCAGCAGCGGCACTGGCGGTACTACCGCGCCGTCCACGGGCTGCACCACTGCAACTGTGTCAATCTGCACTCCGACGACGGGGACATCCTTTTCGACGACGCAATCAAGCATCACCCTGGCCGGCACCGCGTCGTCGGCCATTACTCGGGTGGTATGGGAGAACTCGCCGAGCGGTCTCAGAGGCGTTGCCAGCGGCACCACGAATTGGGCGATTGCCAACATTCCCCTTCAGGCGGGGACGAACGTGATCGACATCACGGCGTACGATGCCGCCGGCAATCCGTTTACCGATAGGCTGCTCGTGACGAGTTCGAGCACAACGTCGTCCACGGGCAGTACGGGCTGCGCCATTGCGACGACTGTGTCAATCTGCACTCCGACAACGGGGACATCCTTTACGACGACGCAGTCAAGCATCAATATGACCGGCACCGCGCCGGCTGGGGTTACCAGGGTGGTTTGGGAGAACGTCGCGAACGGTGCTAGAGGCGTCGCCAGCGGCACCACGAGCTGGGCGGTTGCCAACATTCCCGTTCAGGCGGGTTCAAACTTGATCGAGATCACGGCGTACAATAGCGCCGGAAATTCGAATACCGATAGGCTCCTCGTGACGCGTTAGATGTGAGCATTTCCGTCTGAGCCATTTGGCCTGTTTCGGCCTGTTTGCCTCAGCCCACCGCAAGGAAAGCTGAGGCAGAACGGGCCCTCTCACTGGCAGGGGAGTTGCTCAACGCTGCATTGTCCATCTCTCAGTGTTCGCTGTCGATGACACAGCGATCTGGAGAAGGAGGGTGTCATGCGCGGACGAGCCGTCTCCTCTCTCGTAGCTTTTCTCGGGGCGAGCGTATTCTTGACAACAGTCGTGTCGGCGCAAGAACGCGGCGCGCCAGCCGGGGCGGTGGTTGTTCGGCCGGTTCAGGTCAGGGAAGTT
>DAINQP010000060.1:21505-25923 GCA_036742665.1 Vicinamibacterales bacterium | reverse complement strand
ATTGCCGGTGATCTCGCTCAACATGGCCGGCAGCGTGCCCGACGCCGCTGACCTTGTCGTCAGCGATCCGGTGCAGGCTGGTGTGATGGCCGTGATGGCCGTCGCAGACACTGCGAAATTCGACCTGATGCGTCAGTTGAAACGGCGGTACTGATCAACATGATCAACAATTAATCTTCGTTCTTAACGGAGATAGACAGACATGAACAGGATCGTCCTTGCCGCGACTGTCGCACTCGCTCTTGGTTCGACGCTTTATCTGGCTGCGCAGCAACCGGCGCCCCCAGCACAAGGTGCTCCGGCGGCCGCGCCGGGTGGCCGTGGTGCCGGCCGCGGTTTCGGACCCCCCGGAGGCGGTCCTGAAGATGGACTGAACCAGCGTCCACCGAACGCGCCCGATCAGAAACCGGCCATCGCCGGGCAGAACCGCGCACCCGAGCAGAAGACCAACGTCGCATTCAACGTCGTCACCGTGACCGAAGGCCTCGTGAATCCGTGGGGCCTCACCTGGCTGCCGGATGGACGCATGCTCGTCACCGAGCGTCCCGGTCGTCTGCGCATCGTCACCGGCGACGGCAAGACGATGTCAGAGCCTGTCGCGGGGCTGCCGATGGTCGATTCGCGCGGTCAGGGTGGACTGTTCGACGTGACGCTCGATCCGGCGTTCCAGAAGAACCAGTTGATCTACTGGAGTTATGCCGAGCCACGCGAAGGCGGCGCGAACAACACCGCGGTGGCGCGCGGCAAGCTCGTAGATGGCGCGGCGCCGAAGGTCGAGAACGTGCAGGTCATCTACCACCAGGTACCGTCGCTGGTCTCGACGCTGCACTTCGGCGGCAGGCTGGTGTGGAATCGTGACGGGACGCTCTTTATCACGCAAGGCGATCGCTCGATCACCGAAGGGCGCATGCAGGCGCAGAAGATGGACAGCCTGCTCGGCAAGATCGTGCGGCTCAACGCGGACGGCTCGATTCCCAAGGACAACCCCTTCGTGGGCAAGGAAGGCATCCGGCCGGAGATCTGGTCGTACGGCCACCGCAACATCCAGGCCGCGGTGCTGCATCCGCAGACGGGCGAATTGTGGGAAGTCGAGCACGGCACACGCGGCGGCGACGAGGTGAACATCGCGCGCAAAGGGAAGGACTACGGCTGGCCAACGATCGCCTACGGCATCGAGTACCAGGGCCCACCGATCACTGGCGGCATCCAGCAGAAAGACGGCATGGAGCAGCCGGTCTACTACTGGGATCCCAACATCGCGCCGAGCGGCATGATCTTCTACACAGGCAAGCTGTTCCCGGCATGGCAGAACAGCATGTTCGTCGGCGGTCTGGGGAGCACGAACCTGGTGCGGCTGTCGGTGAAGGGCGATCGGGTCGTCGGCGAGGAGCGTCTGCTCCAGGATCTGCAGCCGTCGCGCGAGCGCCTCCGCGACGTGCGCCAGGGTCCCGATGGCGCGATCTATCTGTTGACCGACAGTGCGAAGGGTCGCATTCTGAAGCTGGTGCCCAAATCGTAATTGTTGATTTGAAGATCTTTGATGAGTGATTAGTTGTCGATTGTTGATTGGCGATCGTTGATTGAGAGCGGCAAGAAGCGCTCGCGACCGCCTCCAATCACCAATCAAGAAACGACAATCAACAACGATTCAACAATCAAAGATCAGCAATCACAAATGATGTCTTTGATCCGCCGCACTGCGATCGTCGCCCTCGTCTGTGCCTGCAGTACGCTGATGCAGGCCCAAACGGGAACAGGCGAGCTGCGCGGGGTGCTATCGAGCGTTCGCGGACCTCTGGCCGGCCTCGAGGTCCGAATCAAGAACACCAGTACAGGCGAGGTGACCACAACGACCACCTCGCCCTCTGGCGAGTACTCGATGAGAGTGACGCCTGGCCGATACGAGGTCTTCACGAGCCAGGCCGGGTATGGGATTCTCGCGCTCCGCGATCTCGACGTGCGCGCGGGCGCAGTCGTCAAAGCGGACGGCGTGCTGCGAGACAGCCCTAACGCCGGCACACCGGGCGAAATCTACTTTCTCTACGACCGGGCCGGCAAGAAAGCACCGACAGGTCCGCCACCGAAAGCCGCCGACGGCAAACCTGATCTCAGCGGCGTCTGGCTTCCAGGTCAGGATCTCGAACCCGAAGTCCCACCGTTCCAGCCCTGGGCGGCAGAGGCGGCGAAGAAGTACGCAGACCGTCCAGGCGACGATCCTCGCGCGCAATGCATGCCGACCGGCGTGACGCGGATGCATGCGCTCGATCTCGTCAAGTTCGTGCAGACGCCCGGGCTGCTGCTCGCGCTGATCGAAGGCGCGTCACCACCCATGCGGCAGATCTTTCTCGACGGCCGCAGTCATCCCGCCAACCTGCAGCCCACCTGGATGGGCCACTCAGTTGGGCGATGGGAGAAGGACACGCTGGTGATCGATACAACGGGATTCAACGACAAAGTCTGGCTGGAAGGGAACCGGCCGCAGACCGAGCAACTGCACGTCATTGAACGCTATCGCCGGATCGATCGGGGCCGCATGTCGGTCGAGATCACTATTGACGATCCCGGCGCGTACACGCGGCCCTGGAAGGTCCGCCGTCTGCTCCAGCTCGCTGAAGGCGAGGAGATTCAGGAATACCTCTGCAACGAGAACCACAAGACCGAGCACTTCGTCGGTCGCTAGTGGAAGGCAGGCCCGCGTTGTCGATTCAAGCGGCTTCACGCACCTCCATTCGCGCCGTGTTGGTCGTCGTGGCGCTTGCAACTGTCGTTGAAGCACAGTGGCTGAATCACCCGTCGCCCGCAATCCCGCGTCTGCCGGATGGCAAACCGAACCTGTCAGCCGCCGCGCCAAAAACAGAAGACGGCAAACCCGATCTGTCAGGCATCTGGGCGGCCGAATGCGCTGTCTACGGCCGTGACGCGTGCTTCACGCAGAGCCTGTTTTTCGACCTCGCAAAAGATCTGAATGCAGCGGACGTGCAGATGACGCCGTGGGCGCAGGGCATCCAGACACAGCGCGAGGCACGGAACCACGTGGACGATCCGTACGGCTATTGCCTCCCGCCAGGCACACCGCGCATCAACTTCGGCGGCGGTCCATTCAAGATTCTCCACACGCGCGAGGTCACCGCGCTCCTGTACGAAACGATCGCCGGCATGACTTTCCGGCAAGTATTCACGGATGGCCGCTCACTGCCTCAGGACAACGAGCCGACCTGGTTGGGCTACTCGGTTGGACGTTGGGACGGCGACGTCTTCGTCGTCGAGACGACGGGGTTCAGAGACGGCGGGTGGCTCGATACGCGGAAAGCGCGTCCTCATAGCGACGCACTGCGGGTGACGGAACGCTTTCGCAGAACCGACTTCGGGCACATGCAGCTGACGATCACGATCGACGACCGCAAAGCCTTCCTGAAACCGTGGACGGTACAGGCACGGTTGACACTGCTGCCCGACACGGAGCTCGTCGAGGCGTTCTGCGACAACCACGACAAGACGATGCAGCATCGGCGCATCGAGCCGGTGACCGAACCGCCGAGCCCGCGGTAATCACATTGGTGATTTGACGATCTTTGATCGTTGATTCCTTGTTGATTGTGGATCTTTGACCTCAAACGCCCCTTCGCCATAGCCGAGCGACGTGCCGGCTTGGAACTCACGCAGGGCACCAGGCATGATCCACGGACCGGTGTATCCCAGCTTCCGGTGGACCGAACGGCACCCGTTGCGGCGTAGATAGTTCTTCACTTCCTTGTGAGCCCCTGTCATCGCGGCAGGCCGGTCGAACGTCCGGTACAGCGAGCGATCGGTGAGGAAGGCCTTGTCCACGATGTAGTACGGATAATCGGAGAACGACCCGTGTAGGATCCATCTGCGGCCGTTCTCCGTCCACGCCTGCGACAAGCTCAGATCGAAAGCCGGCCCGCCGTACTGCAGCGATACCGAGACGAAGTGCTGGCCGTCGTTGGCGTGTGTCTCCGAGAATGACAACGGGAACTCCTCCCACTGGGGAGACAAGACCGCAAACCGGGAGTAATGAACGTCCATCTCGATCCGCGCCTCCACGTCCGCCAACGTCGAGTACCTGGGGAAGGGCGGGGGGCTCGAGGATCGCTCAGGTACGAACTGCGATGAGAATCGCTCGATAAGGAACGAGAGGAAGTCAGCGCTGTCGTCCCGCGTCATGAAGAAGTTACTCTCGGCCAATTCGACCGGCACCCCTAGCCAATCAACAATCAGCAATCGTCAATCAACAACGAATCAACAATCGCCAATCAAAGATCGTGAAATGTTCTACCAGCCGCGCTGGCGATGGTATTCGGCGACGAGCTCGTGCAGGAGTTCGCGCGAGAGTGAGGCCTCGGGATCGTTCGGCAGCGGCGTATTGAGGAAGCGCTCGGGCAGTGTGTCTTCCTCCA
>DAINQP010000060.1:0-21405 GCA_036742665.1 Vicinamibacterales bacterium | reverse complement strand
GGATCGTTCGGCAGCGGCGTATTGAGGAAGCGCTCGGGCAGTGTGTCTTCCTCCACGGTCCACCCCGCCAGCAGGTTGACCTGACGTTTCGCCGCCACGATCCGCTGCGCGGTGTCGCGCAGCTCGTCGGCGGTCACGTCCCAGCCAGTCACCGCGCGAAGCATGCCGGCGGCTTCAGTGTGGAAATCCTCGAACACTCGCCGCAGGAACTTGCACAGGATCAGCGAGTCCATCAACGCGGCCTTGTCTTCGGAGTCGATGGCGTGTCGTACCGACTCGAGCGTCGCATTCCTGCGATCGACCTTGTCCGAGAAATCCACGTCGTAGGCGCCGCTGCGATTGTGATCGGCGCCGCGCGCGCCCACTGCAAACCCAAGCGCCATCGTCTGCAGCCCGCGCGGCTCGTAGCCGGGAATCTCCAGCCCCTTCACCTGCGGGGCGAAGGCGATGCTGCCCTGCCCGATGGTGTCCGCGGCACGGCGGCTGCCCTCGGCGAGAAGCTGTCCTAGGCCCTCACGTGCGCCGATCAGCTCGATCGCCTTCAGCATCGCGTCGCCGCTGCCGAACGTGAGCCAGGGTTCATCAAGAAGGCCGCGCTCGACGCATTCCATCGCGAACGCGATGGTGCCGCCGGTGCTGATCGTGTCGATGCCGAGCTCGTCGCAGCGCTGCGAGGCGCGAAGCACCGCGTCGCCGTCGCCGACTCCGCACAGCGAGCCGAGGGCAAAGAGGCTCTCGTACTCCAGGCGCACACCTTTGTTGCCGAGCGAGTAGATGTGCTCGCAGCCGATCGTGCACGCCACACAGCTGGCGCGCGTACGCGCATGCGCGGTCGTCAGTTCCTCTGGTGAAATGCGTTCGGCGTCCTCGAAGGTCCCGCTCTGGAAGTTGCGCGTCGGCAGTGTGCCAAAGCGATTGAACGTCAGGAGGTTCGTCGCCGTTCCGAGCTCCCGATACTTCGCCGTCGCCGGGCCGAACGATCGCTTCGACAGGTCGCGGCTCAATGCCGTCAGCTCTTGCGGTCGGGCCCAGTCGCAGCGGTGCGTCCCGCGGACGGCAATGGCCTTGATGTTCTTGCTGCCAAGGACGGCGCCACTGCCGCCCCGGCCCGCATGCCTGCCGTCATGCGAGATCGTCGCGTAAAGCACACCCCGCTCGCCCGCCGGTCCGATCGAGGCAATCCGATAGTTGGCCCCGAGCCTGGCCCGCAGCTTGTCCTCGGTCACCGCACACGCATCGCCACGCACGTCATCTGCCGGCTCGAGCCGAACGTCGCCGTTATCGATGATCAGCACCGACAACGCCCGCGCCCGCCCGACGATGACGATGGCGTCGCAACCGCACTGTTTGCCGGCAATGGCGAAACCGCTGCTGGCGAGAGAGTCGTTGAAGCGACCGGTCAGGGGGCTCGTGCTGACGACGGCGAACTTCGCCGAGGTCGTAAGCGGACTGCCAACGAGAGGACTGAAGGCGAAGATCAGTGGCGCGTCTGGCGACAGCGGGTCTGGAAAATGGGGTCGGGAGTCATTTTCGTCCAGGAGCAGCCGCGCACCGAGACCGCTGCCGCCGATGTACTGCCGAAGTACATCGTCAGAGAGCGGCACGCGTTGACCCTTGCCGCTCCCGACATCGATCCGCAAGTAACAGCCGTGATACCCGAAGGGCATGGCCGTCTGGCTACCCTCCCGCGTCTGCCGAAAGGATCAGCAGCCGGTCGCCTTCGGCGAGCCTCGTATCGAGTGACCGCACGAACTCATCGCCGTTCAGATTCGCTGCCAGTGAAGGGTGGAGACCGTCGGGTGTAATCAGGTCACTCAGGCCCGGACAGCGAGCAGAGAGCTCCCCGAGGACCTCGCCGAGGGTTTCGGCCTCGACTTCCATCTCGGAGATACCAGCGCGTTCTCGGGGGATACCCAGAAATTCAACGTACATGATGGTGGCGGCAGGCCTGCCCGCTGAAACGGTAAGGACGAAGGCGGGCTTAACCTGATGATAACATGGGCGTTTAACCGTTCATGAGCGAGCCCAAGCCATCATCGTCCTCTGCCGTACAAGCCCCTCCTCGCGGTAAGCGCTCCCGTGTTCGCGGGAAGCCCAAGGGTCGTGCCGTTGATCCCAAGGCTCGTGAAGAGGTGTTGGCGCTGCTCGGCAACGAGCCCAGGCGTCGCGACCTGTTGATCGAGCACCTGCACAAGCTTCAGGACCGTTTCGGCTACTTGTCAGCCCCTCACCTGGTGGCGCTGGCGGCTGAGATGAAGATGGCGATGGCCGAGGTCTACGAAGTGGCCACGTTCTATCACCACTTCGACGTGGTGAAGGATGGCGAGACCGCGCCGCCGGCGATGACCGTCCGGGTTTGCGAGTCGATTGCCTGCGAGCTGGCCGGATCGCAAACGCTGCTCGAGGCGCTACCGCGGCTGCTCGGCACGGACGTTCGCGTGCTGCACGCGCCATGCGTTGGCCGGTGCGAGACGGCGCCAGTCGTCGTGGTGGGTCAGAACCCGGTGCCGAACGCCACCCCTGACCAGGTCGTTTCGCGCGTGAAGTCGGGCGCGGTGAAGCACGACACGGCGAATGCCGCGATTACTCCGCGACACATCGATTACGACGCCTATCGCGGCGGTGGCGGATACGCGCTCGCCGCGTCCTGTGTCGGCGGTCAGCGGAACGCGGCCGACATCATCGCGATCATGGAGAACTCGGGACTGCGCGGCCTTGGCGGCGCCGGCTTTCCTGCCGGCCGCAAGTGGAAGATCGTCGCGGCCGAACCTGCGCCTCGTCTGATGGCAATTAATATCGACGAGGGCGAACCCGGCACCTTCAAGGATCGCTACTACCTCGAACGCGATCCGCACCGCTTTCTCGAAGGCGCGATCATCGCGGCCTGGGCCGTCGGCATCGACGCCGTCTACATCTACCTTCGCGACGAGTATCACGGCTGCCGCGCCATCCTCGAGCGCGAACTCGCGGCACTGCGCGCGAATCCGCCGTGCACGCTCCCGGAGTTGCATCTGCGTCGCGGCGCGGGTGCGTATATCTGCGGCGAAGAGTCCGCGATGATCGAGTCGATCGAGGGGAAGCGCGGTGAACCGCGGCTGCGTCCGCCATATGTCGCGCAGGTCGGTCTGTTTGGCCGGCCAACGCTCGAGCACAACATGGAGACGCTTCACTGGGTGCGCGAGATCGTCGAGAAGGGCGCCGATTGGTTTGCTGGTCACGGACGCAACGGACGAAAAGGACTGCGCTCGTTCTCGGTGAGCGGACGCGTCAACAAACCCGGCGTCCACCTCGCACCGGCCGGCATCACGCTGCAGGAGCTCGTGGACGAATACTGCGGCGGCATGCTCGACGGCCACACGCTCTACGGCTACCTGCCGGGCGGCGCCTCGGGCGGCATCCTGCCAGCGTCGATGGCCAACGTTCCGCTCGACTTCGACACGCTCAACCAGTACGGCTGTTTCATCGGCTCGGCGGCGGTGGTCGTCCTTTCGGACAAGGACACCGCGACAACTGCGGCACGCAACGTGATGAAATTCTTCGCGGACGAGTCGTGCGGCCAGTGCACGCCGTGCCGCGTCGGCACGGAGAAGGCGCTGCATCTGATGAAGGGCACGCGGTGGGACAAGCCGCTCCTGAATGAGTTGTCGCAGGCGATGATGGACGCGTCGATCTGTGGCCTGGGTCAGGCGGCGCCCAATCCGATGCTGTCTGTTCTGAAGTACTTCCCGAAGGAAGTTGAGTAAATGCACAAGGTGCTCGATGCCAAGATGGTCACGTTCACACTGAACGGCCGGACCATCACCACGCCCGAGACGCAGACGATCCTCGAGACCGCCGATCACCTCGGCATTGAGATTCCGCGGCTCTGCTACATGGAGGGCATGCGCGCCGACGGCAACTGCCGCACATGCATGGTGGAGATCAAGGGCGAGCGCGTCCTGGCACCGTCATGCTGCCGCTATCCGCGCGAGGGCATGGAGGTCACCACCAATAGCGAACGGGCCGTGATCAGCCAGAAGATGTCGCTCGAGCTGCTGCTCGCCGACATTCCTGAGACGTCGTACACGCTGAACTCCGAGCTCGATCTCTGGGCGAAGAAGATGGAGGTCGGCAAGCCGCGATTCCACTCGCGCCAGCAGCCCGCCGACGACCTCTCACATCCGGCAATGGCCGTGCACCTCGATGCGTGCATCCAGTGCAAACGCTGCGTCCGCGCGTGCCGCGAGGAGCAGGTCAATGACGTCATCGGCTACGCGTTCCGCGGCGGCCATTCGAAGATCGTGTTCGACCTCGACGATCCGATGGGCGATTCGACGTGCGTCGCCTGTGGTGAGTGCGTGCAGGCCTGCCCGACCGGCGCGCTGATGCCAGCGCGCGACGTGGCGAAGATCGTCCCCGATAAGCAGGTCGAATCCGTCTGTCCGTACTGCGGCGTCGGATGTCAGCTCACCTACAACATCAAGGGCAACACCATCCTCTACGTGCAGGGCAAGGACGGTCCCGCCAACTCGAGCCGACTCTGCGTCAAAGGCCGCTATGGCTTCGACTACGTCCAGCACCGCCATCGGCTGACACAGCCGCTGATTCGTAAGAAGGGCGTGCCGAAGCACAAGGATTTCACGGTCGATCCCGAGAAGTGGCACGAGGTGTTCCGCGAGGCGACATGGGAGGAAGCGCTCGACTTCGCGGCGCACGGTCTGCGCGACATCCGCGATCAGTACGGCAAGAAGGCGCTCGCCGGTTTCGGGTCAGCCAAGGGCACCAACGAAGAGGCGTATCTGTTCCAGAAGCTCGTGCGCACGGGTTTTGGTTCGAATAACGTCGATCACTGCACGCGGCTGTGCCATGCGTCGAGCGTGGCTGCGCTCATGGAAGGGATCAATTCCGGCGCCGTGTCTAACCAGGTACGCGACGTCGTGAACGCCGAGGTCATCTTCGTGATCGGCGCGAACCCGACCGTCAACCATCCGGTCGCGGCCACGTGGATCAAGAACGCCGCGAAGGCAGGGGTGAAGCTGATTGTTGCCGACCCGCGTCGCGGCGAGCTCGCGCGTCATGCCACCTACAACCTGCAGTTCAATCCGGATACGGATGTCGCGATGCTCAACGCGATGCTGCACGTGATCGTCGAAGAAGGCCTGGTGGACGAATCCTTCGTTCGCGATCGGACGTCCGGATATGAGGCGCTGGCTGAGAACGTGAAGAAGTTCTCGCCCGAGGCAATGGCGCCGATCTGCGGCATCGACGCCCAGACGCTGCGCGAGGTGGCGAGGCTCTACGCCACATCGAAGGGATCGATCATTCTCTGGGGCATGGGCATCTCGCAGCACGTGCACGGCACTGACAACGCTCGCTGCCTGATCGCACTCGCGCTCTCGACCGGCCAGATCGGCAAACCGGGATCGGGGCTGCACCCGCTGCGCGGGCAGAACAACGTGCAGGGCGCATCGGACTCCGGATTGATCCCGATGTTCTATCCCGACTACCAGCGTGTGAACACGCCTGAGGCCCGTCAGCGCTTCGAGACACTGTGGAAGACCGAGCTCGATCCGAACCCGGGCCTCACCGTCGTCGAGATCATGCATGCGGCGAAGAAGAAGGAGATCCGCGGGATGTACATCATGGGTGAGAACCCGGCGATGTCCGATCCTGACGTCGATCACGCGCGTGAAGCCATGGCCGCTCTCGACCACGTGGTCGTCCAGGACATCTTCCTGACGGAAACGGCGTATCTCGCGGACGTGGTGCTGCCGGCGACAGCATGGCCCGAGAAGGTCGGTACCGTCACCAACACCGATCGCATGGTACAGCTCGGGCGCAAGGCGATCGAGCCGCCCGGCGACGCCAAAGAGGACTTCTGGTTGATCGTTCAGCTCGCCAAACGCATGGGACTGGACTGGCAATACGACCATCCGCGCGACGCATTCAACGAAATGCGCCAGTGCATGGACTCGATTGCCGGCATCACGTGGGAGCGCCTCGAACAACAGTCCTCGGTCACCTATCCGTGCGTGAACGAAGGCGACCCGGGCGACCCGGTTGTCTTCATCGACAAATTCCCGACGCAGTCCGGCCGCGCCACGTTTGTGCCGGCCGATCTCATTTCCGCCGACGAGCGTCCCGACGCCCGATACCCGATGGTGCTCATCACTGGCCGCCAGCTCGAACACTGGCACACTGGATCGATGACCCGCCGCGCGTCCGCGCTCGACTTCATCGAGCCGGAGCCAGTCGCCTCGCTCCATCCGCTGGATCTGGAAGCACTCGGGATTCCCGCCGGCACGACGCTGACCATTGCTTCCCGACGAGGTGCGATCACTCTCTACGCGCGCGCGGATGACGGGATGCCGCGCGGCGCGGTGTTCGTCCCGTTCTGCTACTACGAGGCGGCGGCGAACAAGCTGACCAACCCCGTGCTCGATCCGTTTGGCAAGATTCCGGAGTTCAAATACTGCGCGGTGAAGGTGACCCCCGGCGGCGCCACGCCCGAGCGAATGAGCTTCGGAGGAGGATCGTTGCTCGCGGACGCAATGGCGTCGACTCGCCAGTGATGTGACAGATCACGACGTCCGGATGCAGGGCTTCACGCGCCGCCACACGGTGCAGGAAGCCTTGTCGTGGCTCGACGTGCAGCTGCGGACGCTCGATGCCGAAGACGTGCCGCTACGCGACGCCGCGGGTCGCATCCTTGCCTCCGCGGTCGTCAGCGATATCGACGTCCCTGGCTTCGATCGCGCCACGATGGACGGCTATGCCGTAGTCGCCGATTCGACTGAAGGCGCGACTCCTTACAATCGCATCCCGCTCAGTGTCGTCGGCGACGCGTTGCCAGGAGCGCCGTTCACGCGAACGATCGCGCGCGGCCAGGCCGTGCGCATCATGACTGGCGCGCCGATGCCCTCCGGCAGCGACGCCGTGCTGCCTGCCGAATCGGTTGACACCGAACACCGTAGAGGCGGGTCTTCAGATCCGTCTGGAGGCGCGACCCCGCCTGGAACCATCGCCGCAATCTCCGAGGTCTCGCCCCAGAAGAACGTCGGCCACCGCGGCGAAGACATCGTGCGCGGCACGACGTTGTTCGAGGCTGGCCGTGCGCTGCGGCCGCAGGACATCGGCGTCATGAGCTCGATCGGTCTTGCGACGGCGGGTGTGGTCCGGCGGCCGCGCGTGCGACTCGTGATCACCGGCAACGAGTTACTGCCCACGGGCTCGAAGCCGCACGACTACCAGATCACTGACGCGAATGGACCGATGCTCGCTGCGCTGGCCGAACGAGATGGCGCCGTCGTCGAATTCCCCGGCTTGATCCGAGACGACGCCGACGCAATCAGTGCTGCCCTCGGAGTGGGGCCCGCCCTGTCGCAGGTAGGGCACGTCCTTCCGGACGTGCCAGACATCATCATCGTGTCCGGTGGATCCAGCGTAGGAATCGAGGATCTCGCGCCCATGCTTGTCGCCCAATACGGCAAGCTCGCCATCCACGGCATCGCGATGCGTCCAAGCAGTCCGACCGGCATGGGCACGCTCGGATCTCGTCTCGTGTTCCTGCTGCCAGGCAATCCCGTTTCGGCGCTCTGCGCCTACGATTTCTTCGCCGGGCGCGCGATTCGCGTGCTGGGCGGACGAGCGAAGCAGTGGCCATATCGCGGCGTTCGCGGCACGCTCACGCGCAAGATCAGCTCGCCGATAGGACGTCTCGATTACGCGCGCGTGAAATTCGATAGCGGTCGCGTCGAGCCGGTCTCCGTTTCTGGCGCCTCATTGCTCTCCTCCACCACGCGCGCCGACGGGTTCGTCATCGTCGAACAGGACAGCGAAGGTTACGCCGCAGGATCCGAGGTCGAGGTCTGGCTCTATGCGTGACCAGGAGCAATTCCTTCAGGTCCTCGATCGCGACGAAGCAGAACGTCGCTTCCGCGCTGCCGTGGATCTCGTCCCGCGCGGCATCGAGACCGTGTCACTCGATGCGGGACTCGGCCGCGTGCTCACCGCCGACGTCCTGTCACCGGTGGACGTGCCGTCGTTTGACCGCGCCAATGTCGATGGGTTCGCCCTCGTCGCCGAAGATACGTTTGGTGCCTCAGAGGAGGTGCCGCGCCGGGTCCGCCTGGCCAGCGAAGTGATTCACACCGGCATCGTGCCGAAGACGGTCGTCCGATCCGGCGAGGCGGTGGCGATCGCGACCGGCGGCATGATGCCGCGTGGCGCGGATGCGGTGGTGATGGTCGAACACACTGACGTCGGTCCGGCCGAAGCCGGACACTACCTCAATGTCGGGCGCGCGGTCACAGCCGGCAGCGGCGTCTCGTTCGCAGGCACCGACATCACCGCGGGTGAGACCGTCCTCCGACGCGGCACCATTCTGACCAGTCGTGATACGGGCGTGCTCGCTGCCATCGGCGTCGCCTCGGTTGATGTGTGTCGAAAGCCGGTTGTCGCCATCCTTTCAACCGGCGACGAAATCATTCCGCCGGGTCAGCCCATGCAGCCGGCGCGCATCTACGACTCGAACGCGCAAGTGCTCGCCGATGCGGTACGCGAGCTTGGCTGCGAACCCCGTCGCCTCGGTATCGTTTCAGATGACACTAACCAGCTCCGAACGATGGTGCGGGACGCGCTGACGGGCTCCGATGCCGTGCTGCTCTCCGGTGGAACGAGCAAAGGTGCGGGCGATGTGTCCTATCGAGTCGTGGCGGAGCTGAGCGATCCAGGCATCGTCGCGCACGGCGTGGCGCTGAAGCCAGGCAAGCCGATCTGTCTCGCCGCAACCGGCGGGAAGCCCGTTGTTGTTCTGCCGGGCTTCCCCACATCGGCAATCTTCACCTTCCACGAATTCGTCGCGCCGGTGTTGTCGGCGATGGCCGGCCGCGGGCTCGAACAACGATCGACGGTGCAGGCGCGCCTCGCGGTGAAAGTGAACAGCGAGATTGGACGCACCGAATACCTGCTCGTGGGCCTCATTGAAGCGGTGGACACCACCGGCGCCGCTGCCACCTCCGCGCCCGGCGCTTCAGCGCCCAGGGAAGCCGGACACTACATTGCTTACCCGATGGGTCAAGGTTCGGGAAGCGTAACGACCTTCAGCCGCGCCGACGGCTTCACCACGATCGGGCGTCACGAAGAAATCGTCCAGGCCGGGACGATGGTGAGTGTGCAGCTGCTGGGACGCGAGCTACAGCTCGCCGATCTCGTCGTCATCGGCAGCCATTGCATCGGGCTCGACTATCTGCTCGGTGAGCTCGAGACAGTTGGCGTGCGCACGAAATTCCTGGCCGTCGGCAGTCTCGCCGGACTCGAGGCTGCCAAGCGAGGCGAATGCGATATCGCCGGCATTCACCTCCTCGATCCGCAGACGGGCGAGTACAACCGTCCGTTCCTCACGCCGGATCTCACGTTGATTCCCGGCTACGGCCGCCTGCAAGGCATCGTGTTCAGGAACGGCGATGCACGCTTCGAGGCACGCAATGCCGACGAAGCGATTGCCGCCGCGATCGCCGATCCGTCATGTGTGATGGTGAATCGGAACCAGGGGAGCGGCACGCGCGCCCTGATCGACCGGCTGCTTGGAGGCAAGAAGCCTCATGGCTACGCGGTGCAGCCGCGCAATCACAATGCCGTTGCGGCGGCGGTCGTGCAGTATCGCGCCGACTGGGGCGTCACGCTCGACACCATCGCGCGTAGCGCGGGGCTGGGCTTCATGCCCGTCCAGCATGAGCAGTACGATTTCGTGTCGCCGCGGACCCGTGCTGAGCGTCCGGGCGTGCGGGCGTTCAAGGAGCAGCTTGCGAATGCGACCACACGAGACGCGCTCGTACGTTTGGGGATGAGGATCTAATCAGGTTCGGGTAGGACACGCACCCCAGTGCGCGATTCAAATCGGCTGCTCGGAGGCGCCAGGCCCGCCGGTTGCGCCGTGCCGCCGCACGCTCACAATAGAGTCCCCGCAAATTTGATTCAGGGGCGGGATGACCCAATTGTGACGCTCGGCTCCATCGGCGCAACGCCGGCCTCGGCTTCCCTCCGTGCAGCTCGGGAGGCGGACGCGAGTGTCTGCCTCGACATGCAGGCGGCCCGGACCAGCCTCCGCTCTTCGACTACGGCGGTCCGCCGTAGCCTTGGGCGAAGGCGGAAGACCGCCTCTACGCGTTACTTCGCTGGCGCGACGGTCAGCTGGTTGACGACCTTGTAGCCCTCGGCTTTGTCGTGGGCGATCGCTTCAGCCGCCGTCTTCTGCTCGGCAGTCGGCACGGTCCCCTTGAGCACGACTGTCTTCGTCTCCGCGTTGGTGTCCACATTGATGCTGCTGGCATCGACGCGGCCATCGGCGATTAGCGCAGACTTCACGTCAACAGTGTTGGCGGCCGCAGAGGTCTTCTCAGCCACCTTTTCTGTATCCTGCTTCACACCGCGCACGGTGTTAGCGCACGCGCCGCTCAGCGCCGCGACGACAATCAGGGCACAAACGCCCGTAAAGTGTTTGCTCACAGTGTTCTCCTCCCAACGCTCATCACTCCGCGAGCTACTGCACGCACGGTGCCATGTGAACCGCTGAGGCCCTAAGATGAAAGAAATGGTCGAGGCTGGCATCGTGTTGTGCGGCGGCAAATCCACTCGCATGGGTTCGTCGAAGGCGTTATTGCCATTTGGATCCGAGACGATGCTGCAACGCGTGGTGAGGTTATTGGGGGAAGTGGTGGGCCCGATAGTGGTTGTCGCGGCGGTCGATCAGGAACTCCCGGCGCTGCCGCGCGACGTGATCGTCACACGCGACGAGCACGAGGCGCGCGGGCCGCTCGAAGGACTTCGCGCCGGACTCAAAGCGTTGCCGCCAGACGTCGACAGGGCATATGTCACAAGCTGCGATGTACCGCTGCTCGTGCCTCTTTTCGTCCGTCAGATGCTCGATCTTTCCAGCGGCTACGACGTGGCGGTCATGGAGATCGACGGCTTCACACATCCGCTGTCTGCGGTGTACCGGCGTACAACATTGCCGTTCGTCGAAGATCTTCTCGCGCAGGATCGCCTGCGGCCGGCGTTTCTGTTCGAGGCGGTGAAGACACGTCGAGTGCGGCCCGAGGAAATGACGGCCGATCCGGAATTGCGCACGCTGCGCAATCTCAATACGCGCGACGATTACGAACGGGCCCTCGTAGAGGCGGGTCTTTAGACCCGCCTTTCGCAGACGAGTCTTAAGACTCGTCTCTAGACGCGCGGCACATCTTCCCCAAGTGCCGTTGCCAAATCGATCTGGTGCTCCTGCTCCTGGCGCAGGATCTCGCGAATTTCCTCGGCGACCGCGTACTCCTGCAGCGACTCGCACTGCGCGACTCGCTCTCGATACGCGCGCACGGTAGCGTTCTCGTTCTCGAGATCGGCGCGCAGCATTTCGCGCGCATCGTCGCTTTGCTTCACGGGCAGGGCGTTCACGGTCGGCATGCCACCCAGATAGTCGATCTGTTTGGCGATCGTGAGCGCGTGGTCGAGCTCTTCGCTAGCGTGTTTCTTCAGCTCATCCGCGATCGCCATGTACTCGGCACCCTTCAGGACTTGCGAGTACACGACATAGGCAATGATCGCCTGATATTCACGCGCGAGGTCCTCGTTGAGCTTGTCGATCAACTTCTCGCGAGTAATTTTCGTGGTTTCAGTTGGCGACGCTGTGGCCATGACTGTAGTCTCCGGACGTATTGAGCGCGCTTCGATAGCCGACGTACAGCAAAGCTCGTGCTAGCAACCGGTTGGGCTAGAATCCGCCCCGTGCGCACTCGTTGGAGGTTGCAGCACCGCATTCACACTTGCCGTGCTCATCCATGGCACCGTGAGCGCCGCCATTCAACACGACGTCCCTACCACCACCGACACGATGTTCGACGCAGGGTCTGTGTCGAAACACTTCACGGCGGCGGCGGTGGTGCGGTCGGCCCGTGCCGGCAAGCTGTCGCTGGACGATTCGGTTCGCAAGTACGTCCCCGAGTTGCCCGATTTCGGTGTGCCGCTGACCATCCGGCATTTGCTGCATTACACCAGCGGCCTGCGATTGGGGCAATCTGGTTGGTCTCGCGGACCCTCAACTTCCCTCCTGGCACGCGATGGTCCTATACAAACGCTGGCTACAACCGCGCGGCGATCACCGTGTCGCGGGTGGGCGGGAAGGACTACACCCGCATCGTCAAACATCGGGCAATTGCCTGTAGCGATCGTCGGCGATATGCGCCTGGTCTCCACCTGAATACCTACAAGGCGACGACGGTTTCTCGAGTCCACTCGGATTGGGTGGTCTTCGCGCGACGCGCCGGTCAGGCGATCTCAGTGAGCATTAACGAGGATCGCGCATGGGACGTCAGATTCACACGACAGTAACGATCGTTTTCGTTCTGTGCGGCGTCGCCTGCACAGGCACGTCCGTTGAGCCGCCGTTCACGCTGAAGCAGGTTGGACCAAATATCTGGGCAGCGATTCACAACGCCAAGGCCGCGGCACCTGCCTGGGCCAACGCCGGATTCGTCATTGGCGATGACGGCGTTGCGGTCATTGACACGTTCGCGAGCGAGGCGCCCGCCACAGCGCTACTCGGCGAGATTCGTGCGCGGACCACGCTGCCGGTGAAATACGTCATCAACACCCACTATCATTCCGACCACGTTGCGGGGAACGGTGTGTTTGCCAACGCCGGCGCGATCGTGCTGGCGCAGCGCCAGGTGCGCGGCTGGATTCATGCCGAGAACCTGAGACTGCTGTGTCCGACGATCACGCCTGAGCAACGAGCGACCACTGAAGCATTCGTCGCACCGACGGTCGTTTACGACGACGGCGCGAATCTGTTTCTCAGCTCACGCCGGATTCAGTTGCGGAGTCTGCCCGGACATACCGGTGGCGATTCAATCGTCGTGATTCCCGATTCCCGGGTCGTCTTCGCCGGCGACTTGTTGTTTCACGACATGCTGCCCACACTGGTTGACGCCTCGATGCTGCCGTGGATTGCCACGCTCGACGCACTGCTGGCCCAGCACGCGGGATACACGTTCGTTCCGGGACACGGCGACGTGGGACATTCGCAGGACGTCACCGCATTCCGTGATTATCTGCAGACGCTGCACACGTTCGTCACGAATGCGAAGGCGCGGGGAAAGTCAGGCGAAGCAGTGCTTGAAAGCGTGATGCCGGCGCTCAAAGAAAAATACGGCCACATGGAGTTCTTTGAGGGGATCGCGCGACAGAACGTTCTTGAGACCGATGCCGAGCTGAACGGCACGAAGCGCCTTCCTCCGACCCTCCAATAGGCGCGGTCGGAGGCGGGTCTGAAGACCCCGCCTCGACGAGTTTATTCAGTGCAGGTGAAGCTGGCAGGGTTGTTCTCGGTGCCCGGCGTGCCGGTGAACTTCGGGAACTTCGGCCACTCGCACAGCGGGCGCGCGCGGTTCGCGTTCGGATTGCCGTCCGTCGTGATGAGACCTGCTGGCGCCTTGCCCTTCTCCACCCATTCCTGCAGCGCCGTCAAGCTGTCGATCTTCGCGTTGAATGGACCGAAGCCGTGGCCGAAGCCGGGAATCATGTAGAAGCGCATGAAGCTGTCCACGCCCGACTTGCCGAACTGCTTCACCTGCCGCTGGTAATAGAGCTCCGAGTTGTGCGGCGTGATGAAGTCATCCACAGTGCCGTGGGTCATGATGATCTTGCCGCCCTTCGCCTTGAACGTCTCGAGGCTCACGTCACTGACATCCATGATCGAGGCGACGACCTTGATGCGCTCTTGATACTGCTTCGGATTGAAGGTCATCGTGTCGAGCTTGGGATTGCGCGTGATGATGAACTTGGCGGTCTGGTCGCCGGCGGTATAGAGGAGCGGCTCCTTGCCTGACAGCGGATTCGACGGCTGCGGCACTTGGCCGAAGCTCGAACGGCCCTGGAACAGCGCGCCTTCGAGCAGCGCCCAGCGCGGGAACGCGTCCATGCCGGCAATCGCGAAGCCCGGTTTGTAGTCGCTGGTGATCTTCGCGACTGCGGCGAGCTGCGTATCCGAGAGACACGCGTCGCCGGTATCGGATCCGTTGGAGCAGCGCAGCGTCTTCACGTCGAACGCCTTGCTGCACGCCTTGACGTCGCTGATGAGGCCGTCCTTGGCGCCGTCGAGCGGATCGCACTTCGCGTAGACGGCGTCGGTAATCAGCTTCACCTCGGCAGGATTCATCCACGCCGCGCCGCCGCCCTCATACAGTGCACGGCCGACGTTGAGCGATCCCAGGTGCAGCAGCGTGACGTTATACGCCGGATAGTTCGCGACGACGCCGTCGTAGTCGTTGGAATAGCGCGCGGCGGCATCGAGCGCCTCGTGGCCGCCCTGCGAGCCGCCGATGAAATAGAACCGCTCCGGCCCGCCGCCGTACGCCTTCTTGATGATCGCCATGGCCGCGTCATGGCCCTTCTTGATCGACTCCTTGCCGAAGTTGCGCAGCGCCTCGTCATCAAGTGCGAACGAGCCGTCAAATCCCTGCGATGACTTGTGGCCGCCATCGGTGCCGAGCGTCACGAATCCCTGCTTGAGCGGGTTGTCCACGTTCGCGGGCTGCAGCGTGAAGCCGGTGAGTCCAGTCACCAACGTACCGTTGTAGCCACCACCGCCCATCTGCAGCGCGCGGCGATTCCACGACTGCGGCAGGTTGACCTCGAACTCCAGATTCGGAGAGCTGGTATTGTGCGGCTTGACGATGCCCACGACCTTGCAGAAGTCGCCGTTGACGTTGCCCTGCTCGGAGGCGGTGACCACGACAGCCGTCTGAACGACCGCGCCGTTTGTGGGAAGGGCGATCGCTGACGCGGGAACCGACAACCCCTGCAAGCTGGCGCAGGCCGCCGATGGCAGCGGCGTCTTCGCCTGCTGCGCCAGTACGGTGAGCGCCATGGTCGCGAGAGATGTGGTCAGAGCGATATGGGCGAAGCGGAATCGGGACATAGCCGACATTATGCAGCGAGACGCACGTATAATCCGCCGGCGATGTCCGGTGTAGTCATGGGTCCCCGGTTTGCGCCCGCACAAGTAGAGGTCGAGCGGCGCGGCGATGGCTCGGCAATTTTGCGATCGCCGGAACCGCTGCGTCCGATCGCACGCGCCGTTGGCGAGTGGCTGGTGCAGTGGGCGGTCACCGCGCCGGACCGCACGTTTGTGGCTGAGCGCTCTGGCGACGATTGGCGCACCGTCACCTACCGCGATGCGCTCGACGCCGTGCGCCGTATCGGCGGCTCGCTGCTCGCTCGCGGACTGACCGGATCCACTCCGGTCGCGATCCTGTCAGACAACTCGGTCAACCATGCGCTGCTCACGCTCGGCGCGATGCACGCCGGTGTTCCAGTAGCGCCGATCTCGCCGGCGTACTCACTGATGTCGAGCGATCACGCCAAGCTCACAGCGATCTTCGAGCTGCTGCAGCCCGGGCTGGTGTTCACCGACGATGCGGCGAAGTTCCAAACGGCGCTGGGAGCGGTCGGCGCATCAGCGACCCCGATCGCGGCGCTGCTCGAGAACGAGCACCACGCGCGCATCGACGAGGCCTTTGCCGCTATCGGCCCCGACACAGTTGCGAAAATTCTGTTCACGTCGGGATCGACCGGCGCTCCGAAGGGCGTGATCAACACACAGCGCATGCTCTGCTCGAACCAGCAAAGTTGGGCGCAGGCGTGGCCGTTTCTCGAGGATGCGCCGCCGGTGCTGTGCGATTGGCTACCGTGGAATCACACCTTCGGCGGCAACGCCACCTTCAATATCGTCTTGCGCAACGGCGGAACGCTGTATATCGATGGCGGCAAGCCGACACCCGATCTGATCGCCACCACAGCGCGACACTTGCGTGAGATCTCGCCGACGGTCTATTTCAACGTGCCGCGCGGCTACGATCTGCTGCTGCCATTGCTCGAATCCGACGAGCCGCTGCGGCGATCGTTCTTCTCCGCGCTCGACGCGATGTTCTACGCCGGCGCGGCCTTGCCGCAGAATCTCTACGACCGCCTGCATGCCCTGATACCGACGGAGCGAACTGGCCGCACCGTGATGCTGTCGGGATGGGGGGCCACCGAGACAGCGCCGCTCGCCGCGATCGTCCACTTTCCGATCGACCGCGCGGGTGTGATCGGCAATCCGGCACCAGGCATCGAGTTGAAGCTGCTGCCATCCGGTAGCAAGCTCGAAGTCCGCGTCCGCGGACCGAATGTGACGCCCGGTTACTACCGAAACGACGATCTCACGCGCGCCGCGTTCGACGAGGACGGCTTCTATAAGATCGGCGATGCAATGCGGCTGCTCGACCCCGATGATCCAGCGAAGGGGCTGGTGTTCGATGGACGCGTCGCCGAGGACTTCAAGCTGCAGTCGGGCACGTGGGTCCACGCCGGCGCAGTCCGGGTCCGGCTCATTGCCGCGTGCAACTCGCTCGTGCAGGACGCGGTGATCACCGGCCACGACCGCACCGAAGTCGGCGCATTGGTCTGGCTCAACGCCGCTACGGCGCATAGCCTGGGCGAGGCGGAGGTCTTTTCGAGGCTTCACGAGGCGCTCGCCTCGCTCCAAGCCGACGCTGGCACCTCGATGGCGCCGAAGCGGCTGCTCGTGCTCGAACACCCGCCGTCTATCGATGCTGGTGAGATCACCGACAAGGGCTACATCAATCAACGAGCCGTGCTCGAACGGCGTGTTGATCACGTTGAGCAGCTGCACGCCGGTGGACACGGCGTGATCACGGCACCAGCCGCTTCAGCTCTTCCTGCCAGTTGACGACGAGATGCACCTGGCCCGGCATCGCGCCGGCGGGCTGCGGCTCGCGACGCAGGATCAGGAACCTGGTTCCGTCCGCCGACACGTCGAAATGCACCGGATAGTCATCAATCTCGAACAGCTCGCGTTCTTGAGCGGGGTTCAGCCGACCGCCGCTCGGCGTGAAAGGGGACCGGACCCTCGACGATGCGATCCGCGAGTGTCGGCCCTTCTACGAGTTCCATCACCAGCGCCGTGATACCGCCGTCCTTTGCAGACCGTAGAGCACGGCAATATGCGGATGGTTCAGCGAGGCGAACACTTCGGCTTCGCGCTGAAATCGAGCGAGCCGCTCCGCGTTGGTCGCGAGCGCCGCGGGCAGCACCTTCAGCGCGACCTGCCGCTTGAGATTGGTGTCGGTCGCGCAATACACCTCACCCATGCCGCCCGCGCCGATCTGCGCGGAGATCTCGTACGGGCCGAGCCGTGTGCCGGGCGACAACGTCACGTCGAGCGCGATTCTATCGTGAGGCGTGCGTTGTCAGACTGCGAACCGAGCGCGGCACGCGATCGTAGTCTTGCGCTGTCACCTGAGCAGGCAATACCGGCGTGGGACCGTTGGTGGTCAGCGCGTCGCGACCGGCTGGTCCGAGCAGCAGGGCGAGAAATGCGACCGCGTTCTCGCGGTTGCGGCTCATCACCGGAATCGTCACGCCCCATTCCACGCGGCTCGCTTTGATCGTGACTGATGCGGCACCGCCGGGGATGCCCAGACCAGGAATGGTGCTCTATGCAGGCGACTCTAAATACTCGCCTCTACGTGAGAGATCGATCTCCGGCGGCAGCGCCGCGTAGCGATAGGACGAGTCCTGCTTTGCCGCCCTTGCCGCGTTGTGCTCGTAGGTGAACTGAAAGCTGAAGTCCTTGCCCAACGCCGGCGCGGGAGCCGTATTGCGCAGCCCTTCAATCTCCTGCTGCATCGACGTCAAGCTATCGAGGATGACGTGCGCCCACTTGAGGAGGCGTAATTGAGAATGCGGATTCGGCCTGTGCTGCCGATAGATCCCTCAGGGGCGGAGATGGCATCGGATGGATCGCGCTTCACACGACTGCATCGATCATCACGATCCCCACGCGCAAGAACGTCAGCGACCAGACAGGATCGTGATGCAGTGGTGGATCCAGATCATTGGGCGGACGCGAGGTTGGGCTCGCAACGTCAGGCCTTTGATGTACTTACGGTCGTCGCGGGTGGCGAACATTCGTGGCACATCGATTGCGAAAAGTGTCATCCCGTCGTACGTCCGGATCACTCCGGCAACGGCGACGTGGGACCAGGTAGGACCTCGGGATGCCGTTGAACACACAAGCTGAAATCGCCCGTGTGCTCGCCATCGAGCCGGAGGGGTCTCAGGCGGAAGCGATCCGTCAGTTCGTGCGCGACGAACTCGGGGCGGAGCTGATGCTGGTGTCGTCGGCCTACGCGGCCGTCGTCGCAATCAACCGGCAGACGCCGGACGTGGTCCTGTTCAGCGAATCGGTCTCGGAAAAACACCGCGATCGCGTGCTCGATCACCTGCGTTCGACGATTGCGCCCGCCGTCCCGCAGCGGATGACGCTGCCGTCGCTGCGGAGCTGCGATCGCGCGACACTCGCCCAACAGATCAACGCGATGGTCGGCCGCGCCCAGGAAGCGCGTCCTCGCAGTGCTGCGGCACCGGCACCATCAGTCGCAGCCCCAGCGCCACCCCAGGCAGCCAGGGCCGCCGCTCCCCTACCGCACCCTGTCGAGGCGATCGCCGCGCTTCCAGCCGAGAAATTCCCGGTGCCCGCCTACGAGCTGTCCGCCACGTCCCCAGCCGAGGGAATCACTCAGATCGATTTCATCGCCGACGATCTCGTCGCCGACGAACTGCAGGTGAACGCGCTCAGCATTGAAAGCGACACGCACGAGTCGCTCGAGGAAACGGTCGCATCGCTGAACGCCGGCGAAGAGAGCGACGAACTGCTCATCTCCATCGATCACATCGCGCAAGCCCGATCGAGCGATCGCCGCCCGCCGGCCGACGACGCGGTGGATCCGGAAGTCCACGCCGCGGAGATCGCCCTTGTGCAGGCGATGGCCGACGCCAAACTCGCCGCAGAACTCGAGCGCGTGCGCGCCGAGGCCGCCGAGCAGCGCGTCGCGGAATTGGCACGGATCGAGCGCGAGGCCACTGCCGCACGTGACGTCGCCGTTGCCCAGGCGCGTCTGGCTGCAGAGGCCGAGGCCCGCGAGGCATTGAACGCCGAGCTCACCCGCGTGCGCGCGGAAGCCGAAGCAAAGTTGTCGAACGAGCTCAGCCGCGTCAAGACCGATGCGGAGTTTGCGCTCGCCGAGGAGCTCAGTCGCACCAAGGCCGAAGCAGAATCGGCGCGCCAGGAACAGTTCGCGCGCATGCAGGCCGAGGCCGAATCCACGCGACAGGAACAGCTCGCCCGCATCCAGGCCGAGGCCGAATCGGCGCGCCAGGAACAGATGGCGCGCCTGATGGCCGAAGCCGAATCAGAGCGAGCCGAACAGATGGCGCGCGCCCAGGCCGAAGCCGAAGCGATGAAGGCGGCCGCCGAGGAGCAGGCGGCGAAGGCTCTTGCCGAAGAAGTCGCGCGCGTCAAAGCGGAGACCGACGCGCGGGTCGCGGCGGAGTTCGCCCGCGTCCGTCAGGAAGCTGACGCGCAAATCCAGGCGGAAATGGAGCGCATGCGCGTCGAGGCGGAACAAGCGCGCCGCGTCCACGAGGAGTCCGCCGCCCGCGAAGCCAAGCGAGCGGCTGAGGAAGCCGCCGCCCGCGCGCTCGCCGCCGACGTCGCGCGTTCACGCGCCGAGGCCGAAGCCAAGGTCCAGGCCGAGATCGAACGTCTTCGCCAGGAAACCGAGGCGGCGCGAGCGGCACAAGAACAAGCGCATCTCGAGGCCGAGAAGGCGCGAGACGCTGAATTGCGCCAGGCGCGTGAGGCCGCAGAGAACGTGGCCGCCGCCGCGGCCGAGGCCGAAGTCGCGCGGGTCCGCGGCGACGCAGATGCCCGTCTCAAATCCGAACTCGAGCGCATTCGCAAAGACGCCGACGAGGCCCGTCGCGCGCAGGAGCAGGCACAGCGCGACGCCGAGCAGGCCCGCGAGCAGGCCGCGCAGGACGCCAAGCGCGCCGCCGAGGAAGCGGCCGCACGCGCGGTCGAGGCCGAGGTCGCACGTATCCGCGCTGAGGCCGACGCGCGTTTGAAAGGCGAGCTCGAACATCTCCGCCAGGAGGCGGAGCACGAAAAGGCGAAGAGCGCGATCGAAACCCAGACGCTGCGCGAGGCTGCAGCGCAGGAAGCGCAGCGCGCCGCGCAGGAAGCGGCCGCTCGCGCGCTCGAAGCCGAAGTCGCCCGCGTCAAAGCCGAGGCCGATTCAAGTCTCAACACGGAACTCGAACGCATCCGCGTCGAAGCCGAGCAAACCCGCCGCGCGCAAGAGCAGGCCCAGCGCGAGGCGGATCGTCAGCGCGACGTCGCGGCGCAGCACGCCCGCAAGGCTGCCCACGAAGCCGCTGCCCGCGCCCTCGAGAGCGAGGTCACCCGCGTCCGCGAGGAGGCGGAAGCCAGCCTTCGCGGCGAGCTCGATCGGCTTCGAAAGGAAGCGGCAGAAGCGCGACTCGCCCAGGCGCAGACGCAACTCGAAACCGAGACCCTGCGCGAGCTGGCGACGCAGGAAGCGCGCATGGCGGCCCAGGAAGCCGCGGCCCGCGAGCTCGAGGCCGAAGTGCAGCGCGTGCGCGAAGAAGCCGACGCACGAACGAACGCCGAGATTGTCCGGCTACGGGAAGAATCCGATCGCGCCCGGCTCGAGCAGCAGGCTCGTCACGACGACAACACGCGCGACCAGGAAGCCCGCCACGTTGCCGATCAGGAGGCCGCCCGCGCGCTGGAGAGCGAAGTCGCGCGCGTCCGCGCGGAATCGGAAGCCGGCCTCCTCGCCGAGCTCGAACGGCTGCGCAAGGAAGCCGCCGAAGCGCGCCGCGCTCACGAAGACACGCAACGGGAAATCGAGCTGCTCCGCGAGGGGGCCGAGATCGAAGCGCGTCAGCAGGCCGAGGAAGCCGCCGCTCGTGCGCTCGAATCGGAAGTGGCCCGCGTAAGGGCCGAGGCCGATGCACGCTTGAACGAAGAGCTGGCGCGAGTCCGCGCTGAGGCTGAGGAGAGTAAACGCGAGCAGGCGCAAGCACAGCGCAACAACGATTCGGCCGAAGAAGTGCGCCGGCAGGCCGAAGAAGCCGCCGCTCGTGCGCTCGAAGCGGAAGTCGCACGGGTACGCGCCGAAGCCACCGCACGCCTCGAAGAGGAGCTCAGTCTGGTGCGGCAGGAAGCTGATGCCGTCCGCGAGGCGCTCGAGAAGGAAAAGCGCGAAGCCGAGCAGCTACATCAGCGTCAGGCGCAAGAGTGGCGCGCCGAACAGGAAGCGACACGCGCGCTGGAGGCCGAGACCGACCGCCTGCGCCGCGAGGCGGACGTCAAGCTGCGCGCGGAAACCACCCGCGCGCGTCAGGAAGCGAGCGTCCGGCTCGAAGCCGACGTGGCGGCGGCGAAGGCCGAGGCCGAGCAGCGCCGCGCGGCGGAGCTCGAAGAAGTCCGCGCGCAGGTAATGC